>NZ_JAGIQE010000012.1:0-221487 GCF_017815075.1 Burkholderia sp. AcTa6-5 | reverse complement strand
CCGGTGGCGGCGGCCGTCGCGGTCGCGAACCTGAAGCTGCTGCGCGACGAGGGGATCGTCGAGCGCGTGAAGACCGACACCGGCCCGTACTTCCAGGCGCTGATGCGCGAAACCTTCGCGCGTCATCCGATCGTCGGCGAAGTGCACGGGCACGGGATGGTCGCGAGCCTGCAACTGGCCGAAGCGCCGGCCGAACGCCGCCGCTTCGCGAACGGCGGCGACGTCGGCACGATCTGCCGCGACTTCTGCTTCAACGGCAACCTGATCATGCGGGCGACCGGCGACCGGATGCTGCTGTCGCCGCCGCTCGTGATCTCGCGCCAGGAAATCGATGAACTCGTGTCGAAGGCAAAGAAGGCCGTCGATGCCACCGCCCAGCAACTGGGTATTTCGTAACGGTTTTGCCTACAGGCGTGCGGCGGGCGCCGCACGCCGCCATCACCCAAGGGAATTCCACCATGCGTGCCTGCTTACTTCGCCAAGCCTGTTCCATCGCGGCCCTTGCCGCGGTGGCCGCGTTCACGTCGGTCGCCAGTCCGTCGGCTCATGCCGAGGACCTGAACGTCTACAACTGGTCCGACTACATCGCGCCGGACACGATCCCGAACTTCCAGAAGCAGACGGGTATTCACGTCAAGTACGACAACTACGACAGCGACGACACGCTTCAGGCGAAGCTGCTGGCCGGCAGCTCCGGCTACGACATCGTCGTGCCGACGTCGAACTACATGGCCAAGCAGATCCAGGCCGGCGTGTACCAGAAGCTCGACAAGTCGAAGATTCCGAACCTCGCGAACCTCGACCCGCTGCTGATGAAGATGATCTCGGATGCCGATCCGGGCAACCAGTACGGGGTGCCCTGGGCGTACGGCACGGACGGCATCGGCTACAACGCACAGGCGGTGAAGAAGGCGCTCGGCGACAAGGCGCCGGTCGACAGCTGGGCGCTGGTGTTCGATCCGGCCAACATGGAGAAGCTGAAGAGCTGCGGCGTGTCGTTCCTCGACCAGGCCGTCGACGTGTTCGCTGCCACGCTGCAGTACATGGGCAAGGACCCGAACAGCAAGAACCCCGGCGACTACCAGGCTGCGTTCGAAGTCCTGAAGAAAGTCCGCCCGTACATCACCCAGTTCAACTCGTCCGGCTACATCAACGACCTCGCGAACAACGACGTATGCGTCGTGCTCGGCTGGTCGGGCGACGTCGGCATCGCGCACCGCCGCTCGGCCGAAGCGAAGCGTTCGTACGACATCAAGTTCTCGAATCCGAAGGAAGGCGGCCTGCTGTGGTTCGACGTGATGGTGATCCCGAAGGATGCACCGCACCCCGAGGCCGCGCTGAAGTGGATCAACTACATTTCCGACCCGAAGGTCAACGCGGCGATCACCAACACGGTGTTCTACCCGACCGCGAACAAAGCCGCGCATCAGTTCGTCACGCCGGCCGTCGCGCAGGACCAGACCGTCTATCCGCCCGAAGACGTGCTGAAGAAGATGGTGCTGATGAAGCCGATGCCGGCCGAGATCCTGCGCCTCGAGAACCGTCTGTGGGCCCAATTGAAGACGGGCCACTGATCGCGATGCCTCACGGCGGCGCAGGCATCGCGGTCCGCCTGCCCGCCTGACATTCGCGGACCTCCGTCCGCCCGCGCGCCACGCGCGCTGTTCCATCCGGCACGAGCCGTTGCTCGCGAGTCGCGTTGCGCGCCTCGCGTGGGGACGCTCACGCCTGCAATCCGTGAAGAACGAATGGTGACTCCCATGCAATCGATACCCTCTTCCGCTGCTGCACGCCAGACCCAACCTGCCGCCGCACCCCGTACGCAAAACGATGCGTTCGTGCGCATCGAAAACGTCGTGAAGAAATTCGGCGACAGCACGGCCGTCGACAACGTGAACCTGACGATCGCGAAGAACGAGCTGTTCGCGCTGCTCGGCAGTTCGGGCTGCGGCAAGTCCACGCTGCTGCGCATGCTCGCCGGGCTGGAAACGGCGACCTCCGGCAAGATCTTCGTCGACGGCGAGGACCTCGCGTCGCTGCCGCCGTACCGCCGCCCGGTCAACATGATGTTCCAGTCGTATGCGCTGTTCCCGCACATGACGGTCGAATCGAACGTCGCGTTCGGCCTGAAGCAGGAAGGCACGCCGAAAAACGAGATCAGGGAACGCGTGGCCGATGCGCTCGCGCTCGTGCAGATGACCAAGTACGCGAAGCGCAAGCCGCATCAGCTGTCGGGCGGCCAGCAGCAGCGCGTCGCGCTCGCCCGCTCGCTGGTGAAGCGCCCGAAGCTGCTGCTGCTCGACGAGCCGATGTCCGCACTCGACAAGAAGATCCGCCAGAAAACCCAGCTCGAACTGGTGAACATCATCGAGAAGGTCGACGTGACCTGCGTGATGGTCACGCACGACCAGGAAGAGGCGATGACGATGGCGAGCCGCCTCGCGGTGATGAGCGAAGGCAAGATCGTGCAGATCGGCTCGCCCGGCGAAGTGTACGAATACCCGAACAGCCGCTTCTCGGCCGAATTCATCGGCTCGACCAACCTGTTCGAGGGGCGCGTGGTCGAGGACGAGCCCGATCACATCTTCGTCGAAAGCGACGATCTCGAGAACCGCATGTACGTGAGCCACGGCGTGACCGGCCCGCTCGGGATGCCGGTCGGCATCTCGGTGCGCCCGGAGCGCGTGCACGTGTCGCGCGAGAAGCCGGGCGCGCGGCACAACTGGGCGCGCGGCGTGGTGACCGACATCGCGTACATGGGCAGCTACTCGCTGTACCACGTGCGTCTGCCGAGCGGCAAGACGGTGGTGTCGAATCTGTCGAGCTCGCACCTGATGAACGACGGCGCGCCCGCGTGGAACGACGACGTGTTCGTGTCGTGGTCGCCGGCCAGCGGCGTCGTGCTGACGCAATGAGGACGCGACGATGAGAACCTCCGCTTCCACGCCTTCCGCGCCGGTGTCGACCGGCGCCGCACGCACCGGCGCGGGTCACGCCCGCCGCCGCCGCTTCGCCGCGCTGTCGCGCTTGCTGCCGTCGGGCCGCACCGTCGCGATCGGCGTGCCGTTCCTGTGGCTGGCCGTGTTCTTCGCGCTGCCGTTCGTGCTGGTGCTGAAGATCAGCTTCGCCGACCAGGTGATGGGCATCCCGCCGTACACGTCGCTCGTCGAGTTCAAGGACGGCGTCGTGCACTTCGCGCTGCAGCTGTCGCACTACGCGTTCCTGCTGCAGGACGACCTGTACATCGCGACCTACCTCAGCTCGCTGAAGATGGCTGCCGTGTCGACAGTGCTGTGTTTGCTGATCGGCTATCCGATGGCGTACTACATCGCGCGCTCGGAGCCGAACCGCCGCAACGTGCTGATGATGGCCGTGATGCTGCCGTTCTGGACGTCGTTCCTGATCCGCGTGTACGCATGGATCGGCATCCTGAAGGACGACGGCCTGCTGAACCACACGCTGATCGCGCTCGGCATCATCCACACGCCGCTGCGGCTCTATCACAGCGATGCGGGCGTCTACATCGGAATGGTCTATTCGTACCTGCCGTTCATGGTGATGCCGCTCTATGCGCACCTCGTGAAGATGGACCTGACGCTGCTCGAAGCCGCGTACGACCTGGGCGCGAAACCGTGGGTCGCGTTCACGCGCATCACGCTGCCGCTGTCGAAGAACGGGATCATCGCCGGCAGCCTGCTGGTGTTCATCCCGGCGGTCGGCGAGTACGTGATTCCCGAACTGCTCGGCGGCGCCGACACGCTGATGATCGGCCGCGTGATGTGGGATGAATTCTTCAACAACATGGACTGGCCGATGGCGTCCGCGGTGACGGTCGCGATGGTGCTGCTGTTGCTGGTGCCGATGGCGCTGTTCCAGTACTACCAGGTCAAGGAACTGGAGGACGCGAAATGATCAAGCCGAGCAAACCGCTGTCGACGGGCGTTCTCGCCTTCGGCTTCCTGTTCCTGTACATCCCGATCATCAGCCTCGTCGTGTATTCGTTCAACGAATCGAAGCTGGTGACGGTGTGGTCGGGCTTCTCGCTGAAGTGGTACGCGGCGCTGCTGGACGACGACGAGCTGCTGACCGCCGCGTGGCTGTCGCTGAAGATCGGCCTGTTGACGGCCACCGCGTCGGTCGTGATCGGCACGTGGGCCGGCTTCGTGCTCGCGCGCTTCGGCCGCTTCAAGGGCTTCACGCTGTACACGGGGATGATCAACGCGCCGCTGGTGATTCCGGAGGTGATCCAGGGGATCTCGCTGCTGCTGCTGTTCGTCGCGCTGGAGCAGATGTTCGGCTGGCCGAAGGGGCGCGGGATGGCGACGATCTGGATCGGCCACGTGATGTTGTGCGTGTCGTACGTGGCGATCATCGTGCAGTCGCGCGTGAAGGAGATGAACAAGTCGCTCGAGGAGGCCGCGCTCGATCTCGGCGCGACGCCGCTGAAGGTGTTCTTCGTGGTGACGCTGCCGCTGATCTCGCAGGCGCTGCTGTCGGGGTGGCTGCTGTCGTTCACGTTGTCGATCGACGATCTGGTGCTGTCGGCGTTTCTGTCCGGGCCGGGCTCGACGACGCTGCCGCTGGTGGTGTTCTCGCGCGTGCGCCTGGGCTTGAACCCCGAGATGAATGCGCTGGCGACGCTGTTCATCACGGCCGTGACGATCGGCGTGATCGTCGTGAACCGGATGATGATCGCGCGCGAGCGGCGCCGGATGGCCGACTTGAAGGCCGCGTTCGCGATGGCGTGAACGCTCGACTCCTTCAACGATAACAAGCAGTGCAGACAAGCATGACGCGCCGCCCCGGGGGGGGGCGCGATTCGATCCCGTTTTGACAGGCGCACGACTAGGAGAATCCGCAATGAAGAAGAAACTGATCTGCCTGCTGGTGGCCGGCGCGTTGCCGGGCGTCGCGCTGGCCGGTTCCACCTCCGCCGAAATCAAGGCGCTGCAGGCGCAGGTCGCGGCGCTGCAGAAACAGATGAAGGCGATGCAGGCGCAACTCGCCGCGAAGCAGGGCGGCGCGAGCGGCGGCATGGCCGGCGGCGGCAACGCGGTCGCGGTCGCCGCCGATCCGGGCTCGCCGGATTACGGCCGCGCACGCGCCACGCTGACCAACGACGAGGTCAGCGAAATGAAGCAGCAGATCGCGAACCAGCAGCTGAAGGTCGACTCGCTGACCGACGCGGCCACCACGGGCCCGCTCGCCGGCCTGTCGGTCACCGGCTACATCGATCCGACCTACATCTACAACCGCGCGGCCGGCACGTCGTCGTTCCTGTTCGCGAACCACGAGAACGCGTACAACTACTTCAACAGCACGTTCGGCGACCTCTACCTCGACATCAAGAAGACGTTCGGCGTCGGCCCGATGGCGCCGTCGGCCGAAATCACGCTGATGCCGAACCGCGGCAACGGCATCACGCTGCTGCAGAACTCGCGCGGCTCGATCACCGACAACCTGCTGAACACCGCGGTCATCAACGTGCCGATCACCGCGGAAACGACGCTCGTCGCCGGTTTGATCCCGAGCTTCGGCGGCTACGAAGTGCAGCAGTCGAACCAGATGCTCACGCTCACGCACAACCTGCTGTACGATTTCTCCGATCCGGGCAGCTACGTCGGTGTCGGCGCGAACTACACGAAGGGCGCCTGGGCGTGGAAGTTCTTCCTCGGCAACGAGCAGTACCGCACCTACGGTTCGGTCACGCAGACGGGCACCAATGCGCTCGGCGACCCGATCACCACGAGCAACAAGGTGCCGACCTTCACCGCGCGCGCGGACTACACGTGGTCGAGCGCGCTCGATCTCGGCGGCTCGTTCAACATCGGGCGGCAGACGCTGTCGAGTGCGATCGATTCGGACGGCGTCGTCCACTACGGCCCGGGCGGCGCGGCGCCGAGCGGGTACGGTTCGTTCTTCTTCGGCGAACTCGACGCGACCTACACGCTCGCCGATATTCAGTACAACGCCGAAGTCGACTACGGCCGGCAGCAGCATGCCGCGTTCAACGGCGGGCTCGCGCAGTGGTACGGGCTGTCGCTGCTCGCGCACCGCAAGTTCAACGCACCGGTGGTCGGCCGCATGGGCGTGACGCTGCGCTACGACCTGCTCGCGAACTCGAAGAACGGCGGCGGCGGCGGCGGCATCGCGCTGAACGGCAACGGGATGGACCCGAGCAACGGCTTCGGCGTCGATGCGGACTGCCTCGCGCAGTCGAAGGCCGGCGGCGGCCTGGGCTTCGAGTGCAAGGGCGCGGTGCGCCAGGACGTCGCGCTCGACCTGCTGTTCTATCCGACCCAGCAGATCACCGTGAAGGTCGAATACCGGCACGACTGGGCGAACAACAAGGTGTTCCTGCGCAACGACGGGTCGTACGGCAAGTCCAACGACCTGCTCGCGACGCAGTTCATCTATTCGTTCTGATGCAGCACGCGCGGGGCGCCGTGCCGCACGCACGGCGTCCCGCGCCGTTTTCCGGCTGCGCGCCGTTCGCAGCCTTGTCGAGGAGTCAGTTTCATGACGCAGTCTTTCACCCGCCGCGCCGAGGCGCTCGCGCGCGACTCGTATTACGAAGCCACGGCCACACGACCCGTGGCCGACGATCCGATCCTCGAGGATGCGATCGACGTCGACGTCTGCGTGATCGGCGCCGGTTTCGCGGGCCTGTCGACGGCGCTCGACTGCCGCACGCGCGGGCTGTCGGTCGCGGTGATCGATGCGCACCGGCCCGGCTGGGGCGCGTCGGGCCGCAACGGCGGCCAGGCGATCACCGGCTTCGCGAAAGACGAGGTGATCGAGAAACAGCTCGGCGCCGACGGTGCGCGCGCCGCGTGGTCGCTGTCGCTCGACGGCGTCGCGCTGATCGCCGAGCGCATCGCGCGCTACGGGATCGACTGCGACTTCACGCGCGGCTACCTGACCGTCGCGACGAAGCCGCGCCGCGTGGACGACCTGCGCGCGTGGATGAATGCCGCGACGTCGCGCTGGGGCCACCCGTCGCTCGCGTGGCTCGATACCGGCGAGATCCACGCGCGCATTGCGTCGACGCGTTATCTGGCCGGCGTGCACGACCCGCTGTCGGGCCACCTGCATCCGCTCAAGTATTGCCTCGGCCTCGCCGATGCCGCGCGCCGCGAAGGCGTCGCGCTGTACGCGCACACGCCCGCGCTCGACGTCGTGCGCGGCGCGCGGCCGGTCGTGCGCACGCCATCCGGCGAAGTGCGCTGCCGCTTCGTCGTGTCGTGCTGCAATGCGGGCCCCGGCGGCGTGCTGCCGGCCGCGACCGCCGCGCGCATCGCGCCGATCGCGTCCTACATCATCGCGACCGAGCCGCTCGGCCGCGCGCATGCCGACGCGCTGATCGCCCGACGCGAAGCCGTGTGCGACAACAACTTCTTCCTCGACTACTTCCGGCTGTCGGCCGACGACCGGATGCTGTTCGGCGGCCGTGCGAATTCGGCCGGCGCGTCGCCCGCCGCGCTCGCCGAAGCGATCCGGCAGCGCATGGTCGGCGTGTTCCCGCAGCTCGGCGACGTGCGCGTCGAGCACGCGTGGGGCGGCTTCGTCGACGTCACGCGCAACCGCGCGCCTGACTTCGGCGCGATCGATCCGAACTTCTTCTACGTCCAGGGCTTCAGCGGGCACGGCGTCGCGCTCACCGGGATCGCCGGACGCGCGGTCGCCGGCGCGATCGCGGGCGACACGCGCGCGTTCGATCTGTTCGCACGCGTGCGTCACCGGCGCTTTCCCGGCGGCGACGCATGGCGGCAACCGGCACTCGAGCTCGGGATGCTGTATCACCGCGTGCGCGAGCTGTTCTGAGCCCTCTCACTCCGCCCTCCTCATCATGCAGACATTCGCCAACCAGCCGCACGTCGCGTCGTACTATGCGGCGACCGCCAACGACACGACCCGCCACGCGCCGCTCGCCGGCTCGACCGACGCCGACGTATGCGTGATCGGCGCGGGCCTCACGGGCCTGTCCGCCGCGCTCAACCTCGCCGAGCGCGGCCATTCGGTGACCGTGCTCGAAGCGTCGCGGGTCGGATGGGCGGCGAGCGGCCGCAACGGCGGCCAGTTGATCGGCGGCTTCGCGTGCGACATCGACACGTTCGCGCAATTCATGCCGGAAGGCGACGTGAAGCGGATCTGGGACATGGGGCTCGAAACGCTGTCGCTCGTGAAGTCGCGCATCGCGCGGCACGACATCGACTGTGCGCTGGTGCCCGGCTACCTGACCGCGGCGAACACCGAGCGCGACGCCGATGCGCTGAAACGCTGGCGCGACGAAGCCGCGAAGCGCTTCGGCTACGACCGCTTCCACTTCGTCGAAGCGGACGAACTCCGCGACTACGTGCAGTCGGCCCGCTATTGCGGCGGCCTGTACGACCCCGACAGTGGCCACCTCCATCCGCTCAACTACACGCTCGGTCTCGCGCGGGCGGCCACCGACGCGGGCGTGCGCATCCACGAGGACAGCTGCGTGACGCACGTGCGCGACGTGTCCGGCGGCCACGTCGTCGAGACGAGCAGCGGCAACGTGCGCGCGCGCTTCGTCGTGCTCGCGTGCAACACCTACGTCGGCACGCTCGCGCCCGCATTGTCGAAGAAGATCATGCCGGTCGGCACCTACGTGATCGCGACCGAACCGCTCGGCGAAGCGCGCGCCGCCGCGCTGATGCCCGCGCGCGCGGCGATCTGCGACAGCCGCTTCGTGCTCGACTATTTCCGGCCGGCGCCCGACACGCGGCTCGTGTGGGGCGGCAAGGTCAGCTATTCGACGCGCGAGCCGCGCGATCTCGCCGCGGCGATGCGCGCGGACATGCTGAAGACGTTCCCGCAGCTCGCGGACGTGAAGGTCGACTATGCGTGGGGCGGCTTCGTCGACATCACGATGAACCGCGCGCCGCATTTCGGCCGCATCACGCCGACGACCTACTTCGCGCAGGGGTTCTCGGGGCACGGCGTGAACACGACCGCGCTCGCGGGCAAGCTGATCGCCGAGGCGATCGACGGACAGGCGAGCCGCTTCGACCTGTTCGACAAGATCCGGCATCGCGACTTCCCGGGCGGCGCGGCGCTGCGCACGCCGGCGCTGGTGCTCGCGATGAGCTGGTATCGGCTGCTGGACGCGTTCGGCGTGCATTGAGCGGCGTACGCCCGCGACACACGGCCGCGTTGAAAACGCGGCCGCCCGCTTCCCGCTAGTCGCCCACCTTCTGCCGCATCGTCACGAACTCCTCGGCCGCGGTCGGATGAATGCCGATCGTGTCGTCGAACTGCGTCTTCGTCGCGCCCGCGCGAATCGCGATCGCGATGCCCTGGATGATCTCGCCCGCGTCGCGGCCGACCATGTGCGCGCCGATCACGCGCTGGCTGTCGCGCGCGACGACGAGCTTCATCAGCGTGCGCTCGTCGCGGCCCGACAGCGTGTGGCGCAGCGCCTTGAACGACGTGCGGTAGATGTCGACGTCGCCCAGCGTGCGACGCGCATCGGCCTCGGTCAGGCCGACCGTCGCGACCTCCGGCTGGCTGAACACGGCCGACGGCACGTACGCGTGATCGACCGCCACGCGCGAGCCGCCGAACAGCGTGCGCGCGAGCAAGCCGGCATCGCGCGTCGCGACCGGCGTGAGCTGCGGCCGCGACGTGACGTCGCCGATCGCGTGGATCGACGGCACCGACGTCGCCGAATACGCATCGACGGCAATCGCGCCGCGTGCATCGAGCAGGATGCCCGCCTGCTCGAGCCCGATCCCGTCGACGTTCGGCACGCGGCCGGTCGCATAGAGCACCTGATCGTACGGCCCGTGCCGCGCGTCGCCGACACGCACGAACAGCGCGCCGTCGTCCGCGCGCTCGATCGATTCGATCACCGCGCGCGGGTGAATCGTGACGCCCTGCTTCGTCATCTCGTCGGTCAGGAACTGGCGCACGTCGTCGTCGAAGCCGCGCAGGATTTTTTCGCCGCGATAAAACAGGTCGACGTGGCTGCCAAAGCCGTTGAAGATGCCCGCGAACTCGACCGCGATATAGCCGCCGCCGACCACCGCGATGCGCTTAGGGCACGTCGCGAGCGACAGCGCCTCGCGCGACGTGATCGCATGTTCGATGCCGGGCCGCGGCGGCAACGACGGCCGCGAGCCGGTCGCGATCGCGATGTGGCGCGCGCGGATCGAGCGATCGCCGATCGCGACCGTATGCGCATCGACGAGCGTCGCGCGGCCGGCGTGCATGTCGACGCCCGATTGCCGCAGCAGGCTGATGTAGATGTCGCTCAGCCGGTTGATCTCGCGATCCTTCGCGGCGATCAGCGCGGGCCAGTCGAGCGTGCCGGCGCCGAAGGTCCAGCCGAAGCCCTTCGCGTCGTCGAGTTCATGCGGGTAATGCGATGCGTAGACCAGCAGTTTCTTCGGGATGCAGCCGCGCAGCACGCAGGTGCCGCCGATCTGCTCTTCTTCCGCTATGCCGACGCGTGCGCCGTATGACGCGGACATGCGCGCGAGCCTCACGCCGCCCGAGCCGGCGCCGATGACGAACAGGTCGTAGTCGAAATCCATCGCATTCCCTCATCGCAGTTCGGATGGGGTGACGATAGCAAGATTCGGGGATTCGTGCGGCGCGCGGTGCGTGCCGCGCGTCCAATAAAAAACGGCGAGAGACGTGGCCTCTCGCCGGTCAAACCGGCTGGCGGTTGTGCCATGCGTCACCGATCGACCGCATGCCCGACCTGCCGATTGCGCGGCACCGGTCGGCCCAGGCGCGCGAAGGGCGCGCCCGCGGCCGGACCGGCCGCCATGCTCATGCCTGCGACGTGTCGCTGCCGTCCGTCGCCTGCGTATCGTCCGCCTGCTGCGGCTGCTCGTCCTTCTTCTCGAGCAGGCCTTCGATCGCCTCCGCGCCCTTGAAACCGGCGACGGCCGCGGCCGCCTTGGTCAGCAGGCCCGCATCCGGATCCACCTTTTCCACGCCTTCGACGGCAGCCACTGCGCCGGCGATTTCGCCCACAACGTTCAGGATACCCATCGTCATCCCCTTTCAAGAAAATCGTGAGCGCATCGTCCCACGAAAGAAACCGGCGGACCGCGTTTGTCATCGCCGGATACACAAGTTACGCACAGGCCGCCCGCGCTCGCGGCGCGCGACCGGAACGACGCACGCGCACGCCTGACGGCATGCCACGCGCGATGCACGCAGCGTAGCGGAAAGCCCGCGCGCGGACTGTAAAAGTGTGTTCTGGATCGCCGACGGATCGCTTACGGCGCGGGCCTGGCGCAATGGAGCGTTTGCCGAATAATCGGTTGCGCGTATGAAGGTCGCGTGACGAAAAAAAAGAGGCTCCGCGCGGAGCCTCTTCGATGCGCGCCGGACGAAGCCGGCGCACGCGTTCCGACGTTCGTCAGAAGATATTGCGCAGGCCGATCGCGATGCCCGTCTGGTTGCTGCGGCCAGGCAGCTCGACGTTCGCCGCGCCGTTCGTCTTGTTGAAGTCGACGGTGCCGTAGATTTCGGTGCGCTTGCTCAGCGCGTACTCGGCGATGCCGACGATCGCGTAGCGGTTGCCGCTCGCGAGCGTGCCGTTCGTGGTCATCGCATTGCGCATGTGGTCGTAGTAGAACGCGCCCGTCAGCGTCAGCGGCGCGCTGACCTGCCAGCTCACGCCCGCGAACGGACCGTCGTCGATGCGGCCGGTGCCCTTCGCGACCGGAATCGACTGCTGCGCGAGCAGGCTGTCGACGAAGCCCGTGTCGTCCTTCGAGCGCAGGTAGCCCGCGTAGATCTTCGCCTTGCTGAACGCGTACACGACGTTCGCGTGGTAGATCGTCTGCTTGCGCGCCGAGTTGTCGCTGTTCTGCTGCGCGCCGGCCGCGATGCTGAGCGGGCCCATCACGTACGACAGCGATACGCCCCATGCATTGCCCTTGCCGAGCGAGCCCGGAATCTGGCCCGAGAAGCCGCCGGCGCCGGTCGATTCGTAGTTGGTGCCGGTCGAGTACATCGCCTTCGCCGTCAGGCCCTCGAACTTGCCCGTGTACTTGATCTGGTTGTCCGCATACAGGCCGCCGCCGAGCGCGACCGGCAACCATGCGTTTTCGAGGTAGTTGCCGACGGTCAGAGGATCGTAGGTATCCGCCAGCAGGTCGAACAGCGGCGTCTTCTGGCGGCCGAGCGTCACGGTGCCGTACGGGCTCTGCAGGCCGACGTACGCCGCGCGGTTGAACAGGCGGCCGCTGTCGGCGAATGCGCCGTTCTGCAGGTTCACGCCGCTCTCGAGGTTGAACACGGCCTTCAGGCCGCCACCGAGGTCTTCCGTGCCGTAGATGCCGAAGCGGCTGTTCGTGATCGCGCCGTTGGTCATCGACAGCAGGCCGTCGTTCTTCGCGTTGGCGTTGGTCAGGTAACGGATGCTGGCGTCGGCCACGCCCCACAGCGTGACCGAGCTTTGTGCTGCTGCGTACTGGCTGGCGAAGGCCAGCGCCGCGCCCCCTGCGATGACTGCGAGTCGGGTGGTCTGCTTCATGAGCGTTCCTTTTTTAGGTGTCTCCATTCATGACCGGCCGCGTGCGCAGCCGGGTGGCGATCGCGGCGCGCTCATGGCGCGCGCGACGTGGGGTGAATCATAGGATGAGTACGGAGGCTGAAAGAAATTGAAATGCGCGGCAATCGCGCGATTGTCGTCCGGGAACAACGTTTCCCGCGCGGGGCGTGTTTTCGTGCGGCGGCGGCACGGTGGGCGCCGGCGCCGGGGGGCACGCGCGGCGCTGCAAGGTTCGGCGATGGTGCGGCGTGGTCACGCGGATCGCGGAGAAATCGCCGGTGCGATCGTTGCGGCGGGTTGCGGGTTGCAGCCTGCCGTCAGGCCGTTTGCGTCGCCCCGTCGCTGCTGTCGCCCTGACCACCCTGACCGCCCGCGCCACCCGCACCGCCGTTCCCCGCGCGACGCCACGCACGCCGCACGATTTCCGCGAACGCGCCGACGAGCAGCAGCACGGCGCCCCACAGCGCGATGTCCGGCACGAGCCGCGTCACGAGGCCGCCGACCACCGCGCCGCCCAGGAAACAGAAACTGATCGTCGCGAGCAGCGCCGAGTCGTGCAGCGCGCCCGCGTCGTAGCGCGGAATCAGCCCGACGAACAGCTTCTGCGCGGCGCGCCGCAGGTTGCCGGTCGTCATCACCGACGTGTACGACAGTGCCTCGAGATGGGTGAACGACAGCGTCTGCAGCGTCGCGACGAACGAGATGCCCGGGATCAGCCATGCGCTCGACGCGCCGACGACGCCGCTCGCGGCGACGCCGAGAAACGCGATTTCGACGATCAGGCTCACGAACGCCGTATGCCGCATCCAGCCGCGCTGCGCGGCCAGGGCGAGCAGATGCGCGACGAACACCGCGAGCACGAAGCCGCCGAGCGGCGGCACGTGATGCAGCGCGGCGGCCCATTCGCCGGCCGACAGGTTGATGCCGAGCAGCGCGACGTTGCCGGTCATCGTGTTCGCGAACACGTGGCCGTGGCCAACGTACGTGTACGCGTCGAGGTAGCCGCCGGACAGCGTCAGCAATGCGGCGACAGTGAGATTGCGGCTGGCGCCGTCGAGATCCATCGATCCTCCCGTGAAAAGTCGCGCCAGTATCGCGCACGGGAGGGCGGTTGTGCGCCGTTCACTGCCCGATGCCCGTGAGCCCGATCAGCGCGCCGCCCGCGAGCAGCCACAGCGGATGGATGCGCGTGCGCCACGCGAGCACCGCGCATGCGGCCGTGATGCCCCACTGGATCGCGGTGCGGTTCGACGCCTCGGAAATCAGCACCGCGCTGGCCGCGACGAGCCCGGCCGTCACCGGCATCATCCCCTGCTGCACGTAGCGGCGCCACGGCCGGTCGCGAAAGCGCTCCCACGCATGCAGCGCGAGCACCGTCACGATCGACGACGGCCCGAACTTCGCGACCGACGCGACGAGCAGCCCGGCCCAGCCGGCCACGTGCCAGCCGACCAGCGACACGATCATCATGTTCGGCCCGGGCGCCGCCTGGGCCAGCGCGAACAGCGCGGTGAACTCGTGCGCGCTCATCCAGTGGTGCACGTCGACGACCTGCCGCTGCATCTCCGGCAGGATCGTGTTGCCGCCGCCGAACGCGAGCAGCGACAACTGGCTGAAGATCGTCGCGATGGCGATCAGCGTGTCGCTCATGGCCGGCGCTCCTGTTGCGTGTGGGGCGAGTCGTGCGCATCGTGCGTGTCTCGCGCGGCATCCGGCACCGGCCGCGGCGCGCCGGCCTCGCGGCGGCGCGACGCGAGCCAGATGCTGACGGGCGTCAGCACCAGCATCGTGGTCAGCAGCGGAAGTCGCAGCACCGCGATCGCGACGAATGCGAGCGCCGCAATCGCCGCCGCGGTGCGCGGCGCCCGAAGCAGCGGCTTCGCGACCTTCACGGCCATCGCGACGAGCAACCCGGCCGCCGCCGCCGCGAGCCCCGCGAACAGGTGCTGCACGCGCGGATCGTTCTGCGTCTTCGCGTACAGCACGCCGAGCGCGACGACGACGAGCGTCGGGCCGGCGATCAGCCCGAGAATCCCGGCGAACGCGCCGGCGACGCCGCGAAAGCGCATGCCGACGGCGACCGACAGGTTGATCACGTTGCCGCCCGGCAGGAACTGGCACAGGCCGAGCAGATCGGTGAATTCGTCGGCGGAGAGCCACTTGCGCTCGTCGACGATCGTGCGCCGCGCGAACGGCAACGCGCCGCCGAACGACATCAGGCCGAGCGACAGGAAACCGGTGAACAGCTCGGCGAGGCCGACGCTGCGGGGGGACTCGGCAGGCGGCGGGAAGGCGGGCGGCAAAGCGGATTGCATGGGGCTCCTCATCAAACGGTGAACCGAGGTTACCGCCGTTCAGGATTCCGGCAAAACGATTTTATCGGCGCGCCCTTGTGATCTAGAATCACAAGCATGGCACGCGATCTCCCGCCCTTTTCCGCGCTTCGGGCCTTTGAAGCCGCGGCACGACATGAAAGCTTCAGTGCCGCCGGCGACGAGCTGCATGTGACTCACGGTGCCATCAGCCGGCAGATCGCCGGGTTCGAGGCGTGGCTCGGCAAGCCGGTGTTCCACCGCTACGGCAAGCGCGTGAAGCTCACCGACGAAGGCCGCCGCTACCTGGACACCGTGCGCGCGGCGTTCGACAGCATCGCGCACGCGACCGAGCAGTTGCGCAACACCGGCGCGGCGCGCGTGCTGCGCATCAACGCGCTGCCGACCTTCGCGATGAAATGGTTGCTGCCGCGCCTGTCGCGGTTTCAGCGCGACGTGCCGAACGTCGAGCTGAAGCTGTCGACGTCGAACGCGCCGCTCGACACGCTGAACGGCTTCGACGTCGCGATCCGCCGCGGGCCCGGCCACTGGCCGAACTGCACGAGCGGCCACTTCCTCGACGAAAGCGTGATTCCGGTGTGCAGCCCGGCGCTGCTCAAGCGCGCGCCGATCACGCGGGCCGACGATCTCGCGCGGCACGTGCTGCTGCATTCGGATACGCGGCCGGAAGGCTGGCGCGACTGGTTCGCGGCGGCCGGCGTCGCGATGAAGGGGCGCAAGCGGCAGTCGTTCGACCACTTCTACCTGGCGCTGCAGGCGGCGGTCGACGGGCTGGGCGTCGCGCTCGGCCCGTTGCCGCTGATCGACGACGAACTCGCGAGCGGGCGGCTGGTGATGCCGCTCGACGGGCCGCGTATCGCGACGCGCAGCTACTGGTGGATCGCGCCGGGCGCGCCGGCCGACGATCCGCTCGTCGCGCAGTTCTGTGCGTGGTTGCAGGGGCAGTCGAATACTGGCGCGTAATGCAAGCGATCGGCAGCGTTGCGCCGCCCACCCGGGTCAGACAACATACGGTCGAGCGCTTGGTCAGGGCTGATCCGGATCACCCCGCCGCCTCATGACGAGAATCCTGGCCGATGCGTTCAGATCAGCGGCTGCGTACCGGGCATGGCCGCGCCTCGCGTCAATTCCTGGCCGGTCTGCGCCGAACGGATCACCAGTTGGACATAACTGTTCGTCGGCCCGTACGGCGCGAAGAACCGTTCGAGCAGCTTCGTGAACACGACCAGGCTGACTTCGCGCAGCGCGGTCTCGTCAAGCGACAACATGATTTCGATGCCGCGCACGAACGACGGGAACTGATTATCCAGCGACATCCATTTCATTGCCGGCTTGTAGTCCAGTTCGGTAATCGCGTCGATGCAGCGCAGCGCGAACGGCGTCGTGCGCACCGCGTGAAGCCGCAGGAATGCTTTCAGCCCCGATAACCCGTCCCGCGTCAGGTCCAGCGGATGCGGCGCAAGCGTCGACAACACGCGCCACAACGCACCGTGGCCACGCGGCAGATCAGCCGTCAACGTCGGTCGGGTAATCAACTGGATCGGACAATCCAGCGCCTTGCTTTCGAGCAGCAAATCGCCCACCGGATTGCCGATCGACAAGCGCGCCGGCAAGTCGCCGTTTGTCACCGTCGTCACCACATCGATTTGGGGCAGCTTTGGCCGGACCGACTGTCCGTCCAGTCCGACCAGCGACAGCATCATGGATTGACGCCCGTGCGATCCCGCATCGCGGTCACGAAACGCAACCCAATAGACCGCCGCCGAATCCGGGCGCGGATCGTGACTCAGCGCCTGATAGGGCCGCACCAGGGTTCTAGGCCGATCACTGTCGAGCGATACGTCCTCGTCTTTGTCCTTCTTCCTTGATAACTCGCCGAGATAGACCGCGTCGACCGAATACACGCCCAGCGGCGAATGTTTCGCCAGTCGCATGGGTTGGACCGGATAGGCGTCCTGCCCCTTCAACACAATGGGCAGGGCCGGTTGAGAAAAGAGATTCACGACGGGCGTACAAAACAGCTTGAACGCCGCCGCGTCCAGCGATGCAAGCGCCAGCGCGGCGACCGAGTCGGCAGGCGTATCGCGCAATACGACGTGCAACGTTAGTTCCCGAGCGTCGGGAGCGCTTGCTGCCCGCCGCACGCGGCCGATGTCGAGATCGACGAAATCGAACAGTTCGGGAAACGCGAAGTATTCCAGCAAGTAGCGGTAGGTGGTCGCGGTGCGGCTGGTGGTTCGGTTGTCCGGCAGCAAGCGGTCGTCATCGGCGAAACCGACCGGTTCGAACGGCACCTTCGATATGGCCCGCCAGCGCCCACATTGATCGACCTCGACATACGCGGCCGCCGCGCGCAGCAGCAAAGCGTCCAGCAGCGACGAGACGAACGGCCGTTCGCCGGAAAGATAGATCCGGACAGGCCCGTCCGGAATAGCCGCCGTGAATGGACCGGCAGCCGACGCGAAGCTGATCGACAGCACGCCGGTTGCGTCTGTCGGCAATCTCACGGCCGACGGCGCCAGCATCGCCGGGGCATACCGCGCGGACCGGATTTGCAATGGCGAGAGGGTCACGTCGTAGGCCGACCGGAACCGTATCGGGGCGGTGCGCGCATTCAACGCCATGCCTCGCGGCACGATGATCGGCTCCGTCAGTTGACCGACGATCGTCCGTGGTTCGACCGAGGCAATCGCGCACGACGGTACAGTGCGCAGATAGTGGGGGTGGACGACCTCGAGCAGCGCCTCGGTGAACTCGGGATAGTCGTCGGCCAGCTTCGAATCGAGGTGTGCGGCCAGAAACGAAAAGGTTTGAATCAGACGCGCCACATGCGGATCGTCGCTTCGGCCGCTCTGGATGCCGAGCCGAGCCGCGATCTTTGGATAGCGGATCGCGAAATCGCCGAGTGCCCGCGCGAACAACCCGAGTTCATATTCGTAATGCGACAGCAGGTGATCCATTCAGCTACAGCCCTAGTCGGTCGGAACGCACGAGTGTCGGGCCGACGAAGATAAGTTTGCGCAATCCTCCTTGTGGGCCGTATGGCTGCATCCGGATCACTTCATGCCGCGGGCCGTACGACGGGAGAGATTCGGCCGCCTCGGCGTCGAGAATCGCCGGGCCGACGACGTGTCGGTCATAGAGATGTTCGATTTCCGCTAGCCGTTCCGCCCGCGTGCGCTTGCCAGGCTCCGGGAAGTGGCGTAGCCGGTTCAAATAAAGCCAATGATGCACAACCTGCGCGTCGGGCGACGATTCGCCGATCAATGCCGTTTCCTTCATCGGATCTACCGAACCGCCCATACGCGATGACCTCTATTCAAGCGACGAAATCAGTCGCGCTCCGCACTCCGTCGGATCATCGTGAAAGGCTACCGGCGTACCGTGATGGTTGCGCGTACTGTTTTGGGGAATGATCCTGAACTGCCCGCCGCACTTCGGACATTCGGTCAGGTGCCCTTCGAGCGCGACGGGAATGCCCTGCGCTTTCAGATCGTCACTCGCGGTGATCACGTGGCCACCGTGCGTCGTCTTGTCATTCAGGCGGATCACGCCACGTCCGTTTTCATCCTTCATCATCCTTTCCGCATCGTTTGCATTGTCATGCCGTTGAACAAGCAAGACCTGATCGGTCCCGCATCCAGGTCAACCGTCGCTCTTCGGAGCGACTCCGCTAAAAGTTTTCGGATGCCGAGCATTGGCGCAAATTCGATTCCATCCGGAGAATTCGAACGCGGTCGCGTACCTGCCTCCATTGTCCTCATCACGAATTCCGTAATTCAGCTCAGGCTTCTCCAGGCTGAGCGGGCCATAGTCGGCAAGTGACGGATCATCCGAACGGGTCACATAGATAAAACGCGCGCGAACCAGCTGGCCGGCCCGATTTTTGTAGGTGACGTATCCGCAAATGAACGTGCGCGTGTAGTTCGGCGTCGAACTTATCCCGTGCAAATCAAGCGTGTTTTCGTATAAATCAAAAAAATCGATGTCTTGGGCATCGACCAATGCTGATTTGACCGCTTCTTCCGCTGCATCGTATTTCGCAGATGCACTTGACGAGCATCCAGCGAACAACACAAGTGCCGTGGTTAGCGCCGCTACGATGTGCCTTTCAATCATGCCGGAAATCCTCTTCGTCAAGCACCGTTAGCTTCGCACTGCCGAGTTTGCCATGTTGGCAGCAGGATTCTCGAGCCAAGCTGCCGCGTACATTCCGCCGTCGGGTTCACCCCTCCAGTCTTCGACCCGCGCTTTCGACCCATTCGGATACTCGCCGCGCTGCTGGGCCAACACAGTGTCTCCCCATCCGACAGGCGTCCCTGAGCGCGGTTCCGCGTAAAGATCATCGGGCGCGATCGCGGAAATTTGCTCGATGGCGGCAGGCCAGACAGGATCGCGACAGGTCGCATTCGCAATGATTCGCATGACGGTAAAGATCAGAATCAGCGGCATCATCAGCAAACGAATGAAGACCGGCGCGCGCATCCCGAAGCTATACAGAGAAAACAGGAACGACTCGCGTGGCGTCTCGCGCTGCGTGTGAAACAGCATCGGTTTGGGCAAACCGTTCGGCCCGCCGTTCATGTACGCGCACCAGTAGTTCCACTGCGCGAGTGCCATTTCAACCTGCTGCTTGCCGGTCCATTCCCGACCTATCGAGAACACGCGAGTGACATTGCCGTGGTCGTCGACCGTATAGTGCCGAATGTGGAAAATCGTGCCGAAGGACGTGTCTTCGCGGTGCAGACAAAAGATCGAATCTTCCGTCCACGGTGCTTCCCAAACGATGTCACCTTCGCCGGGTTTCGCGAAAAAGCGTCGTGCGCGAATCGCAAAAAGCTTGCGAGCTTCGCGATGGAAACGGATCGGGCGATAGCGGAGACCAAAGAACAGGCCGCGCCCAAGTTTCCAGACTATCGAACCGAAAAGGACGACAGGCACAATCGCTAGGCAATTAAATACAAACATCCAAAACGCAGGAGCTGGATCGGCGTGCGTTAGAAGATAGACGTATGGACCAATTCCCATACCCAAAAAGGCCAGTACAGCGCCAGTAATGAACCACTGCCGTTCGAGAAAAGACGGCTCGATTACATCCATATAAGTTGAATTGACGCTGAACGTTGCACCGAAATCCTGGACATCTGGACCAACGGCTCGATTGATCAGCAAGCGATGCGCCAGATCCCACTGTGGCACTGGTTTGCCGATACATTTTTTCATGACGCGCTCGTCCACCTGTTAGCCTCCCGCCGCCGAGTTAAATGCCTTGATTTCCGCCTCAAGCGAATCGTAGTGCTCCCCCTTGCTGAACTTGCAGCGAGAGACCCAGTCTTTGAGCGCCGACGCTTTGAAAATCGCGATCGCGATACCCACTAAGATGGATAGGACCAAAGCAGGCCAGAATAGGGGCAGGCTGAAGAATGCAGCAACCGCAACGTATACGCCTAGAATCCCGCTGAAAGCGTAGAGAGTAGTCAGACCATATTCTTTATTGGCGTATGCCTCTGGCATGTTCTTCAAGATGTCATACCCCGCTAGCACGATGCCTGCTAGCGCACCAAGGCCGCGCCCAACCTTCGCTCCGACTTCGGCCCATTCGCTGGCACCGGCCCACTGCTTCATGATGAACGCCGATAGCGGATGAGCCGGCGCTTTCGCCACTGTTTCCGACGCGGTTTCGATGACGGTCCCGACGATCGAAACGACAGCGCCGACTGCCTTCAAACCGGTTTCGCCTTGGTTGAACTGATCGCTGCCCGCCCAATCCTTCGCCGCGAAGGTAAGCGTCGCCATCTGGAATATCACCGTCACGACGCCGAGATTGAACTCCCGGGCCGAGTTGAGCCACTTCTTGGCGGTATCCACGCCCGGAACCCTGACGGCCTTGATCGCGTCAGCCTCTAGCTTCCCGTCCCGAACCAGAGCGTCGACGTCCATCTCGTAGGCGACGACGTTCGGATCACTCGGTGGTGCCGTCCTCAGAACCTGTTTCCCGACCTGGGTCGCCGATGCGCGCTGTTCCGTCCGGTTTCCGTCCAATTTGACGCCCAACTCCCGGGCTTGCTGCAACGCCCAGTCGCGAATGGCAAGTTTGCTGACTTGTGACGGTTTGAGTCGAACTCCGGACTGTATCGCCAAACGAATAGTCACGAAGCCGAGCGCGGCACCGCGCGTGGTCTTCGTGAGTACGCCGACGATCTGATTGGCGGTCGTCACGATGAGCCGATCGCGCAGACTGGCCGCGTTGCCCAGATTTTCGATCTTCTTGAACGCTTCCTTGTAGAGATTCAGGAAGTTCTCGTATTGGATATCAGAACCGTGCACCTGTGCGTCCGCCGCTTTTATCAGCGTGTCCTGATTGAACATCAGGGCGCGCACGTACAGATTGCGGTTGTTCGAAGCCTGACCGTTCAGCCAGTCATCGAGCACTTTCTTGCAGGCTTCGGTGCCGACAGCGGCACCAATGGCCTGTGCGCAGGACTCACTGTATGCGTAGCCGCTCCGAAGGTCCTGCGAATCGTGAACGCCAGCCATCCATTCGGCGAGCAATTGCGACTTGAGCCATTCCGCATGCGCTTGCACAAGCGGCTGCCACTTCGGCTTGAAAGCTTCGAGCGCTTGCTGATACTCCTGTGGGAAGCGTTTCAACGCCTCTTCATCGAGCACGCTGGTTCGCTTCCCATCGGGACCGACCTTGAACGCTGCGTCCTCCCACGCCTC
The DNA here is from genome assembly GCF_017815075.1 of Burkholderia sp. AcTa6-5. Taxonomy (NCBI): domain Bacteria; kingdom Pseudomonadati; phylum Pseudomonadota; class Betaproteobacteria; order Burkholderiales; family Burkholderiaceae; genus Burkholderia; species Burkholderia sp. AcTa6-5. The sequence goes on along the minus strand of NZ_JAGIQE010000012.1, from coordinate 199,890 downwards.
GTTCGCCGCCTCTTCCTGCGTCGCGGGAACGTCCCCCGTCTTTCGGTCTTCCTCCTTCATCGCCTGCTCAAGACTTCCCGTCCTAATCCACGAGCGCATGACGTGAAAAAAACCGACCGCATCCGGCGCGACGGGAGCGCCGACCTTCATATTGACGGCATTGGCATCGGCGATGGTCTTCGAAGTTCCATAGGTCAGTCCAGTAACGGCCTTCGCATTCGCTCGAATTCCCGCTTCAGCACGTTGGAGCAGTTGCGCCGATGTCCACTTCCAATACATCTGTTCGTCGAAACCATTGTTCAGGTTGGGAACCGTCAGTTCCGCGAGATCGTTAGCGACGCCGACAGGGTCGTTGACCGCGACCACAAAGCCTTTCTTGTTCGGAGATTCAGCCATTGCATCACCGATTCGTTTGGCGACGTTGCGCTGACGTAGTCGGATCTCGTCCTTGGGTGTGCGGTTGCTAAAGCCGAACGCTGCCTTCATCGCCTGAGCATCCATCGCAAAATGCGCGATCTTGCTCTGCGTGGCTTGAAATTCGCCCGTATCGGTGGCGCCCCCGGCCAGCATCGCGGGAACGTTGATGCACTGCATATGCTGCTTGCGCCAAGCGTCTTCATTGATTTTGTTGTGTACGAGGTCCTTGGTCCACCGCACGTTCGACCAGCCAATCCAGAGATTGGTCGCCTCGTCACTTCCAGGCGTATGCTGAACACTGACACATCGCCCCAGCGACTCGAAGTCCGTTTCGGCACGTGCGATACAACTTTGAGTGAGTGCGCTTTTGGAGTCGCCCGGAGGTGGCGTCGTGTCGGGTGGGAAATACCAAAGACTGCCATCATCCAGAACCATGTAAGCGCTGAGCCGTTTGCGCTTCTCGTCGTAGGTGTATAGATAGCCTTGACGCAGCGCGCGTAACGTGAATTTGGCGGAGGCAACTGCTTGAGGTGCCCGACCGTCAATTTTGAAATTACCGGACAGCGCTGGGGCTTTCGCTGCGCCACGCGGACAGGCGATGGCGTACCGTACGGGATAGATCAGCAGCGATTGGCGATCGCACAGCGGGCAACCTTTGGTCGTCATGGTTTTGATCCTCGAGTTTCAGAGTCAAGTGCAATATCGAGTCGCAAGTGTTGCAATGCATACTCGACAAGCGCATCGACATCCATAGCGTGGCCGCTCAGAATCGCCTCACTGAACACCCTGTCCAGTGCGATGGGGAATTGCGCGGCGTGCTCGACAGACATGGTGGGTAGCCGGCGTAGCACCCGATCTGCGGCTTCACTGCAATTGATGCGCGGCCATTGCTCGCGACGCGGCCAGCCGGACGGTTGATCGGTGTCCGCTGTGTCGGCGCCGGAACGCGTAACGCACCAGCGATGTCCGGCCCACGCGAACTGCCACGCCTGAATCGGGCCAAACAATACCCGTTGCTGAGACGAATCGAGCACCGCGTGTGTCAGGCTCAGCACACGTGGATCGTAGTAACGCCAGAACGTGGGGTTACCGTCTGCGCCCGGACCGACCAGATAGCGTGCAACGTGTTCGCATATCGCGTCGGCGGGCGCATCGCTGCTGAGCCATGCGCACACCACAGGCGGGCGTTCAATATGTGTTTCTGCTACCCAGCACGCGGTTGCCAGCGCACGCGCTTCGTCGTCCAGCGCGGAGATATCGACGAGTTGGGGCATCAATTCCTCACGGTGTGCCAGCGCGCGCGGGGTACACGGCTGCATATCCAGTGCCAGCAGCTCAGGTGCATGAACTAGTGTCGTCGGTTCCACCAACAGGAAACCGTGTGTGAGCGGCCCCGAGAAGTTAGGGGCTGCTTGCAGGGGAGCAATAGTCATATGCCTTCGCTCATGTCAGTGCGACCGATGCCTGGCCAGCCTGGGCTGCGCCACTGGCAACCTGTTCACACAGATCATTGCCAGGGAAGTTGGCCGGCACGCTCTGCGGCCCCACCGTATCGTGACTGCCCGCATGGATCTTGTTTTCACCGGGCGTATAGCCCACGATGCCTTTCGCGCTGACTTCGAGCTGGCTGTTGCCGGCCGTCAAGCGAATGCCCTGCTTGGCGGTAATGTTGATCCAGTCCGTCGTGCTGATGATCGACAAGACCTTCTTCGCCAGCAGCTCCAGCTCGTCGTTTTCCGCATGCACCTGCACCTTGCCGCTCGCGGCGATCAGCTTCATCCCCATCTTGTGCACGAACAGCGAGAACTTGTCCGATACGCTGGCGAAGAACGATTTCCCCGTCGCGACCGACATGCTTTCGCCGGCCGTCACGGCTACGTGCTGGCCGCCCGTGACGTGCGCGGTCGCGGGCGTCGTCACGGCGATGCCAGCCGCGCCGGCCAGCAGCAAGTGCGCTTCGTTGAGTTCCGGGAAGTCGCCCTTGTCGCTGTTGCCCGTCGCACCCGCGCCCTGGATACCCTCCACCTGCGATTTCAGCACATCGGCGATCGGTGTCTGGTCCGCTCCGTTGTCCTGCGCCTGATAGTGCTGCGCAAGCTTGCCAAGCTGCCCGTGTAACGTTTGTGCTTTGGTCAGTCGCGATGCGGGTTCGCTAACGTCCGAGAGGTGCCCCTGCGCAGCAGGACGCACCTCGGTGCTGATTACCATGCCCTTGCCGGAGCGAATCGCGCCGACCTCATCCGTACGCAGCTCGAAGCCCTCGCCCCGAGCATCCTTGCGCCCCTGCCAGTCCTCGATCCGGGTGATCTTGCCGAGCGAGAGTTGGCTCGCCGCATGGTCGGACCGAAGTTGCGCCTGAATGGCGTTCGCCGTGTCATCGAAGATCAGTTGATTGCTTCGGCCGGACGACGCGTTGCCATCCGCGCCGATCAGTTCCCGGCTGCGAATCCCCATCAGTGGATGCTCGTCCGGCAGCTTCCACGACGGCACGTTGCGCGCGTTCATCACGCGGCCCGTGATGATCGGGTGGTCCGGATTTCCATCGAGCCATTGCACGATCACTTCGGAACCGATACGGGGCAGCGCCGCCATCCCTTGGCCGCCGCCGGCCCAGCCGCTCGCGACCCGCACCCATGTCGAATACTTGCCGTCGCGATCCCAATGGAATTGAACCAGCACGCGGCCGTGTTCGTCGGTGTGGATGCTCGTGCCGGACTGGCCGACGACGGTTGCCGTCTGTGGCGCAAGGATCTTCGTGTCGATGCTGTTGTAGCCGCGCCCCGGCCGCCACGGCGTCGCCTTGGGGACACACGTGAACTCGTTGCGGTATTCCGCCAGCACGCCCGTGTCCTGCAAATAGTTGTTGGTCACCACGTGCCGAACCGAGACGATCAGGTATTCGTCGTCGTTCGGGTCGCGGCTCAGCGCCGAACCGTAACGGTCGGTCAGCTGGAACCAGCGCCCCGGCTGCACGAAGCGATTGTTGCCCGTCGCGTCGAAGCGCTTGATCGTCGCCTCGATTTCCTCCATTCGGCGATTCGCGATCTGATACCCATGCTCCATGTTCCGGTAGCCGTACGCGCCTGCGTACTCGTTCCATTCGAGCTGCGGCAGCGCGGCATCGGGACTCAACAGACTCGTTTGAACGTGGGTCGGCGTCGGCGTCTTGAAGTCGAAGCGGGACAGTTCCGCGTGCGTCGATGTCGTCTGCTGGAACGGGGACCAGCTCCGGATGCTGTTCGACTCTTCCGCCCCCTCGCCATTGTGGAAGCGGATTTCGTGAATCTTGCCGTCGATCGCGGGCGCGGGACGCGTCGGGTCGGAAACGGTCAGTTTGTGCGACGTGGCCGTGTGCTCGTACCAGTACAGGTAGCCCGCATGCTCCCAGCGCCGGTGAACGTAATTGTGGTCGTCTTCATCGAACTGGCAGGCCATCGTCATGCGCGGATCGTCTTCGCCGACGTGCCACGCCCATTCCGGCAACACGCCGTAGTCCTGAAAAACCGCCGCTGTCTGGTCGTGCAGGTTCTGGTCGAGAAACAAACGATTGTGCTGGCTGTACTTCAGGTAGCGCAGCCACGGGCCTGCGTGCGCCTCATAGAATACCCAGCCGCCATCCGTGCGAACGTGCCGGAACGCGAAAATATGGCCGTTGAAATATCGCAGGCTTCCGTCGCCGCGCGCCAGACTGATCGTAATGCGCTTGCCGATGAAATCTTTCGGTGCAAGATGATCGTTATCCGACAGGATTTCGATCTTGTACGCGAAATCCTTCGATAACGCTTCAACCGCCTCGAATGCGTTCGGCAGCAGGATTCCGTAAGGCGCGTTATCGTCCGGAAAGCTGATTTGCACTTGCCGGTTGTATTGCGGGCCCAGCGCAAGGTCTCTCAGGGCCTGTGCCGTGTTCTGCATTGTTCTCGTCCCTCGGTCTGCGCGCGACGTGCCGGTGGGCTACTCGTATGCCCCGGAATACTCCGGCAAAGGGGGACGGATGATGAGAGCATCGCGCCCATGCCGCGATAAGCTCAGACGTATACCACAAAGCCCCGCGACGACACACGGGAAGAAGTGTCAGGAATATTGAACGAATGCTAACGTGTCGTGCGGAGCGAGCGCCGTATCAACGCCGACCAGCGTCTCCATCGAGACCAGGGCTGGCTCTTGAGATCCAACACCGTTACAGAATGTGAAGCCAGAAACGAACGCCCAACAAAATGGCTGATTCCAGTATTTTCCGCCCGATCTGACGTCGCTTGGAACGTCTCGGACGAACACCTGCGGTCCCGATGTTTTTGTACCGTCAACCCGCGCTGCCGGGCGGCATTGCACCGCCCGCTCCCGCTCACACCACCGGCCCCGGTTCCTTCTCCTTGCGCAGGATCGCGTACAGGATGATCGCGCCGAACGTCGCGGTGCCGATCCCGCCGAGCCCGAAGCCGCCGATCTTCAGCGAGAAGTCGCCGGCGCCGAGCACGAGCGTGACGGCCGCGACGATCAGGTTGCGGTTGTCGGAGAAGTCGACCTTGTTGACGACCCAGATCCGCGCGCCCGTCACCGCGATCAGCCCGAACACGACGATCGACACGCCGCCGAGCACGGGGCCGGGAATCGTCTGGATCACCGCGCCGAACTTCGGCGAGAAGCCCAGCCCGATCGCGATCAGCGCCGCGACCGCGAACACCAGCGTCGAATAGATCCGCGTGACGGCCATCACGCCGATGTTCTCCGCGTAGGTCGTCACGCCCGTGCCGCCGACGCTGCCCGATACGATCGTCGCGAGCCCGTCGCCGATGAACGCGCGGCCGACGTAGCGGTCGAGATTGGTGCCCGTCATCGCGCTGACGGCCTTGATGTGGCCGAGGTTCTCCGCGACCAGGATCACCGCGATCGGCGCGAGCATCAGCATCGCGTGCGGATCGAACACCGGCGCGCGGAAGCTCGGCACGCCGAACCACGCGGCCTGCGCGACGATCGCGAAATCGATCGGCTTGCCGAGGCCCATGCCGTTGGTCGCGATCGCGTAGATCACGTACGCGATCACGAGCCCGACGAGGATCAAGAGGCGCTGCATCATCCCGCGCGCGAACACCGCGACGCCGCCGACGCACAGCACCGTGACGAGCGCCATCACCGACTCGAAGGTCGAGCCGGACACGCCCTTGACCGCGATCGGCGCGAGGTTCAGCCCGATCACCGCGACCACCGCGCCGGTGACGACGGGCGGCATCAGCGTCTCGATCCAGCGCGTGCCGATCGCCTGCACCAGCGCGCCGAGCGCGACGTACACGACGCCGCACGCGACGATCCCGCCGAGCGCGACCGGAATGTTCGGGTTCGGGCCGCTGCCGCCGTAGCCGGTCACCGCGATCACGAGGCCGATGAACGCGAAGCTCGAGCCGAGATAGCTCGGCACGCGCCCGCCGACCAGCACGAAGAACAGCAGCGTGCCGATGCCCGACATGAAGATGCACAGGTTCGGATCGAAGCCCATCAGCAACGGCGCGAGCACGGTCGAACCGAACATCGCGACGACGTGCTGCACGCCCATCGCGACCATCTGCGGCCACGCGAGGCGCTCGTCGGGGCCGACCACGCGCGAGGCCGCGCCGGTCGATTGGACCCGCCAGCGCGGGAAGTAGGAATCGGACATGGGGAAAGCGCTCCTGTCGGTCGTCGGTCGCCGGCTGCGAAGGATGCGCCGGTCTGGAATCTGGCGCGAGTTTACGGAGCGGAAATGGGGCTGGCAAGCGAACCGGCGGGCGGAGCCGGCCAAACGAGAACGCGGCAGGCCGCGCGAGAGAGCCGGTGCGCGACCGCGCGGCCTCGGCGAAGCGCCCGTCCGCGCACGATGCGCGGCTGGCAGCGGCAAGCACCGGCCGCGAAGTAAGCGTGCGCTCACATCGAGGCCGGCGCCGCGTGCATCACGGATTGATGTACTGGAACAGCGACAGGTTCTGCAGTTGCACGTACGCCTTCTGCGCGCCGGTCAGCGCGTTCTGCACCTGCAGGTACTGGCTGATCGTCGTGACCATGTTGGTGCTGGTCAGGTCCGTCAGGTTGCTGGTCGTCTGCAGCGACGCGGTCTGGGTGACGGCCTGCATCGCCTTCACTTCCTGCTCGCGGCCGCCGACGGATGCCTGGATCGTCGTCACGTTGCGCATCGTGTTGCCGACCTTGATCGACCCGGTCATCAGCGCGTTCTTCAGCGACACGGCCGCGACAGGGTTGCCGGTCACCGGCGTCTTCAGCGCCGCGATCATCGAGTCGAGCGTCGAGAAGATGTCGGCGCCGCCGCTCGCCTGCGGGCCGGGCGTCACGGCGAACGTATCGCCCGTGCTCGGCGTGCCCGATACGGCCACCGTCATCCCGCTGCCGAGCGCGATCGACGCACCCGACGTATAGGCCTGCGCGGGCGTCGTGGTCGGCGGCTTGGCCGAGTTGTCGGTCACCGTGTAGGTCGGCGCGGCGGGCGTGCCGCCGAACGTGATCGCGAAATGGTGATCGTTGGTCGCGGCGGACGGGTCCGTCACCGTCACCGCGCCGATCGCGCCGGTGCCGACGTTGCCGGCGCCGGCCGACGGAACCTGCGCGCTGCCGAGCGACGGCACGGACATGAACACCGCCGAACCGGTGTCGCCCTGCGACACGCTGCTCGAATCGGCGATCTGCACCTGGCGCGTGCCCGAGTCGCCGACGTAGCTGATGCTGCCGTTCGGGCTGGCCGTGAACGGCGCCGTCGAATTGTTCAGGCCGGCGAACAGGTAATTGCCGGCACCGTCGTTCGAGTTCGCGAGCGTCACCAGCTGGTCGCGATAGCCTTGCAGCTGCGTCGCGAGCGCCGAGCGGTCGCTGTCGGCCAGCGAGCCGTCGCCGGCACGCACGATCAGCGTCTGCACGCCGGTCAGCACGCTGCTCACGCTCTGCAGCGCCTGGTCCTCGGCCTGCAGCGACGCGAGCGCGGTGGTCTGGTTGGTCGTGTACTGCGACAGCGTCGCCGACGTCATCGACAGTTGCACGGCCTGCGCCGCGCCGACCGGGTTGTCGGCCGGCGTCTGCAGGCTCGTGCCGCTCGAAATCTGCTGGTACAGCTGCGCGAGCTGCGCCTGCTGATCGTTCATCTGTGAAACGTTCAGCTGGAAGAACTGGGCGCTGGAAATTCGCATCGCTTCTATCCCTCGAATCCGGTCAGTTGAACAGGCCGAGCACGGTCTGGAACAGCGTCGCCGCCGTCTGGATCACTTTCGCGTTCGCCTGGTAAAGCTGCTGGTACTGCATCAGGTTCGCCGCTTCCTCGTTCTGGTTCACGCCCGACACCGACTGCTGCGCGGTCGTGATCTGGCCGACGAGCGAGGTCTGCGCAGCGCTCGACGACTTCAGCTGGCTCGCCGTGTTGCCGATCGCGTTCACGTAGTTCGCATACGCGCCGGTCAGCGTCGTCGTGCCGCCGCCGAGCGCCTTCGCGGTGACGAGCTGCGACAACGCTTGTGCGTTGGAGCCGTCGCTCGTGCCGCCCGCGTACGGTCCGATCGTGAACGTGTCGCCATCCGACGGCGCGCCGGACAGCGTGACGGTCACGCCGTTCATCACGCCCGCCGGGGCCGGCTGCGTGGTGCTGTTGATCGTCAGCTTCGCGCCTGCCGTCGCGTTGTACGGCACGCTGTCGGTCGGGCTCGTGATCGTCACCGAGGTCGGCGGGGTGCCCGCGATCGTCACCGTGGTGCCGGCCGGGAAGCCCGACAGCGACTGCGACGCCGCGTCGTAGGTCAGCTTGGTCGGCGTCGTCGGCACCTGGTAGCCGGCGCTCACCGCGCCCTGCGTGATCTTTGCCGTGCCGATGTTGGTTTTCGATGCCGCAGCGACCACCGGCGACGCGGCCGCGATCGCCGAGCCGCTCGTGGTCGCGAGGCCGAAGCCGGTCAGCGCGCCGCGCGTCGGCAGCACGGTGAACTGGTCGCCGGCATTCATCGCGCCGGACGAGAACGAGAAGTTCAGCCCGCCGAGCGAGACCGGCATCGGACCCGCCTTCTGGTCGACCACCGACCCGCTCGCGCGGTCGGTCAGCGTGTAGTTCGTGCCGTCGTACGACAGCGTGTAGTCGCTCGTCGTCGGCTGCGACGCATTGGCGAACGACACGGACAGCGACGCGTTGCCGGTGTTGCCCTGATTCGAATAGACGGTCGGGTTCGTCACCGTGAACAGGTTGCCGCCCGGCTTGCCCGCCAGATCGACGCCGAGCGCGTTCTGCGCGTTGACCTGCGCGGCGAAGCTGGTCGCGAGCGCGCCGAGCTGCGCCTGGGCCGGGTCGAGCGTCTGGCGGCGGAACGCGAGCAGGCCGCCGAGCGTGCCGCCCGACAGCGACGCATCCGGCAGCGCCTGGTTCGGCCCCTGCGGATTCGCGCCGGCGATGCCCTGCGACACGACAGTCAGCTCGCTCGGATCGGACGACGACGTGACGGTCGCAAGCTGGTAGCTCTTGTCGGCGACGACGAGCGGCTGGCCGCCCGCGAGGAATACGCTGTAGCCGCTGTCGTTGCGCACGACCTGCACGCCGGCGAGGCTCGACAGGTTCGACACCGCGAGGTCGCGCTGGTCCATCAGCTGGTTCGGCGGCTGCCCCTGGCTGCTCGCCGCCGAGATCTGCTGGTTCAGCTGCGCGATCTGCGCGGTGTACGTGTTGATCTGCGACACGGTGCTGGTGAGCTGCGTGTTCACGCTCTGGCGCAACGCGTCGTATTGCTGGCCCGCCGCCTTCAGCTGGTCGCCGAGAATCTGCGCGTTGCTGATCGCGGTCTGCCGCACCGACGGATCGGACGCATTGTTCGCGACGTTCTGCAGCCCCGTGAAATAGCTCGTGATCGCGGTCGAGATGCCGGCCGTCGGGCTGCCGACGTAGTTGTTCAGCTGCGCGACGAGCGAATACCACGTCGACAGCGCGCCGCCCTGCGACTGCGCACCGTTCAGCTGGTCGCTCAGGTACTGGCTGTACTGCCGTTGCACGGTGACGGTGTTCACGCCCTGCGGCAGGTAGCCGCTGCTGGTGTACTGCCCGCTCGCCTCGGCATAGACGGGGCGTTCGACCGAATAGCCGGGCGTCGCGGCGTTGCTGATGTTCTGGCCGGTCGTCGTGAGGCCCCAGAGCGCGGCATTCAGGCCGCTGACGCCGAGGTTCATGAGTGTGTTGGACATGCGCGATCCTGATGAGCCGGCCGCGCTGCGGCCGCCGGGTTGCGTGACTCCCGGTATAACGGCCGCGGATTGAAAAAATTGAGGAAAAAATGCACGCCCGACGCACGGGCGTGCGTCGCCGCTGGAAGCGCCCGGCGCAAGGCGCCGGCGGCGCTGCGCGGGCGGCCCGTGGGGGCCGGCGCGTCAGGCCCGCGCGAGCGAGCGGCGCTTCATTTCGAGCTGCGTGATCAGCCGCTGCAGCGTGTTCTCCGCGCTGCCCGGCAGCGACATGTAGCGAAAGCCGAGCTGGTAGCGCCGCGACCCGTTCGGCATCTGCGTCGAGCGCTGCGACACCAGTTGCAGGTCGAGCGACAGCTTGCCGTGGCCGGTCAGCTCGAGCTCGACGTCCGGCAGCAGCGTGCCGACCTCGAGCGCCTCGACGCGCTCGTCGGCCGTGCGCAGCCCCACGCCGCCGAGCGACAGGTTGTGCACCTCGAACAGGAAGCTTTCGCCGTCCGGCAGCTTGCCGCGGCACAGGAACGGATCGACGATCGGCGCGTCGACGCGGAAATATTCGCGGCGCTGGATGCACACCAGCACGTCGGGGAAATCGGCGACGAACGCGGGCAGCCCCTCGTAGCGCGTCTCGCGCGGCGTGCCCGTGGTGAATTCGACGCGCACGCCCTCCGGCGCGGCCGCGAACGTGCAGTGCGACGCGCCGAGGATGCCGGCGTTCTGCTCGGACAGCGCGCCCCAGTCGAACGTGAACGTCCGCTCGCCGACGTCGACCTCGAGCAGACGCGTGACGAGCTGGCCCCCCGGATACTGGACGGTCAGGAAATCGCCGCGGTTCACCAGGTTGCGCAGCTGCACGCCGATTTCCAGCGGATTGCGGCGGGCATAGTCGGGCCCGGAGTGGCCTGCATCCAGGCTGGGGTCCGTCGACGTTTCGATATTCATGGCTAGCCGGTCTTTCTTGTCATGGGCGCCCGGGGCAACCGGTGCGCAATAAAACCGGGCCAGAACGGGGGCCCGGTCGCAGGTCTCTCACACTTAGCGGCAGTGCTGACCGAAAGTTTAGATCGAAACGGCGATTTATTTCTCGCAAACGTTGAAACCGCGCGCGGCAAGGTGCCGGGCGCGGTCCAAAAGGGGTGGCGAGCCGGGAGCGGGCGGGCCCGTTAGCCGATCTGCTGCATGATCGAGATCAGCTTCTTCGCGTAATTCGGGTCGGTGGCGTAGCCGGCCTTCTGCATCCCGTGCGCGAAGCCTTCGACGCTGCGGCTCGCGCTCAGCACGCCCGCATAGCGCGGGTTGTTCTTCAGCAGGTTCGCGTAATCGGTCATCGCGTGCTCGTACGAATCGTACGCACGGAACTTCGCGACCACGCGGCGCGGCGTGCCGTTCACGTATTCGGTGGTCAGCGCCGATACGGTGCGGCCGGTCCAGCCCTTGTTCGCCTTGATGCCGAACACGTTGTAGCTGGTCGAACCGTCGGTCGCGCGGATCTCGCGCTTGCCCCAGCCCGATTCGAGCGCGGCCTGGCCGACGATGAAACGCGCCGGGATGCCGGTCGTCGCACTGGCCGCCTGCGCGGGCGCCGCGAGCCGGTCGACGAACGCGTCCGCGTTCGGCACGCCGCTCGCGCCCTTGACCGGCGGCGTCAGCGCGCTGCCGGCCGAGTAGCCGCGCGCGCCGGCGAGCCCGCCGTTGTTCGCCGCGTTCGCATAGGCCTTCGCCATCGCGTTCATCGCGGCGAGGCTGCCTTCGTTGCCGGCCGTGCCGAGGCCGCCGGCGCCCATGCCGCCCATGCCGCCCGCGCCGACGTCGGCCGCCGTGTCGCTGCCCGCGCTGGCGCCCGCATTGCGCAGCAACTGCTTCATCAGCGCATCGGCGACGCCGATGCCGCGCGTCGACATCTGCTGCGCGAGCTGCTGGTCGAGCATCGACGTGTACATCTTCGACGTATGCGAATCGAACAGGCCGCCGTCGGGCGACGCGTCGCGCATGCTCTTGAGCATCATCTGCGTGAACATCGCGTCGAACTGGCCGGCGACCGCCTTCGCGCCGGCCTGCGGCGACTGCTTCGCCTGCGCGCGCAGCGCGTCGAAACCCTGCACGTCGAGCGCGAAGCGCTGCGTGAGGTCGTTTGCGTTGGGGAGCGTGGCTGCCATTTAGATCACCTCCAGGTCGGCGCGCAGCGCGCCGGCCGCCTTCATCGCCTGCAGGATCGACATCAGGTCCGCGGGCGTCGCGCCGAGCGTGTTCAGCGCCTTCACGACGTCGGCGAGATTCGCGCCGGCCGTCACCATCTTCAGCGCGCCGTTGTCCTGCTTCAACTGGATCTGCGACTGCTGCGCGACCACCGTCTGCCCGTTCGAGAACGGCCCCGGCTGCGACACCACCGGCTGCGTGTTGACGACCACCGACAGGTTGCCGTGCGCGACCGCGCAGCTTTGCAGCGTGACCATCTGGTTCATCACGATCGAGCCGGTGCGCGCGTTCAGGATCACCTTCGCCGCGGCCTTGTCCGGGCTCACGTCGAGGTTCTGCAGGCGCGCCATGAACGCAACCTGCTGCGCGGAATCGGCCGGCGCCGCGAGCTGGATCGTGCGGCCGTCGAGCGCCGTCGCGGTGCCCGGGCCGAAGCTCGAGTTGACCGCGGACACGATCCGCTGCGCGGTGCCGTAATCCATGTCGTTCAGCTGCAGCTGCAGTACGCCGTTCATCTGCGCGACCGCGTTCGGCACCGCGCGCTCGACGATCGCGCCGCCGACGATCCGGCCGGCCGCGAGCTGGTTCACCTGCACGCGGCTGCCGTTCGCGCTGGCGCCCGCGCCGCCGACCGCCATGTTGCCCTGCGCGAGCGCGTACACCTGCCCGTCCGCGCCCTTCAGCGGCGTGAGCAGCAGCGTGCCGCCGCGCAGGCTCTTCGCGTTGCCGAGCGACGACACGGTCACGTCGAGCGCTTCGCCGGGCCGTGCGAACGGCGGCAGCGTGGCCGTCACCATCACGGCCGCGACGTTCTTCAGCTGCATGTTGTTCAGCGACGACGGGCCGCCGTTGGCCGAACCGTTGTTGATCGAGATGCCGAGGTTCGCGAGCATGTTCGCGAGCGTCTGCGTCGTAAACGGCGTCTGCATCGTCTGGTCGCCCGTGCCGTCGAGGCCGACGACGAGGCCATAGCCGATCAGCGGGTTGTCGCGCACGCCCTGGATCTGCGCGAGATCCTTCAGGCGTTCCGCGTGCGCGGGCGCGGCGCCGAGCACGCACGCGGCCAGCACGACGGCGGCACACCGCGCGACGGCGCGTGCACGCAGCGACAGGCGGTGGAAAAGGGGGAGCTGCATCGTCATCACCACGGCGCGATGTTGAGGAAGAAGCGCTGCAGCCAGCCCATCGTCTCGGCTTCGTTGATATAGCCCTTCGACGAGTATTCGATCTTCGCGTCGGCGACCTGCGTCGAGTAGACGGAGTTCGCGCCCGAGATCGTGTTCGGGTTGACGACCCCCGAGAAGCGCACGAATTCGTTGCCCTGGTTGATCAGCATCTGCTTCTCGCCGCTGACCACGAGGTTGCCGTTCGGCAGCACGCTGGTGACGGTCACCGTGATCGTGCCGTTGAACGTGTTCGCCGCGCTCGCGCCGCCAGTGGCCGCGAACTTGTTCGCGCCGGCCGCCGACAGGTTCGCCTTCGCGAACAGCCCGCCGAGGAACGCGGCCGTCGGCACGCTGAAGTCGGTGTTGCCCTGCCGGTTGGTGTTCGCGCCCGACGACTTGGTCGCGTTGATGTTCTCCGCGATCATGATCGTCAGGATGTCGCCGATGTTGCGCGGGCGCTGATCCTCGAACAGCGGCCGCCCCGCGTAGCCGGGGTTGTAGATCGAGCCGGGCGCCTGCATCGACATCGGCATCGGCGGCTGCGCCGTCATCGGCTGCTGGATGATCGGATCGCGCGGAATCTGCGCGCAACCGGCGAGCGCCGCCACCGCGACCGCGCACGCGGCGCGGACGGTGGCTGACGAGGGGAGGCGAACCTGCTTCATGGCTGCGACGGGACGTTCCGGTTAGCTCTTCATCTGCGTGACGGTCTGCAGCATCTGGTCGGACGTCGTCACGGCCTTGCTGTTGATCTCGTAGGCACGCTGCGTCTGGATCATGTTGACGAGTTCCTGCACGACGTTCACGTTCGACGCCTCGACGTAGCCCTGGTTGAGCACGCCCGCGCCGTTCAGCCCCGGCTGCGACACGTTCGGCGCGCCCGACGACGTCGTTTCCGCGAACAGGTTCTCGCCCTTCGCCTCGAGGCCGGTCGGATTGATGAAGGTCGCGATCTGCAGCGAACCGATCTGCACCGCGTTGCTGGAACCCGGCTGCGTGACCGACACGACGCCGTCCTTGCCGATCGTCAGCGACTGCGCGTTCTGCGGCACGGTGATCGCCGGCAGGACCTGGTAGCCGCTCGACGTGACGAGCTGGCCCTGCGCGTTGGTCTGGAACGAGCCGTCGCGCGTGTACGCGTTGGTGCCGTCCGGCATCAGCACCTGGAAGAAGCCCGCGCCGTTGATCGCGACGTCCTTCGAGTTGCCGGTCTGCGTGAGGCCGCCCTGCGTGTACAGGCGCTCGGTCGCGACCTGCTGCACGCCGGTGCCGAGCTGCAGGCCCGACGGCAGTTCGGTCTGCTGCGTCGAGTTCGCGCCGGGCTGGCGGATGGTCTGGTACAGCAGATCCTCGAACACCGCGCGCGACGCCTTGAAGCCGTTCGTGCTGGTGTTCGCGAGGTTGTTCGAAATCACGTCCATCTGCGCCTGCTGCGCATTCATGCCGGTCGCGGCGATGTAGAGCGAACGATTCACTTGGTCAGTCTCCTGCGTAGGCTGGCGCGGGCGCTCAGCTGAAATTGAGCAGCTGGTTCGCCGTCTGCTCGTTCTGGTCGGCCGTCTGGATCAGCTTCGACTGAAGCTGGAACGCGCGCGCGTTGTCGATCATCGCGACCATCGCGGTCACCGGGTTCACGTTGCTGCCTTCGATCGAATTCGGCGTGACGACCACGTTCGGGTCGGCGTCGGCCGGATTGCCGTCGGCGGTGCGGAACAACCCGTCGTTGCCGCGCGTGAGCGTGGCCGGATCGGGATTGACGAGCTTCATCTGGTCGACGATCGCAACCGCCGTCGGCGGGTCGCCCGGCATCAGCGCGGACACCGTGCCGTCCTTGCCGATCGTCACTTCCGCGTTCGGCGGCACCGAGATCGGGCCGCCGTTGCCGACCACCGGCAGGTTGCTCGCGTTGACGAGCTGGCCGTTCTCGTCGACGTGCAGGTTGCCGGCGCGCGTGTACGCCTCGCCGCCGTCGGCCGTCTGCACCGACAGCCAGCCCGCGCCCTGCACCGCGACGTCGAGCGGATTGCCGGTGCGCGTGATCGGACCCGGCGCGTAATCGGCGCCGGGCGTGGACGCGAGCACGTAGGTGCGCGTCGTCGTCGGGTCGATGTTGCTGCCGTCGCCGAAATTCATCGGCACCGCGCGATACATCGCGAGCTGCGCGCGAAAACCCGTCGTCGACGCGTTCGCGAGGTTGTTCGCGACGATCGCCTGCTGGTCGAGCGACTGCGACGCGCCCGTCATCGCCGTATAGATCAGTCGGTCCATGGCTGCCGGTTATCCGCGCTTACAGGTTGATGAGCGTCTGGTCGACGGTCTGCTGCGTCTTGATCGTCTGCGCGTTCGCCTGGTAGTTGCGCTGCGCGGTGATCAGGTTGACGAGCTGCGAGGTCAGGTCGACGTTCGAGTTCTCGAGCGCGCTGCCCTGCAGCGTGCCGTGGTTCGTGCTGCCCGGCGCCGACACCTGCGGCACGCCCGACGCCGACGATTCGGCGTACTGGTTGCCGCCGAGGTTCACCAGCCCGTTCGGGTTGTTGAAGTTCGCGAGCGCGATCAGGCCAAGCACGGCGGTCTGGCCGTTCGAGTAGTTGCCGGTCAGCTTGCCGTCGCTGCCGATCGAGTAGGTGGTGAGCCTGCCGCTCGCGTAGCCGTCCTGCGCGAGATTGTTCACGCCGTCCTTGCCGCCGTACTGCGTCGTGCCGGTCAGGTCCAGCGTCAGCGCCTGCGGCGTCGCCGAGCCGTCGGTGTTCGGCACGGTGAACTGGAACTGGCCGAGCGACGCGGTCGGCGCGGCCGGCGTGCCGGTCGTCGTGCTCTTGATCGCGCCCGACGTATCGAACGTGATCGTGCCGAGATCGGTCGTCGCGCCGCCCTGGACGCCCGCGTACGCTTCCCACGTGCCGGCCGCCGACTTCACGAAGTACATGTTGACCGCCTGCGAGCCGCCGAGCGAGTCGTACACCTGGATCGCGGTCGAGTAGTTGTACGTCGTGTTGTCGGTCGCGCTGAACGGCGTCTTGGTCGGCACCGTGTCCTGCGAGTTCAGGTTGAACTGGCCGGTGATCTTGGTCGTCGCGGTCGGCGCGATGTTGTTGGTCGGCGCCTGCAGCGGCACGGTCTGCGCGGTGTTGATCACGCCGCCCGCGTTGGCCGCGTAGCCCATCAGGTTACGGCCCTGCGCGTCGACGATGAAGCCGTTCTTGTCGCGCTGGAACGTGCCGTCGCGCGAGTACGTCGTCACGCCGTTGTTCGACATCTGGAAGAAGCCGTTGCCGTTGATCGCGACGTCGAGCGACGAGTTCGTCGTATTGATCGTGCCCTGCCCGAAGTTCTGCTGCACCGAGTTCAGCGACGTGCCGATGCCGATCTGCGTGTTGACCGACGTCGCGACCGAGTTCGCGTACATGTCGGCGAACTGCGCGGTGCTCGACTTGAAGCCGACCGTGTTCGCGTTCGCGATGTTGTTGCCGATCACGTCCAGCGCGTTCGATGCGCCGGCGAGGCCGCTCAGACCCTGTTGATAACCCATTTCGCTCTCCGTGACGAGAAAACTCGATCAGTTGGTGGTGGTGTCGCCGGTCGAGGACGACTTCGTGTTCGGGAAGATCGACGCAACCTGGGTGAGCCCCACCGTCGTGCCGTTCGACAGCACGAGCCCCGCCGTGCCGTCCGCCTGCTTGATCACGCTCTGCACCGTCGCGGCCGCGAGCACGGTCGGCGCATACGTCTTGCCGTCGCTGCCCGTGTACTGCGCGCTCACGGTGTAGACGCCGTCGGGCAGCGCGTTGCCGGCCGCGTCCGTCGGCGTCCAGTTGAACGGCACGGTGCCGGCCGACTGCTTGCCCGCGTTGATCGTGTTGACGACGGCACCCGTCTTGTCCTTCACGGTGATCGTCAGGTTCGACACGTCGCTCGCGAGCGACACGCCGAACGGCGACGCCGCGCCGCTCTTCACGCCGACGCTGTTGCCCGGCGCAAGCACGTTGGTGCCGATCAGCAGCGCGGCCTGCGTCTGCTGGCCGGCCGCGAGCTGCGTCGACAGCGACGTGAGCGACGTGTTCAGCTGCGCGATGCCGCTCACCGTGTTGATCTGCGCGAGCTGCGACGTCATCTGCGAGCTGTCCACCGGGCTGGTCGGATCCTGGTTCTGCAGCTGCGTGACGAGCAGCTTCAGGAACGTCGCCTGCAGGTCGCTCGCCGACGTGCCGTTGGTCGACGACACGTTGTTGGTGTTCATCGTGTCGGTCGGCAGCGTCGACACGTTGGTGCCGTTGCCGCCGATCGTCGTGTTGGAGGAAGTCATCCTGGGTGGCCTTCTGTCGGAACTGTCGGTCCGGGTCTCGGTAGGAAAAGGTCGGGCGGCGCGCGGCTTACGAGCCGATCGTCAGCGTCTTGAGCATCAGCGTCTTCGCGGTGTTCAGCGTCTCGACGTTGGCCTGGTACGAGCGCGACGCCGAGATCATGTTCACCATCTCCTGCACCGGGTCGACGTTCGGCATCTGCACGTAGCCGTTCGCGTCGGCGGACGGGTTCGCCGGGTCGTAGGTCGATTTCATCGGCGACGGGTCGTCCATCACCTTGGTCACGCGCACGCCGCCCACGCCCTGGCCGGACGCGCTGCGCGCGCCGCCGATCGGATCGGTCGCGAACACGACCTGCTTGGCCTTGTACGGCTTGCCGTCGGGGCCGGTCGCGCTGTCGGCATTCGCGAGGTTCGACGCGGTCACGTTCAGGCGCTGCGATTGCGCGGACAGCGCCGAACCGGCGACGCCGAAGATGTTCATCAACGAAGGCATGGAGGCTCCTTGTGCTGGGTGCCGGATTCGGAAGCGGCCGGCGCTTACGAGTTCGTTACGAGTTCGTCGTGATCGCGGCGAGCATCGCCTTGATCTGCTGGGTCATCACGGTCATCCCGGTTTCGTAGTGCAGCGCGTTGTTCGCGAACTGCACGCGCTCGACGTCGAGATCGACCGTGTTGCCGTCGAGCGACGGCTGCAGCGGCATCCGGTATTGCGCGCGGCCGTAGTCGTCCGACGGGCCGCCGGTCGGGATCAGCTTCGCGGTGCCGGCCATGTGGCCCGCCGCCGTCGACACCATCGACATGCCGCTCGTCACGCCGGCCGGCTGCGCCATCGGCAGTTGCGCGGCGTTGCTGGGCGCGAGCCCGCCGCCCGTCTGCTTCAGCGAGCGCGCGAGCGTCGACGCGAAATCGACGTCGCGGGCCTGGTAGCCGGGCGTGTCGGCGTTCGCGATGTTCGACGACAGCAGTTCCTGCCGATAGGCGCGCACGTCGAGCGCCTGTCGGCCGAACGCGAATTCCGCATCGAGTTTGTCCAGCATGTGTGCGTCTCTCCGTATGAAGCGCTGCACGCCCCTCGCACCGGATGGCGACCCGAGAGGCTTTTTTCCATGACAGCGATGGTAGGCGCGGGACGCAACCGGCAATCGGGCGAATAACGCGGCAAAGGCCCCCTCTATTCATCGTTTGCGCGACGCCCCGGCTCCCTAGAATGCGAAGCGGATCAACGGATCGGAGGCATGGCGATGACGGGCGGCGCACTTCGCGGCAGGAACGGGCGGCTCACGCACGCCCGGCGTGCGTTCGCGCTCGCCGCGGCGCTGTGGATCGCCGCGCCCGCCGTGCACGCCGATGACGGGATGATCGTGATTCCCGGGCGCGGCGAGACGGCCGAAACCGCGCTCGCGCACGCCAATGCAGCGAGCGGCGGGCAGTTCGGCGGGAATGCGGGGATCGCTTCGGCGTCGGCTTCGGGCGGACGGCGCGCGGCTGGCGCGGCGAGCGCCGCGACCGGAGATGGCTACGCGGCACAACCGGCCGGCCAGATGGTCGTGACGAGCGTCCCGCCGCCGGCCGCTGTGCAGGCCCCTGCGCCGCTCCCCGTCTATGCAGCCGCCCGCGCGAACGCCGGATACGGCACGACGCCGCGCGCGGCGGACCCCGCCGCCATCGCGACGGTCGTCGCCGGCACGGCCGAGCCTGCATCGGCTTTCGCGCGGCCGGCGCCGCAATCGGCAGCTTCGGCGCGCCTCGCGGCAGCCCGTGCCGCGTCGGCCGCAGCGGCAGCGCGCACCTCGGCCGCTTCCGCCAACCCGGCCCCGGCTCCGGCCGCCGCTACGGCCCAGCCCGCGACGCCGCCCGGCCAGCAAGACCCCGAAACGATCCGGCGCGCGGCGCTCGCGTTCCTGCAGCAGCAGATCGCCGGCCTGCCCGGCAAGACCACCGCGACGGTCACGACCGCCTTTCCGCGCGGGCTCGCCGCATGCACGACGCTCGAGCCGTTCTTGCCGACCGGCGCGCGCCTGTGGGGCCGCACGACGGTCGGCGTGCGCTGCGCGGGCGAGCGGCCGTGGACCGTCTACCTGCAGGCGAAGGTCGCCGTGCAGGCCACCTATTACGTCGCCGCGCGGCAGATCGCGCCCGGCGAGCCGCTCTCCGCGGCCGACCTGGTCGCGCGCGACGGCGACCTGACGGTGCTGCCGCTCGCGGTGATCACCGATCCCGCGCAGGCCGTCGGCGCGACCGCGCTCGCGCGCATCTCGGCCGGGCTACCGCTGCGGCAGGACATGCTGAAGAGCGCGGCGTCGGTGTCGGCCGGCCAGACGGTGCGGGTCGTCGCGGCCGGCCCCGGCTTCACGATTTCGGCCGAGGGCAGCGTGCTCGCGAATGCGGCGCCGGGCCAGTCGGTACGCGTGCGGATGGCGGCCGGGCAGATCGTCACGGCGATCGTCAAGGACGCCGGCACCGTCGAAATTCCGCTGTAGGAACGGATCTGCCGCAAAAATGTAAAGAATTGTTTATTCGGGGCATTTCGGGCTCGCGATGCTAAAGTTCGGGCCGACCCGGCCGTTATCTGGGTCAAACCGTACAGGAAACCCATCGTGAAGATCGATTCCACTCCGAAACCGAGCCCCCTCGCGCCGACCGGCACCGGCGCGGCCCGTGCGCCGTCCGGCACGGCCCAGTCGTCCGCACAGGCAGCCGATGCAGGATCGAGCGGCAGCGACACGAACGTCAACCTGTCGGGTCTGTCCGGCCAGCTGCGTTCGGTATCCGCGTCGGGCGACGCCGATATCGACACGGGTCTGGTCCAGTCGATCAAGGACGCGCTGAACGACGGCACGCTGACGATCGACGCGAACAAGATTGCCGACGGCGTATTGAACACCGCCCGCGAACTGCTGCAGCAGCAGCGCCCGCAGGGCAGCTAAGCCCCGGCCTCGTGGCCGGGTCACCCGGTTTGCCGGCGCGCGCGACACCGCACGCACCGGCGTGACGAGCATGACGCGATGAGAGAAGAGCTGCTGGCCACGGTCAACGACGAACACGCGACGATCGAGGCGTTCGCGTCCCTGCTCGTCTACGAGGAAAAGGCGCTGACGACGGCCGAGCCGCTCGAGATGCTGCCCGGCATCGTCGAGAAGAAAAGCGAACTGATCGACCGGCTCGCGCAGCTCGAACGCACGCGCGACACGCAGCTTTCCGCGCTCGGCTTTCCGGCCGGCAAGAAAGGCATGGACCAGGCGGCCGAGCGCGATGCGCGCCTCGCGGGCCGCTGGCAACTGCTGCAACAGGCCGCCGAACGCGCGCGCCAGGCCAATGCGAACAACGGGATGCTGATCCGGATCCGGATGGACTACAACGAGCGCGCGCTCGCGGTGCTGCGCTCGGCGCCCGCGCCGTCCGGCGTGTACGGCCCCGACGGACGCGTGTCGGCGCTCGCGCGCTGACCGGCCGACGTCGCACCGCGCGGCCGCCCTGCAGCCGCGCCTGTCCCTTCCCTTCGTTACAGCAGCGGACACGCGGTGACCTGCGTGCCGCTTTCCACGCACCGCCGCTCGTAGTCGCGCAGGTACGCACGCTCGGCGTCGTCCAGCAGATCCAGATCGATCAGGTCCCAGTCGTAGCCGACCGTCACGATGTTCTCGAACGTCACGGTGCCGGGCTGCGCGTCGTCGGGCCGCACGATCACGATGTTCTCGATCCGCACGCCGCCCTTGCCCGGCAGATAGATGCCCGGCTCGACCGAAATCACCGCATTCGGCACCAGCCCGTAACGCGCGCCCGGCGCGAACCGCACGCCGCCCTCGTGCACGTGAATCCCGACGCCGTGCCCGGTGCCGTGGCCAAAATCATGGCCGTGATCGCGACACACCTGCCGCACCAGCGCATCGACGTCGCCGCCTGTCGCGCTCGCCGGAAAGCGCGTGACGAGCCCCTTGATGCAGGCCTTCAGCGCGACCGTGTAGATCTCGCGCTGCCACGGCTGCGCGACCGTGTCCGGCCGCGTGCGACGCAGCACGACGCGCGTGCAGTCCGTCGCGAAGCCGGCTTCGTAGTACGCGCCGCTGTCGAGCAGCACGAGTTCGCCTTCGGTCAGCTCGACGTCGGCGCTCGCCGCCGTGTAATGCGCGAACGCGCTGTTCGCGCCGTTCGCCGCGATCGACGGAAACGACAGCGCGACCGCCGAACGGGCGCCGTATGCGTCGTTGATCGTGCGCGCGAGGTCGTACTCGGTGTGGCGCACGCCCGGCTCGCCGGTCTTTGCCCAGCGCATCGTCTCGGCGATCGCCGCGGCGCTGCGCGCGAACGCGTCGCGGAACTGGTCGAGCACTGCCGGCGTCTTGCTCGCCCGCATCGCCTCGACCGGGTTGAAATCGGCATGCCGCGCGTGCGGCCACACGCGGTTCACCGCGTCGACGAGCGCGCAGTTCACCGATTCGAACCCGTAGCACACGTGGTCGACCGCGAACTGCGCGAGAAAGCGCTCGAGCGCCGCGACGTCGCGCCGGATCACGTGCAGCGCCGGATACGAATCGAGCGCGACCTCGCAGCGGTCGCAGCCTTCCGGCAAGAACAACGCCACCTGAGCGCCGATCGCGAACAGGAAGCCGAGGTGCGACGACGCATTCGGGATGTGATAGCCGCGGCTGTTCAGCAGATACGCGAGATCGTCCGACGCGCAGGTGAAGAACGCGGTCTTGCCGTCGGCCGCGCCGGTATGCGCGGCGAGCCGGCGGTTCAGCGTGTCGAGGTTCTGCGCGACGCTCAGGCCGGTCATCGTGGCGGGAATCTCGAAGATCGGCCGCTCGACGTTCCAGCCCGGCAGCGCGATCGCCTGGTCGATTTCGCGATCGGCGAGGCTCGTCCAGTCGAGCGTCGCGGCCTGCGTCTGCTCGAACAACCGGTTGCGCTGCGCGACGCTGATCCGCCGCGCGTCGTAGCCGACCCGCGCGAGCCGGCTCGCGTGCGCGACCAGCCAGTCGGCCATCGCCTGCCAGATCGTCACGTCGATGCCGAGCTTCTCGACGCGCACGCGCGCCGGATCGCACTGCTCGTCGGCCTGGAAGTGATAGCGGCCGTCGACGAACAGCACGAACGGCGGCACGCCAAGCGCCTGCGCGGTCGCCGCGCTCAGGAAGATCCCGCAGCCGGCCGAGCCGTCGAAGCCCGACACCGCGTAGCGCGGGTTGTTGCTGCGCGGCAGGTACTCGGTCACGTACTCGTCCTGCGACGTGATCACCACCGCGTCGAGTCGCGCGGCATCGAGCAGGCGCGACAGGCCGGCCTGGGTCTCGGCGACGGACGCGTCGTACGGGGAAAGGCCGGAGAAGCTGTATTTCAGTCGGTCGATCATCGGATGCCCGTTATTCATTGTTGTCCGCGGCTAGCGGCGCGTCGCGGCAGCGCTGCTGCCTGACACGACACGTCGCCGCGGCGCAGGTCGCGCATGGCGCGACGCGCCGCCGGACCGCGCCGCGGTTCCAGCGGCCGCTCTCGGCAAATTTTCGTCTCACTTAACTTTGTTTGATGCGCGACAGAATCTAGAGCAGGCCGAAATCGAGGTCAAGCCAAAATTTTCGTAGGACTAAAATCGGCGCACGGCCTGCGGATCCCGGCACAGCGCCAATTCACCCGGCGATGCTGCGCGGTACAATGCGCCGGCCTCCGCCCCGGCGAGCGCACCGCCGCCGTGCCCGCGCCCCGACTCGTTGCCACGAAAGAGATTCATGGATTCAGACCTCATGCGTATCGGCCAGCGCATTCGCCGCCTGCGCCGGGAAGCGAAGAAGACGCTGCTGGAAGTCGCGACCGAAGCGAAACTGTCGGTCGGGTTCCTGTCGCAGGTCGAGCGTCATCTGACGGGCATCTCGCTGTCGTCGCTCGTCAACGTCGCGAAGGCGCTGGGCGTGCCGCTCGGCACGCTGATCGAGCAGCCTCGCCAGCCGCAGCCCGATTCGCACGAGGGCAGCCGCAAGCCGTACGCGCTCGACGCCGCGTCGCAATGGTACGAACGGCTGTCCACCACGTTCGACGGCAGCCAGATCAACGCGCTGAAAGTGCAGATGATGGAAGGCTACCGGTCGGAATGGGTCGCGCACGGCGGCGACGAATTCGTGTACGTGCTGGCCGGCCGCGTCTGCTACACGGTCGGCAGGAAGAATTACCCGCTGGGGCCCGGCGACTCGCTGCACTTCGACGCGCGCAAGCGGCATCGCGTGGCCAATGTCGGCGACGGGCCGGTCGAGCTGATCACCGTCAGCACGCTGCCGCTGTTCGACGACAGTTCGGCGGAATTCGCGTCCGCGACGACGGAAATCCGGCAGTCGAAGCCCGCCGAGCCGCGCGTGAGCCGCCGTGCGCCGACGCCCAGACGGGATGTTCGCGACGCCGCCGCGGCGCGGCCGTCCAAGGTTGACGCAGCCGACAAGAAGGGTTCGGCGAAGCCGCGCGCCGCCGCCGGCAAACGCCCGGCGGCCGCGACGCCGGCGCGCAGGAAGAAACCGTAACGGCCGACGGGCGCACATGCCGCGCGCCCGGTTCCGCGCCGATTACTCGCCGACTATTCGTCGACTACTCGCCGATCGCGAGCGCCTGCGCGACGGCCTGGATCCGCGCGCGATGCACGGCTTCCTTGATCTTCTCCGTGTCGCTGCCGATGCCACGCGCGATCGCGCCGGCATCGACGCTGCGCGCGGCCGCGAGCGCGACGCGCAGCCGCTCGGCCTGCGGATACGGCTGCGCATCGAGCCCGAGCCGGCCGCGCGCGTCCGATTCGCACGCCTGCAGCAACTCGGCGAAGCGCGCCGGCTTGCGCAGCGCGTCGCTGCGCTCGAAGAGCCGCACCAGCGCGGCCGCGCCCATCTCCATCACGCGATGCAGGTTGCCGTGCTCGCGCGCGACCACCAGCGCGAGATCGCGGCATTCGTTCGGCACGCGCAGCCGCTCGCACAACGGCTTGAGCAGCTCGACGCTGCGGCTTTCGTGGCCGACGTGGCGCGGCAGCACGTCCGCGGGCGTCGTGCCCTTGCCGAGATCGTGCGTGAGCGCCGCGAAGCGCACCGCCAGCGAATAGCCCTGCTTCGCCGCGTAGTCGACGACCATCATCACGTGCACGCCGGTATCGACTTCCGGGTGGTAATCGGCGCGCTGCGGCACGCCCCACAGCGCGTCGACCTCCGGCAGGATGCGCGCGAGCGCGCCGCAGTCGCGCAGCACCGCGAACATCCGCGACGGCTTCGCCTCCATCAGCCCGCGCGCGATTTCCTGCCACACGCGCTCGGGCACGAGCGCGTCGACCTCGCCCGCGTCGACCATCCGCCGCATCAGCGCGAGCGTTTCGTCGGCGACCGTGAAATCCGCGAACCGTGCGGCGAAGCGCGCGATGCGCAGGATCCGCACCGGATCCTCGACGAACGCGTCGCTCACGTGCCGGAACACGCGCGCGCGCAGGTCGGCCTGCCCGTCGAACGGATCGATCACCGGGCCGACCAGCGCGCCTTCCGGGCTCACCTCGCGCGCCATCGCGTTGATCGTCAGGTCGCGCCGCGCGAGATCCTCGTCGAGCGTCACATCCGGCGCGTAATGGAACCGGAAGCCGTGATAGCCGGCCGCCGTCTTGCGCTCGGTGCGCGCGAGCGCGTATTCCTCCTGCGTCTGCGGATGCAGGAACACCGGGAAATCCTTGCCGACCGGCCGGAAGCCCTGCGCGGTCATCTGCTCGGGCGTCGCGCCGACCACCACGTAGTCGCGATCCTGCACCGGCACGCCGAGCAATTCGTCGCGGATTGCTCCGCCTACTGCGTAGATGTTCATGGCTGCGGTTCGTATTCGGCGATCACGTTGGTTTCGCGGCGCGCGGCATCGATCCACCGCTGCACCGCCGGCAGCGCCGTCACGCGCGCCGCATAGCCGGCCGCCTCCGGCGACAGCGCCGGCGCATACGTGTTGAAGCGCATCACGACGGGCGCATACATCGCATCGGCGATCCCGAATTCGCCGAACAGGAACGGCCCGCCCGACGCCTCGATGCATTCGCTCCACAGCGCGTCGATGCGCGCGACGTCGGCGAGCGCGTCGGGCGTCGCGCCGCGCCCCGGCATCGACGCGCGGATGCTCATGCCCATCTGCGTGCGCAGCGCCATGAAGCCCGAATGCATCTCGGCGGACACGCAGCGCGCATGCGCACGCGCGAGCGGGTCGGCCGGCCACATCGGGAATTGCGGATAGCGCTCGGCGAGCGTCTCGGCGATCGCGAGCGAATCCCAGATCGCCGCGCCGTGATCGTCGACCAGACACGGCACCTTGCCGGTCGGCGAGTATTCGCGGATGCGCGCGGCCGTGTCGTCGCGGCGCAGTTCGACCACGATCTCGTCGAACGGGATGCCGAAATGCGCGAGCAGCAGCCACGGCCGCATCGACCACGACGAGTAGTTCTTGTCTCCAATGACGAGCTTCATGACGGGGTTCCGAAAAATGCGAAACAGGAAACGAAAGGCGCCGACCGGCGGCGCCCCGCGGGTATTAGCGACGCGAGCGGAACCAGTCGAACCGCGAGCGCGTCGGCGCTTCGCCGAGATACGCGGGCGCAATGCTTTCGAGACTCGCGGGCGAGAGCCCGAGTTCCGGCGCGAGCGGCCCCGACAGCACGTTCGGCACCGACATCGTCGCGAGATTGTCGCGCGTGAGCACCGGCTCCCCCGGCAGGCATTCGAACACGCTCGCCTGCAGCCGCGCAAGCGCGTCGGGCAGCCGCACGATGCGTGCCTGCCGGCCGACCAGCGTGCCGCAGTAGCGCACCAGTTGCTCGAGCGTGTAGACGGTCGGGCCGCCGAGTTCGTAGGTCTTGCCGTGCGCACCCGCGAGATCGAGCGTGTTGACGAACGCGCGCACGACGTCGCCGACGAACACCGGCTGGAAACGCGCGTCGGGCATCGCGAGCGGCAACACGGGGACCGTGCGCTGCAGTTTCGCGAACGTATTGAGGAAGGCGTCGCCCGGGCCGAACACGACCGACGGCCGGAAGATCGTCAGCGCGAGCGAATCGGTGGCCGCGACCGCATGCAGCGCGGCTTCGCCGTCGCCCTTCGAGCGCTGGTACATGCTCGCGCCGTGCGAATCGGCGCCGAGCGCGCTCATGTGCAGCAGGCGCTGCACGCCGACCTCGGTGCAGGCGGTCGCCAGCGCGGCCGGCAGCGCAACGTGCGCGCGCTCGAAGCCGGGCCCGTACGGCGTGCCCCGGCCGCCGTGCAGCACGCCGATCAGGTTGATCGCCGCGTGCGCGCCGGCGACGAAGCGCGCGAGCGTGCGCGTGTCGAGCGCATCGAGTTCGACGATGTCGACCGGCAGCATCTGCAGGTGGCGCGCGTGGTCGCGCCGCCGCGTGCCGATCCGCACCTGCTTGCCGGCGTCGATCAGCGCATTGACGAGCCGGCTGCCGATGAAGCCGGTGCCGCCCAGCAGCGCGACGGTCTGGCGATCCATTGTTCGAGTCCTAAAAAGAACACTGCCGCGTCTCGCGCGGCAGTGTGAAGATTGCGTATCAGGGCGAGATCATGCCTAGACGTTTCTTCAACGACTGCGGTTTGCCCTCGAAGAGCGCCGCGTAGTAGACGGTGTTCGACAGCACGTTCTTCACGTAGTCGCGCGTCTCGTTGAACGGAATCGTCTCCGCGAAGATCGCGCCTTCGACCGGCTGCGTCAACACCTGGCGCCACTGGCGCGGCCGCCCCGGGCCCGCGTTGTAGCCGGCCGTGGCGAGCACCGGCGAGCTGTCGAAGTTGTTGTAGATGTCCGCGAGATACCAGGTGCCGAGCTGGATGTTGGTGTCGATATCGTGCATCTGCGCACGCGAGATCGTGCCCATGCCGAGCTTCTTCGCGACCATCTGGGCCGTCGCCGGCATCAGCTGCATCAGGCCGCCCGCGCCCACCGACGAACGCGCGCTGATGATGAAGCGCGATTCCTGGCGGATCAGCCCGTACGCCCATTCGACGTCGAGTCCCGTCGATTGCGCGTAGCGCTCGACGGTCGTGCGGTACGGCGACGGATAGCGCAGCGTGAAATCGTGCTCGGCTTTCGTGCGGTCGGCCGTGTTGACCGTGCGGTCGAGCAGTTCGACGCGCTTGCCGTATTCGGCGGCCGCGAGCAGCTGGCGATCGGTCATCCCGCGCAGCGGCCAGTTCCATTCGCGATTGCCTTCGAGGCGCAGGTTCAGCGCGTAGAAGCGTTGCGCGAGCGCGAAGCCCGGAATCTTGCCCATCGCGTCGACCTCGGCGTCGCTCACCTTCGTGCGCGGCGGAATCGTCGTGCGCTGGCCGAGCTCTTCGCCGGCCAACTGCCCGTAGAAGTTGAACTGGCCGGCGACCTGCTCGAATTCCTGGTTCGCCTGCAGCGTGTCGCCGCTCTGCTTGAGCGCGCGCGCATGCCAGTAGATCCACGCCGGGTCGTTGCGCAGCGACGGCGGCATCTGCTCGATCGACCAGCGCACCATCGGCCAGTTGCCGGCGAGCAGCGCGGCGCGCGTGCGCCATTCGTAGCCGGGATTCGACAGCGGCGCGTTCGCCGATTTCGCATACCAGACCGACGCCATCGGCGAGCGCTTGATCGCGCCCTGGTAGCCGATCGCGCCCCACGCGATCGCCTGCTCCTGCTTGGTCAGCGACGGCGCGACCGTCGTCAGCATCCCGGCGGCGGCGTCCGGATCGTTGCGCGCCATGCGGCTGAGCGCGATCAGCGCGATCTGATGCGATGCGGCGTCAGCCCCGACGCCGCGCGCGAGGTACAGCGGCGGCGCGCTCGTCGCCTGGTCGAAGCCGACGGGGCGCGGGCCGAGCGCGTCGACGATCTTGCCGCCGAGCGTCGTGTAGTTCTGCTCGTACGCGAGGCGCGCCTGCTGCCACACGTCGTCGCTCGTGAACTGCTGGTTGACGGTGAGCGCGGTGATCAGGTCGACGCACGCATCGCCGTAGTTCTTCGGCTCGACGAGCAGCGCGCGCGCCGCGTCGGCGACGTTCTCGTTGCGCGCCGCGCGCGACTCGAGCGCGTAGCACTTGACCTGCGTGTCGTCGTCGAGCACGAAGCGCTTGTACTGGTCGTCGAAATTGCGCCAGTCGTGGCGCGCGCCGAGCACGAGCAGGTAGTCGTTGCGCAGGCGATCGGCGATCGCCTGGCCGTCGTAGCGCTGCAGGAACGACTGCACGGGCGCGTCCGGCGCATCGACGCGCGCGCGGCCCGTCGAATCGAACAACTGCGGCTTGATCTGGAAATACTCGACGTAGGACGGCACCGGATAGTTCGGGATCATCGACGCGAGCTGCGCGGCCTTCGCGGCGTCGTTGCGGCGTGCGGCTTCGCGAAGCTGCACGAAGATCTGGTCGTCCCCGGCGAGCGTGTCGTCGTTCGGTGCGGCGCATGCGGCCGTGCCGGCGACGAGCGCGGCGGCCGAAAGCGCGAGCGCGACCGCGCGATATACTCGGAAAAGGCTGTTCGACATCGTTTTGAATGGAGCACGAAGTGACCGAAAGCATAGCACGCAACCCTGTGCCGAACCCGAAGGTTGCGCTGCGCAAAACGCTGTCCGGCGCCCGTCGCGACGCCGCGTCGCAACCCGCCGCGAACGCCGCGCTCGATGCGCGGCTGCGCACGCTGCTCGACCGTCTGGCGCCGCGCACGGTCGGGTTCTACTGGCCGCTGCCGGGCGAATTCGATGCGCGCGACGCGGTGCTCGCATGGTGCGCGGCGGGGCCCGGCCGGTGCGCCGCGCTGCCGGTGATCGGCGAGCGTCACACGCCGCTCGCGTTCCACGCGTGGGACGCGCACACGCCGATGCGCGAAGGCCATCACCGGATTCCCGAACCGGCGTCGGGAATCGTCGTCGTGCCCGATCTTTTGCTGATTCCGTGCGTGGGATTCGATCCGCAGCGCTACCGGCTCGGCTACGGCGGCGGCTACTACGATCGCACGCTCGCCGCCTGGCCGGGCGACACGCTGCCCGTGACGGTCGGCATCGCGTACGAAGCGTGCCGCGTCGATGCGCTGCCGGCCGAGGCGCACGATCTCGCGCTGCGCTGGATCGTCACCGACGGTGCGCTTTACCCGGCCGCCGGATGATGGCGCGCGCGGCGCCGCGATCGTCGCGGCTTGCCGTGAGCGCGTCGCGGCGACCGACCGTTTCCGCGCTCGGTTACAGCGACGCCGCCGCGCGCGCGGCCGTGTCGTAGAGGCCCGACGCGTGGCGCAGCAACTGCGCCGCGTCTCCGATCTGCGCGTTGGTGAGGCCGCTGTCCTTCAGCGTCTCGATCAGGCAATGCTCGCGCACCTCGCGGTACTTCAGGCACAGCTCGCGGCCCGCGTCGGTCGCGAAGAAGAACACTTCCTTGCCGCTCTTCTCGCTTTTCACATAGCCGCGGGCGATCAGTTTTTTCAGCGCATAGGTCGCGACGTGCGTATCCTCGATATTGAGCACGAAGCAGATGTCGGCGAGCTTCTTCTTGCGTTCGCGATGGCTGACGTGATGCAGCAGCGAGACCTCGACCGCCGTCATGTCCTTCGCGCCCGCCGCCGACATGCAGCGCACCATCCAGCGGTTGAACGCGTTGCCGGCCATGATGAGCCCGTATTCGAGTTCCGACAGCTCCGCGCTCGAATCGGAAACGAGGTGTTCGGATGACACGATCTTGGTCGCAGGACGCTTCATGGAAAGGCGGCGCAAGCCGGATGACAGGACGTGCCCGAGTGTACGCCAGAAGCCCCGGCCTACGAGCTAGGCGAAAACGCTTATTGAGAAGTTGTCGATATTTTATTGACAATGTGCGCTAACATTGCCGTCCGAACCGTGCCAGTCCGATGACGCCACCCCGCATTTATCCGCTCGGCGATGCCGCCCTCGTCTGCGAGGTGCCGCCGCCCGCCACGCTCGATTGCCAGCGCCGCGTCTGGGCCGTGGCCGCGGCCGCGCGCGCGTGGCCCGACGTGATCGACGTCGTCCCCGGCATGAACAACCTGACCATCGTGTTCGACCCGCTCGCCGCGACGGCCGACTCGCTCACGCCCGCGCTGCGCGACGCGTGGGAGACGGCCGACGTCGAGCACGCGGACGGCCGCGAGGTCGAAATCCCGGTCGAGTACGGCGGGGCCGCCGGCCCCGACCTGGCCGCCGTCGCAGCGCACACGGGGCTGTCGGCCGACGAGGTCGTCGCACGCCACGCGGCCGGCGCCTACGTCGTGTTCTTCGTCGGATTCCAGCCGGGCTTCGCGTATCTGGGCGGCCTCGACGCGTCGCTGCATACGCCGCGCCGCGCGGCGCCGCGCCTCGAGGTGCCGGCCGGCTCGGTCGGCATCGGCGGCGCGCAGACGGGCATCTACCCGGCCACGTCGCCCGGCGGCTGGCAGCTGATCGGCCACACGTCGCAGCGGCTGTTCGATCCGGCGCGGCCGCAGCCGACGCTGCTGCTGCCCGGCGACCGCGTACGCTTCACCATTGCGGGAGTCGACGCACGATGACCCAGAGCAACGCACCGGGCACCGTCGAGGTCGTGCGGGCCGGCCCGCTGTCGACCGTGCAGGATCTCGGGCGCCGCGGCACGCGCCATCTCGGCGTCGCGCAAGGCGGCGCGCTCGACGGCCTCGCGCTCGAAGTCGGCAACCGGCTCGTCGGCAACCGCCCCGACGCGGCGGCCGTCGAAATCACGATCGGCCCCGCCACGTTCCGCTTCACGCGCGCCACGCGCATCGCGATCACCGGCACCGAGTTCGGCGCGACGCTCGACGGCAAGCCCGTGTATTCGTGGTGGAGCCTGCCGGTCGACGCCGGCCAGACGCTCGTGCTGCCGGCCGCGAAACGCGGGATGCGCGGCTACCTGTGCATCGCGGGCGGCATCGACGTGCTGCCGATGCTCGGCTCGCGCAGCACCGATCTCGCGTCGCGCTTCGGCGGCCTCGGCGGTCGCACGCTGCGCGACGGCGACCGGCTGCCGGTCGGCGCGCCGCCGGCCGGCGCCGGCTGCCTCGCGGCCGACGCGCCCGAATTCGGCGTGAAGGCGCCGGCGTGGTGCGCGTTCGTGCGCGTCGACGAGCCGCCGCGCCGTCACCGCCCCGCGCATGCGCCGTGGGCGATGCCCGTACGCGTGCTGCCGGGCCCGGACTACGCGTCGTTCGCGGCCGATTCGCAGCAGGCGTTCTGGGACGAGGAATGGCTCGTCACCGCGAACAGCAACCGGATGGGCTATCGCCTCGCCGGCGCCGAGCTGGTGCGCGAGCGGCCGGCCGAGCTGCTGTCGCACGCGGTGCTGCCGGGCACGATCCAGGTGCCGCCGAACGGCCAGCCGATCGTGCTGATGCACGACGCGCAGACCACCGGCGGGTACCCGAAGATCGGCACGGTGATCCGCGCCGACCTGTGGAAGCTCGCGCAGGCGCGGCTCAACCTGCCGATCCGCTTCGTGCGCACGACGCCCGACGCCGCGCGCGCCGCCCTCGTCGCGGAACGGGCGTACCTGCGCCAGATCGACGTCGCGATCGAGATGCGCGAGGAAGCGCGCCGCCGCGCGCAATCGCGCGCGGCGTGACAATGGCGGAAGCGGTAACGAAAGACGCGCCACGCAACCAGTGGACGAGGAACATATGGAAATCGATCTGAATGCCGATCTCGGCGAAGGATGCGGATCGGACGAGGCGCTGCTCGACCTCGTCACGTCGGCGAACATCGCATGCGGCTGGCATGCAGGCGGCGCGAATGCGATGCGCGACTGCGTGCGCTGGGCCGTGCAGAAAGGCGTGTCGATCGGCGCGCACCCGAGCTTTCACGATCCGGAGAATTTCGGCCGCAAGGAAATGCAGCTGCCGGCCGGCGACATCTATGCGGGCGTGCTGTACCAGCTCGGCGCGCTGTCGGCGATCGCGCAGGCCGAGGGCGGGCGCATCGCGCACGTGAAACCGCACGGCGCGCTGTACAACCAGGCCGCGCGCGACCCGCTGATCGCCGACGCGGTGGTGTCCGCGATCCACGACTTCGATCCGTCGCTCGCGGTGTTCGGGCTCGCGAACAGCGTATTCGTCGCGGCCGCGCGGCATGCGGGGCTCGCCGCGGTGGAGGAAGTGTTCGCCGATCGGGGCTACCGCGCGGACGGCTCGCTGGTGCCGCGCAGCCAGCCCGGCGCGTTGATCGACGATGAGGATGCGGTGCTCGCGCGCACGCTCGACATGGTGCGCAACCGGCAGGTGCGCGCGCTGAGCGGCGAATGGGTGCCGCTCAATGCGCAGACCGTCTGCCTGCATGGCGACGGGCCGCATGCGCTGGCGTTCGCGAAGCGGATCCGCGCGGCGCTCGAGGCCGCCGGCGTCGACGTGGTGGCGCCCGGAGCGGTGCAGGCCGACGAAGGCGCGTAACTGCCCGTTCGACGCACTCGACGCATTCGCGACGTTGCCCGCTCACCGCACGTTTTCATCGCACCAAAGAAAAAAGCGCCCTCGTGGCGCTTTTACGTTGATGCAATCGCTGCGGCTTCGCCGTCTGTCGATTCATCCCCCGAAACCGTCTTTCGACGGTGACCGGAAAAATATTCCGGATTAAAAAACGTCCGCCGCCGCCCGATCACTGCCTTCCCCGGTCAGACGACGGAACGTCGCTTATGTGCAAGTCGACCTGCATGCCTATGTTGTTCGACGACGATTGGCCCCGCCGTGCATGCAGACTCTCCGCGGCCGGCACGTGCTTCACGTGCCGGCGACGCTCACCCCGCGCTTTATTTCTGCTACCCCGTAGAACTTATCTATTCTTTTCATTTTTTCAACTTGTGGGATGAAGAATAGATATCGGCCGATCGGGATGTCAATCGTTTTAAACGCTATTTTCCGATGATTCGAGGGTTTTCCTTATCGACCGACGCCCCGCGCGCAAGCGCCTCGCGCGGGGCGCGCGACGTCGATCAAACAGGGGAAGATCGGTGCGGACAGCCGGGCGCGATCAGTTCGCGTCGACCCGGTATCCTTGCTGGCGCAACAATTCGAGCACGCCGCGCGAGCCGCCCAGATGCAGCGCGCCGATCGCGACGAACAACGGCCGGTTCGGCGCGGCGATTGCCGTCATCCGTGCAACGAAGCGCCGGTTGCGCTCGTACACGATCTTGTTGTCGAGCGACGCCGACAACGCCTTCGAACGCGCGAGCCGCTCGCTCTTCGCGACGGCCCACGCGGCGATCGCATCGGCGTCGCCAATTCGCCACAGTCGATGCAGCGCCTTGATGTCGTCGGCGTTCTGCGCGGGCGTCTGCACCATGTCCTGCGCGAGCATCTCGCGCTGCTCGGCGAGCGTCAGCCCGGTGAATGCGCGCATCTGTTCGGCGAGCGTCTCGAGCCCGATCACGCGGCCGCCCTTGCGCTTCAGGAACACGTTCTGCAGTTGCGCCTCGGTGCCGTATTCGGTCTGCAGGCCGGCCGACAGCGAATCGTAGGTCTCGACGACGAGCGCCGCGAGCCACGGCCGCATCTTGCGGATCTCGGCGAGCGCGGCCGGGTTGCCGCGCAGGCGCGCCGCGAGCCGCTGCCACAGCGGCTCGGGCAGCAGGCGCTGCAGGCATGGGTAGCGGCACACGCCGTACTTCGACACGTCGTCCTGCGATTCGAGCAGATCGTCGGGCGACAGCTCGAGCGCGAGCGTCGGCGACGCGGCGAGCGCCGCGAGGATCTGCGGCCGGAACGGCTGCGCGCTCGGGTAATCGGACGGGTCGCCCGTGTGCAGCGTGCCGAGCACGTAGAGCGTGACCTTGCCGCGGGTCGCGACGTAGAACGGCATGCGCGCCGGCTGCACGCGCACGGTGCCGCGCGACACCGTGCCATCGGACACGGCCGGCGCATGGAAGCCCGGCAGGCTCATGCCGGGCCGCGGCACCTGCGACGGATGAATCGGCGAGGTCGCCGGCGCACGCCCTTCGGCGCGCGCCGGTTCGACGGGGACCATGACGCTGGCCGCCACGCACGCGCCGGCCAGCGCCGCGCCCGTGACGGTACGCACGCTCCAGCGCCGCGCATCGCGGTACGCACGCATCGCGCGCGCGCCGCCTGCTCCCGCACGGCGCACGCCGGACACGCGCGCCGCCAACGCTTCAGGCATTCTCCTCCCCGACCTCCTCGGCGCGATGGCAGGCCACGCGCCGGCCGTCGACTTCGCGCAATGGCGGCTCCTCGACGCGGCACCGCTCGATCGCGTACGGGCAGCGCTGGTGAAACGAGCAGCCCGACGGCGGATTGAGCGGCGACGGCAACTCGCCCTGCAGCTTGATCTGCACGCGGCGATCTTCCTCGAAGATCGCCGGCGTCGCCGACATCAGCGCCCGCGTGTACGGATGACGCGGCCGTGCGTAGATCGTCGCCTTGTCGCCGAGCTCGGCGACGCTGCCGAAGTACATCACCATCACGTCGTCCGCGACATGCTCGACCACCGACAGGTTGTGCGAGATGAACACGTAGCTCGTCTTGAACTGCTCTTGCAGATCCATGAACAGGTTCAGGATCTGCGCCTGGATCGACACGTCGAGCGCGGACACCGGCTCGTCGGCGACGACGATGCGCGGATCGAGGATCATCGCGCGCGCGATCGCGACCCGCTGGCGCTGGCCGCCCGAGAACATGTGCGGATAGCGTTTCGCGTGCTCGGGCCGCAGGCCGACCGTGCGCATGATCTGCGCGATGCGCGCGGCGCGCTCGGCGGCCGTCAGGTTCGCGTTGATCTCGAGCGGCTCCGCGAGCGTCTGCTCGACGGTCTTGCGCGGATTCAGCGACGCGAACGGGTTCTGGAACACCATCTGCACGCGGCGGCGCAGGTCGGCGACCGTCTCGCGGTTCGCGCCGGCGACGTTCTTGCCGTCGATCACGAGGCTGCCGGCGGTGGGCGTCTCGATCATCGTCAGTTGGCGCGCGAGCGTCGACTTCCCGCAGCCCGACTCGCCGACGACGGCGAGCGTCTTGCCGCGCTTCAGCGAGAACGACACGCCGTTCAGCGCCTTCACCGTGCCCTGCCCGAACATCCCGCGCTTCACCGTGTAGTGTTTCGCGAGGCCATCGGCCACCAGGACGTCCTCGTCGTGCGACGCGTGGCGCGTATCTTGGACTGCGTTCATCGTGCGCCTCCCGTCACGTCGAGGTTGGAAAGATTGAGCGGCTTGATGCAGCGCGCGCGCATCGCATCGTTGCCCGACACCAGCGCGTCGAGCGCCGGCCGCGCCTTGCGGCAATCGTCGACGACGTACTTGCAGCGCGGCGCGAACAGGCACCCGGACGGGCGATCATCGCGGCCCGGCACCATGCCCGGCAATGCGGCAAGGCGACGCGCCCCCTGATTGTGCTCGGGAATCGCCGCGAGCAGCGCTTCGGTGTACGGATGATGCGGCGCGCGGAAGATGTCGGGCACGCGGTTGGTCTCGATGATCTCGCCCGCGTACATCACCGCGACGCGATGCGCGACCTCCGACACCACGGCCAGATCGTGCGAGATCAGCACGAGCGCCATCCCGCGCTCCTTCTGCAGCTTCACGAGCAGATCCATGATCTGCGCCTGGATCGTCACGTCGAGCGCGGTGGTCGGCTCGTCGGCGATCAGCAGCTTCGGGTTGCACGCGACGGCCATCGCGATCATCACGCGCTGGTTCATCCCGCCCGACATCTGGTGCGGAAACGATGCGATGCGATTCTTCGCATCGGGAATGCCGACCTGGTCGAGCAGCTCCAGCGCGCGCCGGTGCAGCGCGTCGCCGCGCAGCCCTTCGTGCAGCTTCAGCACTTCCTTGATCTGGTAGCCGACCGTGTAGCTCGGGTTCAGGCTCGTCAGCGCGTCCTGGAACACCATCGCGATGTCCTTGCCGACGATCTTGCGGCGCGCCTTCGGCGATGCCTTCAAGAGATCGACGCCGTTGAACGTGACCTCGTCGGCCGTCACCTTGCCGGGCGCGTCGATCAGGCCCATCAGCGCCATCATCGTCACGCTCTTGCCCGAGCCCGATTCGCCGACGACGCCCACCACCTCGCCCGGCGCGACCGACAGGTTGATCCGGTCGACCGCGGGCAGGCCGTTGAAGTTCACCGCGAGATTGCGGATGGTCAGTAGATTTTGGCTCATGTCGTCCTCCGCCGGGCCGCCCCAAGGAGGGCGACCGCCCCCTTGGGGGGCAGCGAACATAGTGAGTGTGGGGGTTGTTTCATCTCACGCCATCCGCTTCAGTTTGGGATCGAGTGCGTCGCGCAGCCCGTCGCCGAGCAGGTTGATCGCGAGCACCGAAATCAGGATCGACAGGCCGGGCATCGTCACGATCCACCATGCGTTGTCGATGTAGTCGCGCGCGGACGCGAGCATCGCGCCCCACTCGGCGGTCGGCGGTTGCACGCCGAGGCCGAGGAAGCCGAGCGCGGCCGCGTCGAGAATCGCCGACGAGAAGCCGAGCGTCGCCTGCACGATCAGCGGCGCCGTGCAGTTCGGCAGCACCTGCGAGAACATCAGCCGCAGCGTGCCGGCGCCGGCCACGCGCGACGCGGTCACGTACTCTTTCTGCAGCTCGCCGAGCGCCGACGCGCGCGTGAGGCGCACGTAGGCCGGCAGCGCGACGATCGCGATCGCGAACATCGTGTTGGTGAGGCCCGGGCCGATGATCGCGACGACCGCGACCGCGAGCAGCAGCGACGGCAGCGCGAGCAGCACGTCCATGATGCGCATCACCGGCGTGTCGGCCCACTTCTGGAAGAACGCGGCGACGAGCCCGAGCACGATGCCGGGGATCAGCGCGAGCACGACCGATACGAAGCCGATCCAGAACGACATCCGCGCGCCGAACATCAGCCGCGAAAGGATGTCGCGGCCCGCTTCGTCGGTGCCGAGGATGAATTGCCAGTTGCCGCCGGCGAGCCACGCGGGCGGAATCTTCACGTAGTCGCGGTATTGCTCGACCGGGCTGTGCGGCGCGATCAGCGGCGCGAGCAGGGCGACTGCGATCAGCACGATCACGACGATGCCCGCGCCGACGGCGCCGCGGTTGCGCGAGAAGTTGGCCCAGAACTCGCGCAGCGCGAGCGCACGGCCGCCGGCCGGCGCGGATTCGGTCGGCAGGGTATTTTGCAGATTGCTCATGGAATTACCTCGTGTGGCGGATGCGCGGATTCAGCACGCCGTACAGCAGGTCGACGACCAGGTTCACGACGATCACGAGCGTCGCGATCAACAGGATGCCGCCCTGGACGACCGGATAGTCGCGGCGGCCGATCGCATCGATCAGCCACTTGCCGACGCCGGGCCACGAAAAGAGCGTCTCGGTCAGCACGGCGCCGGCAAGCAGCGTGCCGATCTGCAGGCCGATCACGGTGACGACCGGGATCAGCGCATTGCGCAGCGCATGCACGACGACCACGCGCACGGGCGACAGCCCTTTCGCGCGGGCGGTGCGGATGTAGTCCTCGCGCAACACTTCGAGCATCGACGAGCGCGTCATCCGCGCGATCACCGCAAGCGGGATCGTGCCGAGCACGATCGCGGGCAGGATCAGGTGGCTGACCGCCGACTTGAACGAACCTTCGTCCGGCGCGAGCAGCGCGTCGATCAGCATGAAGCCGGTCGGGTGCGGGAAATCGTATTCGACCGCGATGCGCCCCGACACGGGCGTCCAGCCGAGATACGACGAGAACACCATGATGAGGATCAGCCCCCACCAGAAGATCGGCATCGAATAGCCGGTGAGCGCGGTGCCCATCACGCCGTGGTCGACGACCGAGCCGCGCCGCAGCGCGGCGATCACGCCGGCCGGCAGACCGACCGCGAGCGCGAACACGAGCGCGCACAGCGACAGTTCGACGGTCGCCGGGAAGCGCGCGAAGAACTCGCCCGCGACGCTCGTGTTGGTGATGATCGACATGCCGAGGTCGCCATGCAGCGCCCGGCCGATGTAGTGGATGTACTGCAGGGGCAGCGGCTGGTCGAGCCCGAGGCGTTTCATCGCCTCTGCGTGCATCGCGGGATCGACGCCGCGCTCGCCCATCATCACTTCGATGGGGTCGCCCGGTATCAGGTGAATCAGCGCAAACGCCAGGATGGTGATGCCGATGAAAGTCGGGATCACCATCCCCACGCGGCGCAACACGAATCTGAACATGATGCGTCTCGTATTTTCTTGTGGGAAATGTGCGACCGGCGACGAAGGGCTTTTGGCCCCTCGCCGCCGGATGATTTCAAGCCGGTTTTCTCAATGACGACAGCTTACGCCAGCCCGGTTACTTCACGCTGACACCGTCGAAACGCGCATAGCCGAGCGGTTCGATACGCATGTCGACCACGTTCTTGCGCACCGGCTGGTAAACGGTCGAGTTCGCGATCGGCGAGAACGGCAGCTGTTGCGCGAAGATCTGCTGCGCCTGCGTGTAGAGCTTCGTGCGCGCGTCCTGCCCCGTCGTCGTGCGGCCCTTCTGCACCAGTTCGTCGAACGGCTTGTAGCACCAGTGCGAGAAGTTGTTGCCCTTGATCGCCTCGCAGCCGAGCAGCGTGCCGAGCCAGTTGTCGGGGTCGCCGTTGTCGCCCGTCCAGCCGATCAGCATCGTGTCCTGCTCGCCCGAGTGCGCGCGCTTGATGTACTCGCCCCATTCATACGTGACGATCTTCGCCTTCACGCCGATCTTCGCCCAGTCGGCCTGGATCATCTCGGCCATCAGGCGGGCGTTCGGGTTGTACGCGCGCTGCACCGGCATCGCCCACAGCGTGATCTCGAAACCGTTCGGGAAGCCTGCCTTCGCGAGCAGCGCCTTCGCCTTCGCGGTGTCATAGGCGGCCATCTTCAGGTTCTTGTCGTACGACCATTGGGTCGGCGGCATCGGCGCGGTCGCGGCCTGGCCGGCGCCCTGGTAGACGGACTCGAGGATCGCCTTCTTGTTGATCGCCATGTCGAGCGCCTGACGCACCTCGAGCTTGTCGACCGGCTTGTGCTCGACGTTGTACGCGAGGTAGCCGAGGTTGAAGCCGGCCTGCGACGGCATGTCGACGTTCGAATCGGCCTTCAGCGTCGCGATGTCGGCCGGGCGCGGATAGCTCATCACCTGGCATTCGTTGCGCTTGAGCTTCTGCACGCGCACGCCCGGATCCGGCGTGATCGAGAAGATCAGCTTCGACAGCTTCACTTCGCCCTTCTTCCAGTAATCGGGATTGCCGTCGAAGCGGATCGTCGCATCCTTCGTATAGCTGCGGAAGATGAACGGGCCCGTGCCGACCGGCTTCTGGTTGATGTCGGCGGCCTTGCCGGCCTTCATCAGCTGATCGCCGTATTCGGCCGACAGGATCGACGCGAATTCCATCGCCATGTTCTGGATGAACGGCGCGTTCGGCTCGGCCAGCGTGAACTTCACGGTGTACGGATCGACCTTCTCGATCTTCGTGATCAGCTTGTCGAGGCCCATGTCGGTGAAGTACGGGAACGACACCGGGTACGCCTTGCGGAACGCATTGTTCGGGTCGAGCATGCGCTGGAACGAGAACAGCACGTCGTCCGCGTTGAATTCACGCGTCGGCTTGAAGAAGTCGGTCGTGTGGAACTTCACGCCGTGGCGCAGGTGGAACGTGTACACCTTGCCGTCGGACGACACGTCCCACTTCTCGGCGAGGCCGGGCTCGACCTTCGTGCCGCCGCGCTCGAATTCGACGAGGCGGTTGTAGACGGTGAACGTGGCGGCGGTGAAATCGACGCCGGTCGTAAATTGCGCGGAATCGAAACCCGCCGGGCTGCCTTCTGAGCAGTAGACGAGCGTTTTGTTCGGGATCTGTGCGAATGCAGAGCCCGCGACGCCGAGCGATGCCGCTGCCACGCCTGCCATGGCGGTAACACGCAGGGTGTGCAACAGACGGTTGTATTCCATGTTTCCTCCAGGTCTCCAGATCGGAACCGGTCCCGCCAGGGTCCGGCGTACGCGGATATTACTTGAGCTAACGATGCGGCAACAAGCTGGAGAAAAAACTCTTCTAGATGTCCGGCGGGTTTTTGCCGATTTTTAGTGGGGGTAAAAAATGCGACAACGCGCGCGAGCGACAATTTCGTTCATTTCGCGGCTTGTTTCGTTCGACGACTAAACAATTCGGGTGCGAACACGAAGGGGCGACGCACCGTTTCCCCGCGTTCTGCAGCACATCATTGCGTTTTACGAAACGATGCGGTGACCGTCGTCAAATCGTCATGTCGTCACGCCGGCGCGTCGAGGTCGGCGTTGCGCGCGGGCACGAACGCGACCGCGACGATCGACAGCGCGATGCCCGCCATCACGTAATAGGTCGGCGCGAGCGGCGTGCCGGTCACCTTGATCAGCCACGTGACGATGAACTGGCCGAAGCCGCCGAACAGCATCACCGCGACGTTGTACGCGATCGACAGCCCGGTCGAGCGCACGTTGGCCGGGAACAGCTCGGCGATCATCGCGCCGAACGGCCCGTAGTAGCCCGCGAGCGTCACCGACAGCACGGCCTGCACCGCGATCAGCCGCCCGATGCTCGGCGCCGCGTCGAGCCACGCGAACAGCGGATACATCAGCGCGAGCGTCAGCGCCAGCGACCACAGCGACAGCCCCTTGCGGCCGATGCGGTCCGACCACGCGCCGGCGATCGGCGACAGCACCATCAGCAGCAGGTTGCCGACGATCACCGCGTAGAACGATTCCGCATAGGGCAGCTTCAGCTGCTTCACCGCGAAGGTCGGCAGATAGCTGATCAGCACGTAGATCGTCACGGTGAGCGCGATCACCGAGCCGAGCCCGCACAGCACCTCGCGCGGGTGGCGCGTGAACACTTCGCCGAGCGTCGCGCGGCGCGCGCTCTGCTGCGCATGCAGGAATGCTTCGGAATCCGCGAGATGACGGCGGATGTAGAAACCGATCGGGCCGATCACGAGCCCGAGGACGAACGGCACGCGCCAGCCCCAGTTGCGCAGCGCGTCGTGCGACAGCCCGCGCGTGACGGCCGCGCCGACGAGCGCGCCGATCAGCAGCGCGCCCGCCTGGCTCGCCATCTGCCAGCTGCCGTAGAAACCGCGTTTCGAGAACGGCGCCGCTTCGATCAGCAGCGCCGTCGCGCTGCCGAATTCGCCGCCCGCGGAAAAGCCCTGCAGCAGGCGGCCGAGCACGATCAGCAGCGGGCCGCCGATGCCGATCGCCGCATAGGGCGGCGCGATCGCGAGCAGGAAAATGCCGGCCGTCATCAGCAGGATCACCAGCGACAGCGCGGCCTTGCGGCCCGCACGGTCCGCGTACAGCCCGAACACGATGCCGCCGATCGGGCGCATGAAGAACGCGACGCCGAACGTCGCGGTGGTGAGCAGCAGCGACGAGTATTCGCTCGAGGTGGGGAAGAACAGCTCGGCGATCACGACCGTCATGAAGCCGAACACCGTGAAGTCGTACCACTCGAGCGCATTGCCGATCACGGCGGCCACGACGGCTCGCCGGTTCAGCGCACGCTCGGGCCGGGTCAATTTCGTTGAATTCGCAATCGTCGCCATGCGTGCCTCGTCCTCATGAATTCGCCGTGTCGGGCGGTTCGGCGCGCGGGATGCCGCGGCGCGCTGGTGTGCAGCGAGTGTAGAAAGCGACGGAACCGTTTTCAAGCAATAAAAAACACCCGCCATCGTTGGAAGGCGAGCGTTTTGCGGTTTTCGCCGCATTGCGGCATCGCACGATCGAGCGGACATGCTCCGTCGAGAACACGCCAGCCGTGCAACGGATCCCACCCATTCGCGTGGTGTCAGTCGTGCGCGGAGACAACGCTTTCGTCCTTGTCTGATTTCCCGCGCCATTCCTTTCCATTAACTTTCGCCCGATGCAATTCCACGCGCCGGATCACACGATGTTCGACATGTATCGGAACGTTGGCCGGTCACAACAATTTTGCTCGGGCACCATCATGGACAACGACAAAATTCCTTATTACAAGGCTAACAGGCTGCTAAGGAAATGGGCTCGATGCGAAGGCATCGAAGGCTGCGAAATCGCCCACGACGCCAAGCTATCGATGATGCGGAGACTGTTCATGCCGGTATCGGCGAGGTTGATAGAGCAATGGTTTGCCGGAGCGTTGAACTATTCGCCGACCGACAGGGACGAGGCACTATGCATCAATCAGGAGGGCCAACCCTATCCCCCCGACATGTACGACATGAAATCCGTCAAGCTCGAATGGGTTCTCAAATACCCTCGTGCACAGGCGCAATACAACGCGCTACAACAACGTGAACGGCTCACTACGCCACGGGCTGTCGAATCACTTCGCCGGTGCTTGTCCCGTGTCAGAATGACCGATACGACGATCGACGCGCTGGCGCTTTGCAATGGAAACCTGGCGGAATTGCACAAACGCTTCCAGTTTCAGTTCGCCGGCGTTGAAAGTACGTTTGGCCAAAAGCTCGACGAATTCATCCTCCAACGGCTGACCAACAGCGGATTACCGGATGATCTAACGGGGGCGCTGGGGTCGTTCAACATCTATGCGGCCGTCGCCTATGCCGAATTCGACCGCGACGCGCGTCACGCAACGATCACGTCGATCTATCTTTACGTACGCGACAACTATACGTTTTCCGACCGGACCGGCGAACAGTCGCAATATCTCGGACACTGGAACCACAAGCGCGTCGTCCTCGTGCCGGCGACCGGTGCAGCCGGAATTGCCGGCATTCGCTGGCTGGACTATCCCGTCGTCGCCGAAGGCAAGCGGTCCCGGGGCAACATCTACTATCCGGTCAGAAACAAGTCGTTTCGCGAGTGGCAGCTACGGCACCGGCGCGGCGGTGACTTCGTCATCTTCTCGGACTATCGCTGCGTAACCCTCCCCGAACCCATCGAGATCGAGTTTTCATGAGTGCCGCCGCAGAATCCATTGGTATCGGTACGCTTGTTCTGATATTCGCGAGCGTTTCCATCGTGATTGCATCGATCGCAATGATTCGCGCGCTACGCTTCATCTGGTCGGGTCAAGCCGGCCAAACGCAGCGAGCCAGCCGAATCGTCTTCGCATCGGTCCGGCGCGTCGTCATCACACTCGCGGTCCTCATGGTGCTTGGCATGGCGTGGCGATACTGGCTTGACGCACGATTGCGAGGCGCCTGCAGTCCCCGCGATCAAGTGACCGAGTACGCGCCTGACGGCCGCTACGTCGCGCAATACTGCTACTTCCGAGACACGATCATTCTGAGGCTGTACAGCAACGACGTCACGCGGCTGCTTGCCGAGCGAACCTACCGGGATACCTCCGGGACGTTGGTCAGCCTGACCTGGACAAAGGACGCATTGATCTATCCCAAGGGCGACAACCTCGAGACGATCGGGCTTCCGCCTTCCCTTTACGATCGACTCGCCGCACAGCTTCCGTAAGACATGCGTGACACGTCGAAGCGATAGCCGATCCAGCCACATCCCGTATTGCTGGGCAGAACGCCTCCGAAGCAGTATCGAAGTGCCTTGCGCTGCGTAACCGCGTCCCGCACGCGGGAACCGTTTTCAAGCAATAAAAAACGCCCGCCATCGTTGGAAGGCGAGCGTGTTGCGGTTTTCGCCGCATTGCGGCATCGCACGATGCCGCACGGGCCTCAACCCATCTTCGAGAACGCGCTGCACCAGCCCTTCGCCGACACCTGCTTGCCGGGGAACGCGCCGCACGGGCCCGACGCCGAGCCCTTCTTGCCTTGATACAGCATGCAGGCCGCGCAATCCTGGCCCGCCGCGTATTTCGGGTACTTCGTCTTGTCGACCTTCGTGGCATCGGCCTTGTAGCCGAGCGCCACCGCGGTCGGATCGGTTTCCGACAGCATCGGCGCATCGGCCAGCGCTTCGCGCGACAGCGCCAGCGCGGACACGGCGCCGATGCTCGTAATCAGGAAACTCCGACGGGATGTTTTCATGGGGGACTCGCTCCAACGTTATCGGTTTGAAAGCCGTTCTGGCGACGGCGTCCAACAGAATAACCGCCAAGCGAATAAATGTGCGCGCCGAAATGCCGGAGATAAGGGATTTCACACGGGCTTCACACGGGCTTCCCGCGGCCGGCCCGCGCGGAGGCGGGCCGTGCGTCACGCGCGCGACACCATGTCGCCGACGCGCTGCGCGAGCGCGAGCGACGCGGTGAGCCC
Source organism: Burkholderia sp. AcTa6-5 (assembly GCF_017815075.1). Taxonomy (NCBI): domain Bacteria; kingdom Pseudomonadati; phylum Pseudomonadota; class Betaproteobacteria; order Burkholderiales; family Burkholderiaceae; genus Burkholderia; species Burkholderia sp. AcTa6-5. The sequence goes on along the minus strand of NZ_JAGIQE010000012.1, from coordinate 155,500 downwards.
CGGCGACTCGATGCCGAACAGGTTCACGAGCCCGCGCACGCCGTGTTGAGCGGCGCCCTGCACGATGAAGTCGGCCGGCGGCTCGCCGGGCCCGGCGACCTTCGGCCGGATGCCCGCGTACGCCGGCTGCAGCGCGTCGTCGGGCAGGCCCGGCCAGAATGCACGGATCGACGCGTAGAACGCACCCGCGCGCGCCGGATCGACTTCGTAGCGCAGCGCATCGCACCACTCGACGTCCGGGCCGAAGCGCGCCTGCCCGCCGAGATCGAACGTCAGGTGCACGCCGAGCCCCGCACGATCGGGCATCGGGTAGATCAGGTGCGAGAACGGCGCACGGCCCGACAGGCTGAAATAATTGCCGCGCGCGAGATAGAGCGGCGGCACCCAGCGCGGATCGAGGCCGCGCGTGCGGTGCGCGAGCGCCTGCGCGCCGAGCCCCGCGCTGTTGATCACGCACGACGCGTCGATCTCGGTCGGCGCGGCGCCGCCGGTACGCACGCTGAAGCGCCCGCCGCGCAGCACGTCGATCGACTCGACCGGAGATTGCAGCGCGCACACGGCGCCGTCGCGCTCCGCATCGCCGAGCAGCGCGAGCATCAGCTGGTGGCTGTCGACGATGCCGGTCGACGGCGAGAACAGCGCCTCCACGCATTCGAGCGCGGGCTCGAGCGTCTGCGCCTCGGCGCGCGTGAGCGGCAGCAGGTCGAGCACGCCGTTTTCGGCCGCGCGCGCGCCGATCGCCTTCAACTGCTTCACCTGCGCGGCGCTCGTCGCGACGATCAGCTTGCCCGTGCGCCGGTGCGGCACGTGATGCGTGTCGCAGAATTCGTACAGCAGGTCGCGCCCGTGCACGCACGACGTCGCCTTCAGCGACCCGCGCGGATAGTAGAGCCCCGCGTGAATCACCTCGCTGTTGCGCGAACTCGTGCCCGTGCCGATCGCGTCGGCCGCCTCGAGCACGATCGTTTCACGCCCGCGCGCGGCCAGCTCGCGCGCAATCGCCAGACCGACGACACCCGCGCCGATCACGACACAATCCGTCTGCTCCATGGCTTTTCGCGCTGCTCGCGCGTCGAAGGGAGAGAAGAGAATTGTACGTCCCGGTTCGCCCGCTTGCCGAACACGTGCGCATCGCGTCGCGACGATACGGATGGTGGTGTGGACAACGATGTGGCCGGGCGCACAACGCACGCCCCGCGCACACCGCAGCCGGGCGCGCGGGACGGCGTCAGAAGCCGATCGGCCGGCGCTTCGCCGCGCCTTCGTCCGCGCGGATGTCGGTCGGCCCGATCGCGTCGCGGCCGGCGAGCCGCGCGGCGCCGAACGCGTGCAGCAGCGCGCGGCGCATCGTGCGCGGCGGCGTCGCGGCCAGCACGTCGAGCGCATCGTCGCCGAGCGTCTCCGGGAAGCGCCGCCCCCACGCATGCGACGTGCGGATCTCGTCGTAGATCGTCTGCGCGATCCGGCGCGCGCCGGCCGCATCGGGCGCCGCGATCTCGTACACGTTCATCCGGTTGAGCAACGGCTCCGGAATCGCCTGCGCGTCGTTCGCGGTCGCGATCCAGATCACGTTGCCCGCGTTGATCGGCACTTCCGCGAATTCGTCGACGAACGCGCGCGCGGTGTCGTGCTCGAGCAACGCATACAGCGCGCCGAGCGGATCGTATTGCGCATCGCTGCCGGCCTTGTCGATCTCGTCGACCGCGATCACCGGGTTCGCGTAGCTGCCGTTCACGAGCGCGTCGAACACCTTGCCCGGCTTCGCGTTCTTCCATTGCGACGACGCGCCCGACAGGATCCAGCCGGCCGTCAGCGAACTCATCGGCACGTAGTGGTACGCGGTGCCGAGCAACTGCGCGAGCGCCTTCGCGAAATGCGTCTTGCCGATCCCGGGCGGCCCGAGCAGCAGGATCGGCATCAGTTCGAGCCGATCCTCCGTTTCGAGACACAGCGCGATCTGCTTGCGCACGTCGTCGAGCGGCTCGCCGAAATTCGGCAGCGCTTCGCCGAGCGCGTCGAACGACGGCATCCGGTTCGGCTTCACGCAGAAGCGCAGATTCCCCGTCTTGAGCATCCGCTCGTAGGTCGAGCGCAGTGCGTCGCTCGCGCTCTCGTTCAGGTCGCTCAGCGCCGTCTCGACCTGCTCGAGGTCGTACACCGTGCTGAAGGACGCCACCGCCAGTTCCTGTTTCACCATCGCCGTCGTCATACCCACCTCGCTGCACTTGCCGTCACACACTCATCAGACCCTTACGATTTTCAGTGTAACGATCCCGCATCGCCGTGCAAGCAAGCAGCCGGGGGCGTCTGCTGCTAACAGCGCGCGCCCGCTGCACGGCCGCGCGCCGCGGCGTATGATCGAACGTTCACGACCCTCGCGGCGGGCGCGCCGCTCGCACACTGCCCCGCACTTCGCCTGACGCCGCGCCGCCCGAAGGTGTATGCCGATGCCCGTCCCCGCTGCTTCCCCGCGCGTCGATGCCGACGCGATCCGTTCCGTCGATGCCGTCGACGCCGCGCTCAAGTCGCGCCGCGCGGTCCGCGCGTTCCTGCCGACGCCTGTGCCGCGCGACACGATCGAGGCGATCCTCGAAGCCGCGAGCCGCGCGCCGTCGGGCACCAACATCCAGCCGTGGCGCGTGTACGTCGCGACGGGCGCCACGCGCGACGCGCTCGCCGCCGCGCTCACCGCCGCCTACGACGACCCCGCGCGCGACGAGAAATACGTCGCCGAATACGACTACTACCCGCGCGAATGGGTGTCGCCGTATATCGACCGGCGCCGCAAGGTCGGCTGGGACCTGTACGGCCTGTTGAACATCCGCCGCGACGAGAAGGCGCGCATGCATGCGCAGCACGCGCGCAATTTCCGTTTCTTCGATGCGCCGGTCGCGCTGTTCTTCACACTGGACCGGGTCATGACGCACGGCGCATGGCTGGACTGCGGGATGTTCCTGCAAGGCGTGATGACGGCCGCGCGTGCCCGCGGCCTCGATACGTGCCCGCAGGCGGCGTTCGTGCCGTTTCACCGGATCGTCGCCGAACACCTCGACATTCCTGCGAACGAGCCGTTCGTCTGCGGGATGTCGCTCGGCCATGCGGACCCGGACGCGATCGAGAACCGGCTCGTCACCGAGCGCGCGAGCGTCGCCGAGTTCACGCGCTTTTTCGCTTGAAAATGCATGACGCGGCCCTACCTGCCGAGCAGGACCGCATCGTGCTGCGAACCTGGCGCGGCATGTCCCGCCACATCGCGACCGAAATCGATCGAGCGTAAGATGTGCGTCCGTTCCCCGCTTTTCCCGAGTTTCCGGAGACGTTTCATGCTGAAACACGGCCTGGCCGTCCTGCTTGCGAGCGTCGTGCTCGCCGCCCATGCGCAGAGCCCCGCGCCGGCCGTCGTCGCATGGGAAATCCAGGTGGTGCGCGACGGTCAGACGATCGACACGTTCCAGCAAAACACCACCGTGGGCCAGTCCCGCACCGATACCCATCGCTATCCGTCGTCCGTGCCGGTCGGCTGCGGCAATGCCGCGCGCGTCGTGCCGACCGAGCGCGCGCGCTCGGTGACGGTCGCGCCGCTCGCCGTCGACGTCAGCGCGAACACCGTGTCGCTCGGGCTCGACGTGCAGGAAACGCTCGACGACGAAAACGCGACGCGTAGCGATCCGTGCGTGCCGGCGTCGCCGCGGCAAATCGTCGCGAGCCACCCCGGCCTGGCGGTCGGCGGCGACGCCTGGACCGACTGGACGCTCGTCGAGCAGCATCCGCATCTCGTGTACCGCGTGCGCGCGCACGTCGCGAAGGACTGAACGTCATGTCCGCCGACGCCCTCTCCTTGCCGTTCGCCGAGCCCCACGCCGCGCCCGACGAAATCACCGCCGTCAGCTGGAACCTGCACAAAGGGCGCTCGCCGCTCGGCTTCACCGCGTGGAACGCGATGCGCGACTGGATGCAGTCGACCCACGCCGACGTGTATTTCCTGCAGGAAGCGATGGCGCGCCGCATGCCGCGCCCGATGCTCGCACCGGGCTTCGGCGCGCCGATGGACGACACGGTCGACGACGTGTGGCATTGCCAGGCCACCGAGATCGCGCAGGCGCTCGACTGGCAGATCGCGCTCGGGCCGAACGTGTTCAAGCCGTCGTGGCGGCACGGCAACGCGATCCTGTCGCCGCATCCGCTCGACCTCGGCGGCCGCTGGGACATCTCCGCGCACCGCTTCGAGCGGCGCGGGCTGCTGGTCGCGCGCGCGACGCTCGCGGGCGCGCGGCCGGTGACGCTGCTGTGCGCGCACCTCGCGCTCACGCGCGCCGCGCGGCTGCGCCAGATGCACTGGATCGCGCACTGGATCGAGCGCAACGCGGGCGACGGCCCGTTGATGCTCGCCGGCGACTTCAACGACTGGCGCAACGATTCGGTCGCGCTGTTCGGCGAGATCGGGCTGTCCGAGGTCGCGACGCTGCTCGGCGAATCGGGCCGCACGTTCCCCGCGTTCTCGCCGGCGCTCGCGCTCGACAAGATGTTCGTGCGCGGCCTGACGCCGCTCGAATGGCGCGCGCCGTCCGGCGAGGCCGCGTGGCTGTCGGACCACCTGCCGTACATTGCGCGCCTGCGCCTCGATCCGCAGTAACGCGCGCGGCCGGCGGCGCCCCGGTCACGGCGCCGCCGGCACGCGCCGCATGCGCCGCGAATCACGCGGCCGACCAGCGAAAGCATGTTGAAAGGATATGTTGCGCCAAATCCGCGCAGCCGCGGGGGTCAAGCCCGCGATCCGCGTCGACAGGGTAAAATAACCAGTTCCTCAAACGTCTGTCATCGAGAAGGCGCGTGTCCGACGCGCCAGCCGGCCGATCCGCGATCGGGCCGTCGCACTCGGTTTTTGCCCATTTTTTGGGCCCGTTACACGCGTTCGCCACGCGCGTCCGTTTTCAAAGCCATGAGCAAATACGACACCGCCACCGTCCAATCCGTCCATCACTGGACCGACACGCTTTTCAGCTTCACCTGCACCCGTGAGGCGAGCCTGCGCTTCAACAACGGCGAATTCACGATGGTCGGCCTCGAAGTCGACGGCAAGCCGCTCGCGCGCGCCTACTCGATCGTCAGCCCGAACTACGAAGAGCATCTCGAATTCTTCAGCATCAAGGTGCAGGACGGCCCGCTGACGTCGCGCCTGCAACACCTGAAGGTGGGCGACACGGTGCTGATCGGCAAGAAGCCCACGGGCACGCTGGTCGCCGACAACCTGCTGCCGGGCAAGACGCTGTGGATGCTGTCGACGGGCACGGGCCTCGCGCCGTTCATGTCGATCATCCGCGATCCGGACATCTACGACCGCTTCGACAAGGTGATCCTGACCCACACGTGCCGCCTGAAGGGCGAGCTCGCGTACATGGACTACATCAAGCACGACCTGCCGGGCCACGAGTACCTGGGCGACATCATCAAGGAAAAGCTCGTCTACTACCCGACGGTCACGCGCGAAGCGTTCGACAACGAGGGCCGGATCACCGACCTGATCGCGACGGGCAAGCTGTTCACGGATCTCGGCGTGCCGGCGTTCTCGCCGGAAAACGACCGCGTGATGCTGTGCGGCAGCACCGCGATGCTGAAGGACACGACCGAGCTGCTGAAGCAGGCCGGCCTCGTCGAAGGCAAGAACAGCGCACCGGGTCATTACGTGATCGAGCGCGCGTTCGTGGACTGATCGATCCCCTTCGGGCCTGTTCCCGCCAATAACGGGAACAGGCCCTCATTGCGCATCATCAAGAACCGGAGCGAAAGCGCCGGTTTTTTTTCGTCCGCACTTGGCGAATTCGTAACAAACTGGGACCATTCCATCTCAAATAGTTACATTTGGATACGTCATCCCCGGGTGCTCGGGTGTCAGTGTTTTTCCTACAACACCTTCATTCCGATCATTCACATTTACCCTTAAATGTCCGCCTGACATGACCTTTTCAGAAATTTTGAGATATTATTCGGCGCGCGTGGTTGCCGTTTGGATGAGCTTGAAAGGGTCGGATGCAAGTGTTACAAGACGTAACTTTTGTTACTTCGGCATGGGGCGATTCTCCGGCGGCGACCGTCATCGAAACGGCAGCCAGCCCACGCAGCCAGCCGGTGTCTGAACCGCTTTCTGACAGCAGGGAGAGTCATGGATACGTCGCTTAACGCGCCCTCGGGCGCCCACGCCCCGTTCCCGTCGCGGCAGCGCATGCCTGGCCGCGCTGCTACTCCGTCGACGGCCGACGCCGCGTCGAAACGCGACGCGTCCGCCGCACGGATCGCGGCACTTTCCGCCCAGCTTCTCGCCGCCGACGAAGCGGCCCGCCGCCATCTGGCCGGCGAGCTGCACGACGGGCTCGGCGCCGAATTGACCGCCGCCCGCTTCGCGCTCGCAAACGTTCAAACGTGGCTGCCGGCCGATGCGCCGGAAGGCTGCTTGCGCGCGCTGGCGCTGGCGCAGCAGGCGCTCGACGCCGCGACCGACGCGAATCGCCGGCTCATCGACGAGCGCGACACGCCGGCGCTGGACGCCGGCATGGTCGGCGCGCTGGCGTCGTGGATCGACACCCATGCGGCCCGCACGGGTCTGCGCACGAGCTTCGTGTGCGCGGCCGACGCCCGCCTGACGCAGCTCGCCGGCGCAAGCGCGCTCGCGGTGTTCCGCGTCGCGCAGGAAGCGTTGTCGAACGTCGCGAAACATGCCCGCGCGACGTCGGTCGACGTCCGGATCGCCACCGACGGCACGCACCTGTCGCTCAGTGTCGCCGACGATGGGACCGGTTTCGCCCAGCGCCGCCGCAGCGGCTACGGCCTGGCCGGCATGCGCGCCCGGTGCGAGGCGTTCGGCGGCAGCTTCGAGGCGGCCACGCCGGCCACCGGCCGCGGCACGCGCGTCACCGCACGCTTCGCGTGGGATTCGCTGCTCGCGGTGCCGGTCGCGGCACGCCGCACGTCGCTTTCGTGAGGTCGCGATGAGCCTGAACATCCTGCTCGTGGACGATCACGCGATCGTCCGGCAAGGGATCCGCCAGTTGCTGATCGACCGCGGCATCGCGCGCGACGTGACCGAGGCCGAGACCGGCGGCGACGCGATGGCCGCCGTCGACAAGCAGGAATTCGACGTGATCCTGCTCGACATCTCGCTGCCCGACACGAACGGCATCGAGGTGCTCAAGCGCCTCAAGCGCAAGCTCACGCGTGCGCCGGTGCTGATGTTCTCGATGTACCGCGAGGATCAGTACGCGGTACGCGCGCTGAAGGCCGGCGCGGCCGGCTACCTGTCGAAGACGGTCAACGCCGCGCAGATGATCGGCGCGATCCAGCAGGTCGCGGCCGGCCGCAAGTACGTGAGCCCCGCGATGGCCGAGGCGCTCGCCGAATACGTGTCGTTCGAGAACGAACCGCTGCCGCACGAGAAGCTGTCCGATCGCGAATACCAGACGCTCTGCATGCTCGCGTCCGGCAAGCGGCTCACCGATATCGCGAACACGCTGTCGCTGTCGGTGAAGACGGTCAGCGTGTACCGGTCGCGGCTGCTCGAGAAGATGCGGCTGTCGAACAACGCGGAACTCACGTTCTACGTGATGAGCAATCGGCTCGTCGACATGGCGCCCACGGCCGGCGCCTGATCGCCCGGCCAGCCCCGCATTCGTCCGATCCGGCGACGCGGCGAACGCCGCGCCGCGCTCGATCGCGCCCGCTTCGCCTCCGTTTCACCCCGTGTCGCGCGCAAACGCTTGTTTTTTCGGACGATTCCGCGACACGCCGCTGCACCGCAACGGGGCTTGTACGCCAAATCGGCTAAAATTATGGGTTTTCACTCAGTCGGCGCGCCGTGCCTGCGCGTGCTGGCGATTCATCCGCAATGTCTCTCTTCCGCAAGAAAAACGTCGATCGCATGATCGCCGGCGCGCAAGCCGCCGGGCTCAAGAAAGCGCTCGGCGCGATCGACCTCACGTTCCTCGGCATCGGCGCGATCATCGGCACCGGTATTTTCGTGCTGACCGGCACCGGCGCCGTTCAGGCCGGCCCCGCCCTGATGCTGTCGTTCGTGATCGCCGCGATCGCGTGCGGCCTGGCCGCGTTGTCGTATGCGGAGTTCGCGTCGTCGATCCCCGTCGCCGGCTCGATCTACACGTATTCGTACGCGACGCTCGGCGAGCTCGTCGCGTGGATCATCGGCTGGGATCTGATGCTCGAGTACGGCCTCGCGTCGTCGGCCGTGTCGGTCGGCTGGTCGGGCTATCTGCAATCGCTGCTGCAGGGCTTCGGGCTGTCGCTGCCGACCGTGCTGACGGCCGCGCCCGGCGCGGTGCCCGGCGTCACCACGTGGTTCAACCTGCCCGCGTTCCTCGTGATGATCGTGATCACGACGCTGCTGTCGATCGGCATCCGCGAATCGACCCGCATCAACAACATCATGGTGTTCATCAAGGTGTCGGTCGTGCTGCTCGTGATCGCGGTCGGCCTGTTCCACGTGACGCCCGCGAACTGGAAGCCGTTCATGCCGCACGGCTGGAACGGCGTGTTCGGCGCGGCCGCCGTGATGTTCTTCGCGTTCATCGGCTTCGACGCGGTGTCGTCGGCGGCCGAGGAAGTGAAGAACCCGAAGCGCGATCTGCCGATCGGCATCATCGCGTCGCTCGCGGTGTGCGCGGTGCTGTACGTGACGGTCGCCGCGGTCGCGACCGGCATCGTGCCGTCGGCCCAGTACGCGAACATCTCGCACCCGATCTCGTATGCGCTGCAGGTCGCCGGCGAGAAGTGGGTCGCGGGCTTCATCGATCTCGGCGCGGTGCTCGGCATGCTGACCGTGATCCTCGTGATGAGCTACGGCCAGACGCGCGTGATCTTCGCGATGTCGCGCGACGGGCTGCTGCCGGCCGCGTTGTCGCGCGTGCATCCGCGTTTCGCGACGCCGTTCCTGACCACCTGGCTCGTCGGCCTGTTCTTCGGGCTGATCGCCGCGCTCGTGCCGCTCAACGTGCTCGCCGAGCTGATCAACATCGGCACGCTCGCGGCGTTCTCGATGGTGTCGATCGCCGTGCTCGTGCTGCGCCGCACGCACCCGGAGCTGCCGCGCGCGTTCCGCTGCCCGGGCGTGCCGGTGGTGCCGATCCTCGCGGTCGCGGCGTGCCTGTTCCTGATGCTGAACCTGCAGCCGGTCACGTGGGCCGCGTTCGGCATCTGGCTCGTGATCGGCCTCGTGATCTACTTCCTGTACTCGCGGCACCATTCGAAGCTCGCGCACGGTCACCCCGACGCGCACTGAGCGCCGTCATGGCGGCGCCTCCGCGGCGCGCCATGACGAACCCACGCGGGGCCCGTCGCGGCCCCGCACACCTTCTTTCCCCGAACCCTCCGCCAGCGCGCGATCACTGTCCGATCGTCGCGATCTCTTGCCCGATCGTCCGGATTTGCCGGCACGGCCCGCGCGCCGCCTGCACACGCGCGCCGGGCGGTTCATAATCGCGCCATCGAACGACGGCGCCGCGCGGCGGCCCGTCCGGCAACAGGAAAACACGATGGAAAGCGTCGATCTCGATGTACTGAAATCCAGCGCGCGCTGGCTCGAAGAAGGGCGCCGCGTGCTGCTCGTGACGGTCGTGAAGACATGGGGCTCGTCGCCGCGCCCCGAAGGCGCGATGCTCGCGGTGCGCGAGGACGGCCTGGTGGTCGGCTCCGTGTCCGGCGGATGCATCGAGGACGACCTGATCGCCCGCGTGCATGCGAGCGGCATCGCGGCCGATGCGCGCCCGGAAGCGCTCAAGTACGGCGTGACGGCCGAGGAAGCGCACCGCTTCGGGCTGCCGTGCGGCGGCACGATCCAGCTCGTGCTCGAACCGCTCACGCGCGACAGCGGGATCGCGGCGCTGTGCGCGGAAGTCGAGGCCGGCCGCCTTGTCACGCGCACGATGACGCTGGCGACCGGTCGCGCGTCGCTGTCGCCCGCGCAGGCGGCCGACGGGCTCGCGTTCGACGGCGAACGGCTCGTGACGATCCATGGGCCGCGCTACCGGATGCTCGTGATCGGCGCCGGCCAGTTGTCGCGCTATCTGTGCCAGATCGCGGTCGGGCTCGACTATCAGGTGACGGTCTGCGATCCGCGCGACGAATACACGGATGCGTGGGACGTGCCGGGCACGCGCGTCGTCCACACGATGCCCGACGATACGGTGCTCGACATGAAGCTCGATGCGCGTTCGGCCGTGATCGCGCTCACGCACGACCCGAAGCTCGACGATCTCGCGCTGATGGAGGCGCTGAAGACGCCCGCGTTCTACGTGGGCGCGCTCGGCTCGCGGCGCAACAACGCGGCGCGGCGGGAGCGGCTGCGCGAATTCGACCTGAGCGAAGGGGAACTGGCCCGGCTGCACGGGCCGGCCGGCATCTACATCGGCAGCCGGACGCCGCCGGAAATCGCGATCTCGATCCTCGCGGAAATCACCGCCGCGAAGAACAACGTGTCGCTGCCGACGATCCTGCAGGTCGAAGGCGCGAAGGCCGCGCGCGAAATCGCGGCGAACAGCGGCGCGGCCTGCGGGCTCTGACCCGCGGCGGCGGGCGGCCGCGCGTGCGCCGGGCGCTGGCCCCGGCCGGCGCGACCGTCGGTCAGGTCAGGCCGGCGGCCAGCGCGGCGGCGACCGAACCGACCACCAGCACGACGCCGACCGTGCGGCGCTTGTTCAGCTCGGTCCACAGCAGCACGCCCGTCAACGACAGCAGGATCAACGAGCCCGCGATCGTATCCATCAGCAGCACCCAGCCGAGATTCATCCCGACGCCGCGATGCAGGTTGTTCAGCGTCGTCAGGAACGTGTTGCCCGTGCGCTTCACCGACACGTAGCCGTTGCCCACCCAGTATTCGCCCTGCAGGTTCTGGTGCGGCCCGAACACGCCGAATTGCCAGTGCTCGGGCTGCATCACGCGCTTGTCGCCCCACGCGACGGCCTGCGCGGGCTCCTTGCGCATGCGGCCCGGCTTGCCGTCGAAATGCAGCTCCTGCTGGAGCCACTTCATCATCGCGGCGGGCGTCTTCGGCACCGGATCCGGCAGCGCGATCTGCATCTCCTCGACCTGCGGCTCGCCGGTCGAGATCTTCAGCGGCGGCGCGCGGTGGTTCAGCACCACGCCCGTCACGCCGAACAGCAGCCCGAGCACCGCGCCCCACAGCCCGACCCAGCCGTGCACCTTGCGCAGCCACTTGATGAAGGTCGCGCGGCGCGAGCGCCGGCGGCGCGCGGCCAGCTCGTCGTCGTTCAGCGGGCGGCCCGCCGGGTGCAGCACGGTGACGCCGGCGCGCGGCAGGCCCGTCTTGGGCGGGTCGATCGTTTCGGGCGCGTTCACGCGAAGGTATCCATTCGTTCAAAACGACGGGCGGCGCGCAGGGAATGCGCGCCGCCCGGGCAACATGAAAATGAGAATGGATATCATTACATAAATCGGAAGGCGGCTCAATCGGGTGCGCGTACGGAGCGGCAGGTTCAATGCGCGCGCGAATGCGCAAGAAGGCATGCGTCGCGACACGATGGCGATCGATAGACGCAAAATGTCGGCGGAACCATCCCGCTGACCACGGACTGCCATCCGCAAGAAGCCGCCCGACGGCAGGCCGTTCAGCGCAACGGCGGCAACGGAAAACGCGGCGCGACGCCATCCGGCGCAGGCTCGGTGCGATCGAGCGCGTACAGCCACGCGAGCAGGTCGGCGACCGCCTGATAGAGCTGCGGCGGAATCCGGTCGTCGAGATCGACCTGCATCAGCAGCGACACCATCTCCGGCGCCGTGTGCACGTACAGCCCCGCATCGTGCGCGCGCGCGACGATCATCTCGGCGAGCACGCCATAGCCCTTCGCGACCACGCGCGGCGCCGCATCGCCGCCTTTCGGGTCGTAGACGAGCGCGGCCGCGCGCTTGCGGGACGTCATGCTCATCGCAGCGCCTCGTCATCGTCGCCCGGCACCCGCGCATCGGGGCCGCCGGCCGCACCGCGCGCATACGCGGCGGCGGCGGCCTGGGCGGCGAACAGGTCGAAGCCGTCCGGCCCGTCGTCGACCGCGCGGATCGACAGCCCGCCCACCTTGAGCCCCGAGCCTTCGAGCCGCTGCCGCAGCGCGGCTTCGTGGCGCGTGAGACGGTCGGCGCCCGTCTGGTTCGCGCGCAGCCGGGCGACGAGCTGCGCGCCGTTCAGCACCAGTTCGGCATCGACCGTGCCGAGCGACGGCAGCGTCAACGTGAGGCGCGTGCGCCACGCGATGCCGTCGCCCGTGTCGTCGCCGCCGCCGCGCGGCGCGCGGTGGCCCGGCTCGTCGGGTTCGATCGTCCAGTCGAGCCGCGCACCGGGCCACGCCTCGCCGGTCCAGCGAAACTGGTCGGTCGCGAGCGCATCGAGCTGCTGCCGAACGAGCGGCACGGCGGCCGGATGCACGGTCGCGAGCGGCTGCGCCTGCGGATCGGACGATGCGGCGGCCAGCTCGGCGCGCGCGGGCGTCCAGCGCGTATCGGCGCGCGCAGCCAGCGGATCGGCGGTATCGGGCGGCAACGACGTGCCCGGCCGGGCTGCTGCCGGTGCGGCCTGCACGGGGTCGCGCGCCGATGCGCCGCCCTGGGCCGACGGTGGCGCGCTGGCCCGCGCGGCGGCCGGCAGCGGCGGGCGCTGCGCGAGCAGTTCGTCGAGCACGTCGGTCGAGTCGTGCGGGACGACTGTCGGGTCGGCCGGCGCGAGCGCGGTCGCGAGGCGTGCCTGCGGCTCGCGCATCAGCGCTGCGAGCGGACGCTGGCCGGCCAGCCACTGCGCGAGATGGGATTCGTAGAAGAGGCCGCTTTCGCTCACGGTCTGCGCCAACGCCGCACGCAACGCCGCGACCGGCGGCGGCGCGGCCGCTTCGCGCGTCGCCGCGGCGGACGACGCTTGAGCGGAAGCCGGCGTGGAAGCCCCGGTGGGTGCGGACGCAGCCGGCGCGGGCGTCGGCGCGGGCACCGGCGTATCGGTGAGCAGCACGGCCGGATCGGCGAGCAGCGGCAGCCGGCCGACGATCGCTGGCGTCGCATCGCCGCCCGAGCGCGAGATCGCGTCGAGCACGCGTCCGACATCGGACAGCGCGGTCTGCGTGGAAGCCGGCGGCGCGGCGGGCGGGCTGCCGGTCGGCGGCGGGGACGACGCGCCGGCGCCCGGCGTGCCGACCTGCGCGGTCGCGCCGCCGCCGGCGGACGCCGCGACGGTGCCGGTCAGCAGGCTGTCGAGGCGGCTCGCCAGCAGCGCGGCCGCAACGGAGTCGATACCGGTCATGATCGGGGCCTGCTCAGCTCAGCCAACGGGTTGCGAATCCGCGCGCGGCACGCCGGTGCCGCGCACGGGAACAGCGCGCGCCGCATGCGGCGCCGGGTCCGGGCGCCTCGCGCCGGTCGCCCGGCGCACGGCCCTACCCGCGCGCGCGATAAAGATCGGTCAATACCTGGGTCGAGCGCCGCGCCTCGAACAGCGCGGACAGCCGCGCGACGTCCGGGCTCGCGAGATCGCGGATCGCGGCGTCGTCGGCCAGGATGCGGCGGATCAGGTCGAGCTTGCGGCCGAGATCCGATTCGTCGAGCACGACGGCCGGATCGGCCTGCTTCAACCCGTCGACGAGTTGCATGAATTCGGCCTGCAACTCCGGCAACGCGTTCCAGTCGGCGCCGCGCGCGGCGCACAGCATCCGGCCCGACACGGCGGCGAGCGCCTCGTAACGCGCGAAGTATTCGGCCTTGTGATTCATCGTGATGCTTCCGCTACCTGTTGCGCGGCCATCCGCGCGACTTCCGGGGCGATGCCCGTCCATGCTTCCTCGAGCGTCGCGAGCAAGCCGTCGACCTCGATCAGCATCGCGTCGCTCGCCTGCGCGTTCGCTTCCAGCAGGCGCCGGCCGATATAGGTGTACAGCGCATTGAGCCGTTCGGCGATCTCGCCGCCCGCGTCGCGGTTCAGCGACGCCTGCAGGCCGCTCTCGACGATCCGGATCGCCTTGCCGATCGCTTCGCCGCGCCCGGCGACGTTGTCCTGCTGCAAATGCATGCGCGCCAGCGCGATCGCCTGCCGCGCGCCCTGGTACAGCATCGCGATCAGCCGGTGCGGGGAAGCGCCCATCACCCCGGTCTCGACGCCGACACGCGCGTACGCACTGGCTCCAGCGTGTCCTGGGGAAAACATGCACTTCTCCTTGTTATTTGCGTTGGCTGGTCGGGAGCCGCCGCCGTGCGTCGCACGGTGCGGCCTTCACCGCAGTTATCGGAAGGGATTTGAAAAGCTTTAGGTACGCGGGGGCCGCCGATGCCGGCTCGCCGGCCCCGTTCCGCAAGCCTGGAGCCGTTCCTGGATGCCCGCCGCCGGTTAGCCGTCCCCGAATGCCCGCCCGCGGATGCCCATCGCCTGATGGCCCCTCACACCGCCATCTGCATGATGTCGTTGTAAGCGCTCACTAGCTTGTTGCGGACCTGGAGCCCGAACTGGAAGCCGATGTTGGCTTTCTGCATGTCGACCATCACGTCGTTCAGCGAGATGTTCGGCGCGCCGACCTCGAACGCCTTCGCCTCGCCGAGCGCGTGCTGCTGGTCGCCGCTGATCTTGTCGAGCGACGCCTTCATCGCGCTCGCGAACGTGCCGGCCGTCGCCGCGCCCGAGCCGGCCAGCGCCGCCGTCGGGCTCGCGACGCCGCCGGACGCCTGCGCGGCCATCGACTGCATCTGTTGCAACACCGAACCGATTCCGCTGACGTTCGCAGTCATGCTGCCCCCAAACCTAGAGAAGAGACCCGGACGCACCGGGCGACCCGCCGGCGCCGCACCACGCGCACCATGCCGGATCGCGAAAAAGGATAGCAGCGCGGCGCGCGTCAAAGCCGCGAAAGTACGGGGGAAACCCCGCTCTTTTCGGTCGATCGGAGTGCGCCGCGGGTCACGATAATCGCATCGTGTCATTGTCCGCCCGCTCGTCCGAGCGAGCTCAGTCGTCCCGCTCCGGAGAAACTCGACGCATGGATTCGCAGGCTAACTCGCTGATCAACCCAGACGCCCGCGCGGGCCTCAGCCCGGCGCCAGGCGCCGCCGCGGCCGCCGCGTTGCCGGGCGCGGGCGGCGCAGGCGCGGACTTCGGGCTGGGCGGCTTCGCCGAACGCATCCCCGGCATCTCGCGGATGAAGGGCAACCCGAAGCTGCCGTTCGTGATCGCCGTCGCGTTCGCGATCGCCGCGATCACCGCGCTCGTGCTGTGGAGCCGCGCGCCCGACTACCGCGTGCTGTACAGCAACCTGTCGGACCGCGACGGCGGCGCGATCATCGCCGCGCTCCAGCAGGCAAACGTTCCCTACAAGTTCGCCGATGCCGGCGGCGCGATCCTCGTGCCGTCGGGCCAGGTGCACGAAACGCGCCTGAAGCTCGCCGCGATGGGGCTGCCGAAGGGCGGCTCGGTCGGCTTCGAGCTGATGGACAACCAGAAATTCGGCATCAGCCAGTTCGCCGAGCAGATCAACTACCAGCGCGCGCTCGAAGGCGAGCTGCAGCGCACCATCGAATCGATCAACGCCGTGCGCGGCGCGCGCGTGCACCTCGCGATCCCGAAGCCGTCGGTGTTCGTGCGCGACAAGGAAGCGCCGAGCGCGTCGGTGTTCGTCGACCTCTACCCGGGCCGCGTGCTCGACGAGGGCCAGGTGCAGGCGATCACGCGGATGGTGTCGTCCGGCGTGCCCGACATGCCGGCCAAGAACGTGACGATCGTCGACCAGGACGGCAACCTGCTGACCCAGACCGCGTCCGCGTCCGGCCTCGACGCGAGCCAGCTCAAGTACGTGCAGCAGGTCGAGCACAACACGCAGAAGCGCATCGACGCGATCCTCGCGCCGATCTTCGGCGCCGGCAACGCGCGCTCGCAGGTCAGCGCCGATCTCGATTTCTCGAAGATCGAGCAGACGTCGGAAAGCTACGGCCCGAACGGCAATCCGCAGCAATCCGCGATCCGCAGCCAGCAGACCAGCAGCGCGACCGAACTCGCGCAGGGCGGCGCGTCGGGCGTGCCGGGCGCGCTGTCGAACACGCCGCCGCAGCCGGCCTCCGCGCCGATCGTCGCGGGCAACGGCCAGAACGGGCCGCAGACCACGCCGGTCAGCGACCGCAAGGACCAGACGACCAACTACGAGCTCGACAAGACGATCCGCCATACCGAACAGCCGATGGGCAGCGTGAAGCGGCTGTCGGTCGCGGTCGTCGTCAACTACCAGCCGGTCGCCGACGCGAAGGGCCACGTGACGATGCAGCCGCTGCCGCCCGCGAAGCTCGCGCAGGTCGAACAGCTCGTGAAGGATGCGATGGGCTACGACGCGAAGCGCGGCGACTCGGTCAACGTCGTGAACAGCGCGTTCTCGACCGTGAGCGACCCGTACGCCGACCTGCCGTGGTGGCGCCAACCCGACGTGATCGCGATGGCGAAGGAAGCCGCGAAGTGGCTCGGCATCGCAGCGGCCGCAGCGGCGCTCTACTTCATGTTCGTGCGCCCGGCGATGCGCCGCGCGTTCCCGCCGCCCGAGCCGGCCGCGCCGGCGCTCGCCGCGCCGGAAGACACGGTCGCGCTCGACGGCCTGCCCGCGCTGGAGAAGCCAGCCGACGAAGCCGATCCGCTGCTGCTCGGCTTCGAAAACGAGAAGAACCGCTACGAACGCAACCTCGACTACGCGCGCACGATCGCCCGCCAGGATCCAAAGATCGTCGCCACCGTCGTGAAGAACTGGGTGTCCGATGAACGCTGAAGGCTTGACCAAGAGCGCGCTGCTGCTGATGTCGATCGGCGAGGAAGAGGCCGCGCAGGTATTCAAGTTCCTCGCGCCGCGCGAGGTCCAGAAGATCGGCGTGGCGATGGCCGCGCTGAAGAACGTCACGCGCGAGCAGGTCGAGGACGTGCTGCAGGAATTCGTGAAGGAAGCCGAGCAGCACACCGCGCTGTCGCTCGATTCCAACGAGTACATCCGCTCGGTGCTGACGAAGGCGCTCGGCGAGGACAAGGCCGGCGTGCTGATCGACCGCATCCTGCAGGGCAGCGACACGAGCGGCATCGAGGGCCTCAAATGGATGGATTCGGCCGCGGTGGCCGAACTGATCAAGAACGAGCATCCGCAGATCATCGCGACGATCCTCGTGCACCTCGACCGCGACCAGGCGTCCGAAATCGCATCGTGCTTCACCGAACGGCTGCGTAACGACGTGCTGCTGCGGATCGCGACGCTCGACGGCATCCAGCCGGCCGCGCTGCGCGAGCTCGACGACGTGCTGACGGGCCTGCTGTCCGGCAGCGACAACCTGAAGCGCAGCCCGATGGGCGGCATCCGCACCGCGGCCGAGATCCTGAACTTCATGACCAGCGTGCACGAGGAAGGCGTGCTCGAAAGCGTGCGCCAGTACGACGCCGATCTCGCGCAGAAGATCATCGACCAGATGTTCGTGTTCGAGAACCTGCTCGACCTCGAGGATCGCGCGATCCAGATGATCCTGAAGGAAGTCGAGTCGGAAACGCTGATCATCGCGTTGAAGGGCGCACCGCCCGCGCTGCGTCAGAAGTTCCTCGCGAACATGTCGCAGCGCGCGGCCGAACTGCTCGCCGAGGATCTCGACGCACGCGGCCCGGTACGCGTGTCCGACGTCGAGACGCAGCAGCGCCGCATCCTGCAGATCGTGCGCAACCTGGCCGAGAGCGGCGCGATCGCGATCGGCGGCAAGGCGGAAGACGCGTATGTCTGATTCGGCGAGCGATCGCGTGGGCACCCTCACCGCATACCAGCGGTGGGAGATGGCGTCGTTCGACCCGCCGCCGCCCCCGCCGCCGCCCGACGACGCGGCGGCCGCTGCGGCCGCGCTCGCCGAGGAATTGCAGCGCGTGCGCGACGCCGCGCACGCCGAAGGCCATGCGGCCGGCCACGTCGAAGGCCAGGCGCGCGGCTACCAGGCCGGTTTCGAGCAGGGCCGCGAACAGGGCTTCGAGGCCGGCCAGGCCGACGCACGCGAACAGGCCGCGCAGCTCGCGGCGCTCGCCGCGTCGTTCCGCGAAGCCGTGGCGACCGTCGAACACGATCTCGCGTCCGACCTCGCGCAGCTCGCGCTCGACATCGCGCAGCAGGTCGTGCGCCAGCACGTGAAGCACGACCCGGCCGCACTGGTCGCCGCCGTGCGCGACGTGCTCGCGGCCGAACCCGCGCTGTCCGGCGCGCCGCATCTCGCGGTCAATCCGGCCGACCTGCCCGTCGTCGAAGCGTATCTGCAGGACGATCTCGACACGCTCGGCTGGAACGTGCGCACCGACGCGTCGATCGAGCGCGGCGGCTGCCGCGCGCACGCCGCGACCGGGGAGGTCGACGCGACGCTGCCCACGCGCTGGCAGCGCGTCGCCGCCGCGATCGGCAAGGTAAGCACGTGGTGACGCGCTCGCCCGACGCGCTCGCGCACGACGGCATGACGCCGCTCGAACGCGAGCTCGCGCTCGCGTCGTTCGGGCCGGCGGCCGCGCACGATGCCACGCCGCACCCCGCGTCCGCGTCCGCGGCCGCCGCCGCCGCCCCGCGCGCGCCGCACAACCCGCATCTCGCGCACTGGCGCACGCACCTGAACGGGCTCGCCGCGCGCAGCCACCACGCGCTGCCGCTGCGCCCGTGCGGGCGCCTCACGCGCGCGGCCGGCCTCGTGCTCGAGGCGATCGGGCTGCGCCTGTCGGTCGGCGCAGAATGCACGATCGAACTGCCGCCCGGCAGCACGCTGCCGCATGCGGAAGCGGAAGTCGTCGGCTTCGCCGGCGACCGCCTGTTCCTGATGCCGACCACCGACGTCGCAGGCGTCTTGCCCGGCGCACGCGTGTGGCCGCGCGAAAGCGCGCCCGTCACCGATCCGCTCGCGGGCGCGAAGCGGCTGCCGGTCGGCTGGGAGATGCTCGGGCGCGTCGTCGACGCGTCGGGCCGCCCGCTCGACGGCCTCGGCCCGCTCGCGTCGAAAGTCGATGCGCCGCTGTCGGCGCCGTCGATCAACCCGCTCGATCGCGAACCGATCCACCACGTGCTCGACGTCGGCGTGCGCGCGATCAACGCGCTGCTCACCGTCGGCCGCGGCCAGCGGATGGGCCTGTTCGCGGGCTCCGGCGTCGGCAAGTCGGTGCTGCTCGGCACGATGGCGCGCTACACGAGCGCGGAAGTGATCGTGATCGGGCTGATCGGCGAACGCGGCCGCGAAGTGAAGGAATTCATCGAACAGATCCTCGGCGAGGACGGGCTCGCGCGCTCGGTCGTCGTCGCGGCGCCGGCCGACGTGTCGCCGCTGCTGCGGATGCAGGGCGCCGCGTACGCGACGTCGCTCGCCGAGTATTTCCGCGACCAGGGCAAGCACGTGCTGCTGCTGATGGATTCGCTGACGCGCTACGCGATGGCGCAGCGCGAGATCGCGCTGGCGATCGGCGAGCCGCCCGCGACCAAGGGGTATCCGCCGTCGGTGTTCGCGAAGCTGCCCGCGCTCGTCGAGCGCACCGGCAACGGGCCCGAAGGCGGCGGCTCGATCACCGCGTTCTACACGGTGCTGACCGAAGGCGACGACCAGCAGGACCCGATCGCCGATTCGGCGCGCGCGATCCTCGACGGCCACATCGTGCTGTCGCGCGCGCTCGCCGAGGCCGGCCACTATCCCGCGATCGACATCGAAGCGTCGATCAGCCGCGCGATGACCGCGCTGATCGACGAAACGCATCTCGACCACGTGCGGCAGTTCAAGCAGATGCTGTCGCGCTACCAGCGCAACCGCGACCTGATCGCGGTCGGCGCGTACGCCCCCGGCCGCGACGCGCAGCTCGACCGCGCGATCGCGCTCTACCCGCGCATCGAGGCGTTCCTGCAGCAAGGCTTTCGCGAATGCGCGCCGTTCGCATCGAGCCTCACTGCGCTCGATGCGCTGTTCGACGCTTACGGAGGCTGATCCCGATGGCCCACGGCTTTCCCCTTCAGTTGCTGCTCGACCGTGCGCAGGACGACCTCGACTCGGCCGCAAAGCAGCTCGGCACCGCGCAGCGCGACCGCACCGCGGCGGCCGAACAGCTCGACGCGCTGCTGCGCTATCGCGACGAATATCACGCGCGCTTCGCGCAATCCGCGCAAAGCGGGATGCCGGCCGGCAACTGGCGCAATTTCCAGGCGTTCATCGACACGCTCGATGCCGCGATCGCGCAGCAGCGCAGCGTGCTCGCCGCGGCCGACGTCCGCATCGACGAGGCGCGCCCGAACTGGCAGCAGAAGAAACGTACCGTCGGCTCGTATGAAATCCTGCAGGCGCGCGGCGTCGCGCAGGAAGCACAGCGCGACGCCCGGCGCGAACAGCGCGACGCCGACGAACACGCCGCGAAGATCCTGCGCATGCGGGCCGACGCGGCCCGTTCGTCGTAACCGACCACCGCATTCGAACGAGAGAACCGTCATGCCTCCCCTGCCCCTGCTCGGCGCGCTGCTCGACACCGCCGGCGCCGCACTCAAGGCCGCCCGCGGCTCGGGTTCGTCCGCCGCCAACGATGCGTCGGCCGCCACGAGCGCCGCGCCGTTCGCGCAGACGCTCAAGCAAAGCGTCGCCACGCGCGGCGATACGGCCAACGCCGGCACGCCGGACGCGTCGACCCAACAGGCTGCGTCGAAGCCGGCCGCCGGCGCGAAACCGTCCGGCACGGATGACGACAAGGCGACCGACGACACGACCGCGAACGCCGCCGTCAACCCCGACGCCGCCGCGCTTGCGGCCGCCGCGGCCGTGCAGGCGCAATTGCAGGCGCGCCCGGACACCGCGACGCCGGCCGACGCGGCGACCGCCGCGGCCGTTGCCGCCGCGGCCACGACGCAAAAGACGGCCGTGTCCGGCCAGCCGGACGCCGCGGCGACGCTCGCCGATCATGCAGCCCAGGACGCGGCCGCCCAACCGACCGACCCGGCATCGAGCCGCGACGCGCTGCAAGCGGCGCTCGCCAAGCTGACGGGCGGCGCGGGCGCGATCGCGATGCCGGCGACCGGCGCGACCGCCGCCGCCACGCCGACGACGCCGGCCGCAACCGCATCGAACGCCGCCGCACCGCTGACGCCGAAAGTGCCGACCTTCGACCGCACGCTCGCCGACGCGAAAGGCGCGCTCGCCACGCAACCGACGCCGACCCAGATCACCGCGCAGACACTGCAGGCCGACGCGAACGCGCAGTCCGGCGTCCAGCACGCGCTCGCGGCGGCCAGCAACGCGACGGACCCGGCCGCCAGCGCGACGCTCGCGGCCGGCGCAACGGCTGCCGCCGCCGCGCAGGCGAACCTGCAACTGTCGCCGGCAGCCGGCGCGATCGCCGCCGCCAACGCGCACGTGCTCGCGCCGCACGTCGGCACGGCCGACTGGACGGATGCGCTGAGCCAGAAGGTGGTGTTCCTGTCGAATGCGCACCAGCAGAGCGCCGAGCTGACGCTCAACCCGCCCGATCTCGGGCCGCTGCAGGTCGTGCTGCGCGTCGCGGACAACCATGCGCACGCACTGTTCGTGTCGCAGCACGCGCAGGTGCGCGACGCGGTCGAAGCCGCGCTGCCGAAGCTGCGCGAAGCGATGGAAGCGGGCGGGCTCGGGCTCGGCAGCGCGACCGTCAGCGACGGCGGCTTCGCTTCGCAGCAACAGCAGCAAAACCCGCAGCAGACCTTCGCCGGCGGCCAGTCGCCGCGACGCGGGAACGGCGGACCATCAGCCGTCGATGCACCCGTCGACGCCGCGCAATCCGCACCGGTCGCCGCGCGCGCGAGCCGCGCCGGCCTCGTCGATACGTTTGCCTGAGCATGGGCTGCTGCTGCCGTGCGCGCGCCGCGTTCAGCGGCCGTGCACCGCGGCAGCCGCCTCGCCGCGCGGGACGCCGCCCTTGCGCGCGGCGACGATGAAGTCCGCCGCGCGTTCGCCGATCATCACCGACGGCGCATTCGTGTTCCCGCCGACCAGCGTCGGCATCACCGACGCATCCACCACCCGCAGCCCGTCGACGCCGCGCACGCGCAGTTGCGGATCGACGACCGCGCGCACATCCGAGCCCATCCGGCAGGTGCCGACCGGGTGATAGATCGTGTCCGCATGCGCGACGATCGTCGCGCGCAGCTCCGCTTCGCTCTGGTCCGGCCGCGTGTACAGCTCGCGCCCGCCGTGCGACGCGAGCGGCGCCTGCGACAGGATGCGGCGCATCGCGTGCGTACCGCGCACCAGCAGGTCGAGGTCGCGTGAATCGCTGAAGAAGCGCGGATCGATCAGCGGCGCGTCGCGCGCATCGCCGCTCGCGAGCGCGACCATGCCGCGGCTGAACGGCCGCAGCGCGCACACGTGCAGCGAATAGCCGAAACCCCAGTGCATCTTGCGGTTGTGATCGTCGACGAGCGCCGTGCAGAAATGCAGTTGCAGGTCGGGCCGCGCGAGCGACGGATCGCTCTTGATGAAGCCGCCGGCCTCCGCGACGTTGCTCGTCATCATCCCCGTGCGGCTCGAGAAATAGCGCACGAGCGCGGGCGTCATCTTCGCGATCCCGCGCACGCACACGCCGACCAGTTCCGACGAATTCACGCGGGTGTTGATGATGAAGTCGATGTGGTCGATCAGGTTCGCGCCGACGTCCGGCGCATCCTGCACGACCGCGATCCCGTGCCGGCGCAACTGATCGGCCGGGCCGATCCCCGAACACATCAGCAGTTGCGGCGAATTGAACGCGCCGGCCGACAGGACCACTTCCGCGCGCGCGCCGAGCGTCTCGACCCGCCCGTTGCGCGACACGACGACGCCGACCGCGCGCTTGCCGTCGAAGCCGACGCGCAGCACCGTCGCATCGGGGACCACGTGCAGGTTCGGCCGGTTGCGGCCGTAAATGTACGCACGCGCCACGCTGCAGCGCGAGCCGTCGCGATGCGTGACCTGATAGAAGCCGACGCCTTCCTGCGTCGCCCCGTTGAAGTCGTCGTTCAGCGGATAGCCGGCCGCGTGCGCGGCCTGGATGAATCGTTCGGAGAACGGATTGCGAAAGCGCAGATCCGATACCGACAGCGGCCCGTCCGCGCCGTGCCATGCGTCCGCGCCGCGTTCGTTGCCTTCCGCGCGGCGGAAATACGGCAGCACGTCCTGCCAACCCCAGCCCGTCGCGCCGAGCTGCGCCCACTCGTCGTAGTCGGTCGGGTGGCCGCGCGTGTAGATCATCGCGTTGATCGCGCTCGAGCCACCCATCCCGCGCCCGCGCGGCTGATAACCGCGCCGCCCGCCGAGGCCCGGCTGCGGCACCGTCTCGTAGCCGTAGTTGGTGCCGAGCTTGAACGGCACCAGCGCCGCGATGCCGACCGGCATGTTGACGAGCAGGTTGCGCTCCGTATGCGAGCCGGCCTCGATCAGCGCGATCGTCGCATCGGGGCAGGCATCGGCGAGACGGCCGGCGAGGCTCGAGCCGCCCGAGCCGCCGCCGACGATGATGTAGTCGTATTGCATGTCACGTCTCCGTCGTGTCATGGAAGGCGCCCGGCACCGCCGCGCGACCGCGTCTCCTCTGGAGGGTCTGTTTGCAGATGGAACACGCATGCGAATGCCCGAAATCGCCCGTAGGGCAAGGAGCGAGGAGCGCCGTTTGGCCGAGCCAAACAAGCGACGAGCGACGCCGCCATACGGGCGATTTCGGGCATTCCCGTTACATGATTTTTTAATTTGGGGTTGCCATGAGAACGGCCGCTCGCCGCGTTGCACTCCTTGCGAATACGTCAGTATTCGCGGCGTCGCGCGCCTCGCGAGCGGCCGTTCTCATGGCAACGCATGCGTGTTCCATCTGCAAACAGACCCTCGGGGCATTGTAGGAATGGCCGTCCCGTGCGCGGCGCGCCGATTCAAGAGCGATTCCTCTAAACGCCCGCGTGAACTAAATTTAAGATGTATCGAGTCGCGTCGCGCGATGCACCGGCCACGAGAAGCCGATTCGTCGCGAAACGGGAGGAACGACGATGCAGCGCCAACGCCTGCCGGCCGCGTGCCGACCGGGTGATCCGGCGGTCACGCGCGCGGTCCGCATTTCATTTCAAACGACGGCCCGCGCGACGATGCACGGCGCCATGCGCGCGGTCGGTGGAAATCGAACGGCACGTGTCGTCGCCGACCGTTTGGACGGTGTGTCGCCGCCGCCGAACGATCCGCGGCGAGCCACCGCCGCGGATCTGTCGCGCTGCGCCGCCGCGGTACACCGGCAGACGATCGCGAGACGGCATCGCGTGCCCGCGCGTCACCGTATCGGCTCGTATGCGCATGCCGTGCGGCACGACGTTCGGACGCGGACACCGTCGCGCGGATACGACGCTTGCCGCGTACTGAAACCGGTTTTCGAGCACCCGTCGCATCCGGCCCCGCGCCGGGCGACACGCATCACCCGATCCGCGTCGCCGCGCTCGCCGAGCGTGCGCGTGCGGCGTGACGGCCGGCCGATCAGCCAGGCCCAACTGGAGGAGACGACATGAAGAACGACCTGCCCGAACTGGCCCCGCAAGCACTGCCGTCGGTCGATGCGCTGACGTCGCTGCTGCACGACCAGCGCGCGGCGTACCTGCGCGCACCGTACCCGGCATGGGACACGCGCGCGCAGCACCTGCGCGCGCTGCGCACGATGCTGATCGATCACGCGGATGCGCTCGCCGACGCAATCAGCGCCGATTTCGGCCATCGCGCGAAGCAGGAAGTGCTGCTGTCGGAAATCTGGATGGCGAAGGAAGAGATCGACGATGCGCTGAAGCACGGCAAGCGCTGGATGAAGCCGATCCGCAAGCCGATGAACAAGTGGCTGCGCCCGGCGCGCGCGAAGGTGATTCCGCAACCGCTCGGCGTGGTCGGCATCGTCGTGCCGTGGAACTACCCGGTACTGCTCGCCGTGGGCCCGCTGATCTGCGCGCTCGCCGCCGGCAACCGCGCGATCATCAAGATGTCCGAACTGACGCCGCGCACGTCGGCGCTGTTCGAGCAACTGATCGGCAAGACCTTCACGCGCGACCACGTCGCGGTCGTGAACGGCGACGCGGAAGTCGGCGCCGCGTTCAGCGCACTGCCGTTCGACCATCTGCTGTTCACCGGCTCGACGCAGGTCGGCCGCCACGTGATGCGCGCGGCCGCCGACAACCTCACGCCCGTCACGCTGGAACTCGGCGGCAAGTCGCCGGCGATCGTCGGCCCGAATGCGCGCTTCGACGCGGCCGTCGACGCGATCGTCGCCGGCAAGACGCTGAACGCCGGCCAGACCTGCATCGCGCCCGACTACGTGCTGCTGCCGCGCGGCATGGAAGGCGCGTTCATCGAACGCGCGCGGGCCCGCTTCGCGAAGCTGTATCCGGACCTGTCGACCAACGGCGACTACACGACGATCGTGTCGCCGCGTCACTACGCACGTCTGCAGCAACTGGCAAGCGATGCGCAGGCCGCCGGCGCGCAGCTGCATCCGCTGTCCGACGCGCAGTCCGATCCGGTGTCGCGCCGCTTCGTGCCGTGCGCGGTCACGCAGGTGCCGGCCGCGTCGCCACTGATGCAGGAGGAAATCTTCGGGCCGCTGCTGCCGCTCGTGCCGTACGAACGGCTCGACGAAGCGATCGCGTACGTCAATGCGCGCCCGCGTCCGCTCGCGCTATACCTGTTCGACGAGGATGGCGGCACGATCGACCGCGTGATGCGCGAAACGGTCTCGGGCGGCGTGTCGATCAACGAAACGCTGATGCACATCGCGTGCGGCAGCTTGCCGTTCGGCGGCGTCGGCGCGAGCGGCATGGGCGCGTATCACGGCTACGACGGCTTCGTGACGTTCTCGAAGATGAAGCCGGTGCTCACGCAGGCGCGGCTGAACGCGCGCAACCTGCTCGCACCGCCGTACGGCAAGCGCTTCGCCGCGCTGATCAAGCTGATGCTGAAGTTCTGAGAGGGCGGGCCGCGTCGCGCCGCGGCCCCGGCGAAGCTGCCGCGCGGCATGGATGCCGCGCATGCAGCCGCCACACGTCACACGGGCCAGAGCGGCCCTTCCTGCATCGCGCCGATCTGCTCGCGCAGTTCGAGCACGCGCGCTTCCCAGTAACGATGCGTGTTGAACCACGGGAAGGCGGCCGGAAACGCGGGATCGTCCCAGCGCCGCGCGAGCCACGCCGCATAGTGGATCAGCCGCAGCGTGCGCAGCGCTTCGACCAGATGCAGCTCGCGCGGCTCGAATTCGCAGAAATCCTCGTAGCCGGCGAGCAGGTCGGCCAGCGCGCGCGATGCGCCTTCGCGATCGCCCGGCAGCAGCAGCCACAGATCCTGCACGGCCGGCGCCATCCGGCTGTCGTCGAAGTCGACGAAATGCGGGCCGGCATCGGTCCACAGTACGTTGCTCGGATGACAGTCGCCGTGCGTGCGCAGCAGGCGGATCTCTCCGGCGCGCTCGAACGCGGCCTCGACGCCTTCGAGCGCGAGCTTGACCGCGGTCTCGTACGCCGGTCTTACGTCATCCGGAATGAAATCGTGCGCGAGCAGGTAGTCGCGCGGCTCGTAGCCGAACGTGGCGATGTCGAGCACGGGACGCGCGACATACGGCTGCGTCGCGCCGACCGCATGAATGCGGCCGATGAAGCGGCCGAGCCATTCGAGCGTGTCGCTGCGGTCGAGATCGGGTGCGCGGCCGCCGCGCCGCTCGAAGATCGAGAATCGGAAGCCGTCGAACGCGTGCAGCGTGCGGCCGTCGAAGGCACGCGCGGGCACCGCCGGAATCTCGCGCGCGGCGAGTTCGGCGACGAACGCATGCTCTTCGAGGATCGCGTCGTCGGACCAGCGCGCCGGGCGATAGAACTTCGCGACGACCGGCGGGCCGTCTTCGATGCCGACCTGGTAGACGCGGTTTTCGTAGCTGTTGAGGGCGAGCAGGCGCCCGTCGGTGCGCAGGCCGGCCGGCATCAGCACGCTGTCGAGCGCGTCGAGCACGCACTCGGGCGTGAGGCCGGCGAACGGCGGGCTGGCGGAGGAAGCGGGAGCGGAAGTGGCGTCTGTCATGCCCCGCATTGTGCAGCCAGCCGGACCGAAAGACGAGCCTTAGTGAAGCGCCGCGCCGGCCGGCAGAACGGATTCGCCGGTGTCGATCAGGTCCTCGAGAAAGAAAGGCTCGGTGTTGAGTTCTTTCGACTCACCCGGCACGCCCGCGTACCAGGTCACCATGGCCATGTCGCCCAGGATGCGCTGGACGATGCCGCGCGCGCCCTTCGGCACCGCGATATGGGTAGTGCAGACGATCGACCCGATATGCATGATGGTTCCCCACTCTTGAATCTTGAAACCCGGCCCGCTGGCGAGCCGGCAAATGCACGATCCGCGCCGCTCTCGGCGGAGCGTTGCGCGTGATCCCATTGTTCACGGTTTATCGAAGCGCGAAAAGAAGAAGAAGCAGGCGAAGTGCCGCGAATTCGTCGAATGTCTCCAATCAACCACTGCGTCGGGCACGTACTTGCCCGCCCGGTTACCCCCATCATACCCTGTCGAATGTGACTGCCCACCGAAACCGCCCGGCGCCGCCGCGCGCACATGTTGACGCAACGCGCGTGCCGCTTCGCTTCGCCGCTGCGGAATCATCGGAACACTTCGCGCGGCCGACCGGAATCACGTCGCGCGCATCGCATGCCGATCGCTATCCACCGTTCGTCGAACGCTTGCGCGCGCACCGGCATCGGCCTGCATCGGCGCGACATGTCGCTCGCGATATGCAGCCGCCGACAGCAGTTGCGTTCGATGGCTGCCTTGCGGTACCTTAACCTTTCATTCGCGTTCAACCGCACTCCGACACGATGCATCCGCTCACGTCCGCCCTCGCAAAATCCCGGCCGCAGTTCGACTCGCGGCCGCGGGCGTGCGCGCATCCGTCGGTCCTTCCTCCCCCTGTCGCACCGCCGCTCGTCTGCGCCGCGCCGCCCCCTTCGGCGGCACGCGCCGGCTGACTCGCCGGCATCCGTTTTCGTCTTCCATTCGCCCCGTTGGTCACAGGTACGTGCGTCATGACGCACGACGTGTTGCCGCGCGCGCGAATGGAACGTTTCGATCCGTTCGACAGGTGGATTCACATGGTTTCGTTCAAACGCGCGCTCGCCGCGCATGGCGCGACGTCGCTCTTCGTACTGCTGTGGAGCAGCGGCGCGATCTTCGCCGAACTCGGTCTGCGTCACGCGTCCGCGTTCGCCTTTCTCACCGCCCGCTTCGCGCTCGCATCGCTCGTGCTGCTCGCGCTGGCGTTCATGCGCAAACGCTGGCTGCCGCCGCGCGGCGAGCGGCGCATGGCCGCGCTGACCGGCTTGCTGATGATGGGCGGCTATTCGATCTTCTACCTGCTCGCGCTCGAGCGCGGCATCGCGCCCGGCGTGCTCGCGACGATCCTCGGCGTGCAGCCGATCCTCACGCTCGCGATCGTCGAGCGTCGCTGGCAACCGGTGCGCATCGCGGGACTCGCGCTATCGCTCGCCGGCCTCGCGCTCGTCGTCGGCCGCGGCGTGAGCGGCGGGACGGGCGGCCTGTCGGCTGCCGGCGTCGCGTGCGCGCTCACGGCGCTCGTCGCGCTGACCGTCGGCTCGCTGCTGCAAAAGCGCGTCCGCGCGGCGCCCGCCGACGTGCTGCCGCTGCAGAATGCGATCGGCCTCGCGCTGTGCGTCGCGATCGTGCCGTTCCGGCCGGTGTCGTTCGATATGAGCTGGGCGTTCGTCGTGCCGCTGCTGTGGCTCGGCATCGTGATCTCGGTGATCGCGCAACTGCTGTTCTACCGGTTGATGCAGCGCGGCGATCTCGTCAACGTGACGAGCCTGTTCTATCTCGTGCCCGTCGTCACCACGCTGATGGACGCCGTGTGGCTCGGCAACCGGCCCGAGCCGCTCGCGCTCGCCGGCATGGGCGCGATCATCGCGGGGCTCGCGCTCGTGTTTCGCGCGCCGGCCGGCCGCCCGCAACCCGACCGCGCGTGAGCGGGCGGGCCGCCGCGCCCGCGGGTGCGGCGGCCCGCATCGGACACATACGACGATTCCGCGAAAATCGAAAGGAACGGGAAAGATACGCGCAAGGCGTTCGTCTTGTTTGCGCGAAAACCGCGGGATTCCCGAGGCTTTCCGCTGATTTTTAATGGTTCGGATAGCGAAAAACGCCGCCGGTTGCCTATACTCGAATTGACCGGCCCGCGTACGACGGGCCGGACCCACTAGAAACACCCGGCATGGGACCGGGGTGAGCGCACGCGTGCCGTTTCGGGCCGATATCCCGCAGGGATGGAGCCGCCAGGCAAGCACTGAAGCGCCCACTTCGGCCGACACTGGAGACACGCATGACGACCTATTTCACGATCGGCGACTTCATTCTGTTGATTCCGATGGCGCTGGCCGGAGCGCTATTTCTCGGCGCGGTGCCATGCGCCACACAATTCCGTCACAACCTGCTGCGCGTGCTCGGCGTCATTCTCGGCGTCGGCGTCGCTGTGTTGCTCGTTGAAGGC
Source organism: Burkholderia sp. AcTa6-5 (assembly GCF_017815075.1). NCBI lineage: Bacteria > Pseudomonadati > Pseudomonadota > Betaproteobacteria > Burkholderiales > Burkholderiaceae > Burkholderia > Burkholderia sp. AcTa6-5. Next base: position 125,967 of record NZ_JAGIQE010000012.1, on the reverse strand, counting down.
CTGCCTGCGCTGATCTAGCGCCATCGGCGCGTGACGTGCGTCGCTGCCCCGCAGCGACGCGACGGACTGCCTGCGCGTGACCGATACGGCACGCGATGTTTCGCATCCCGTATCGACTTTCGATCAGATCGCCTGATCCGTGGACGGCTTTTCCCACAGATTGATGCCGCCTTCCGTCGCGTAACGATCGATCTCCGCGAGTTCCTCAGCGGAGAATTCGAGGTTCTTCAACGCACCGACGTTCTCGCGCACCTGCTCGGCCCGGCTCGCACCGATCAGCGCGGACGTCACGCGGCCGTTACGCAGCACCCACGCCAGCGCCATCTGTGCAAGGCTCTGGCCGCGCCGTTCGGCGATCGCGTTGAGCTTGCGCACATGCTCGAGGTTGTCCGCGCTCAGGTGATCCTGCTTCAGCGAGCCGCCGCCCGGCTTGTTCACGCGCGCGTCGGCCGGCACGCCGTTCAGGTACTTCGACGTGAGCAAACCCTGCGCGAGCGGCGTGAACGCGATGCTGCCCGCGCCGACGTCGTCGAGCGTGCCGAGCAGATCCTCTTCGATCCAGCGGTTCAGCAGGTTGTACGACGGCTGGTGAATCAGCAGCGGCACCTTGTATTGCGCGAGCAGCGCGGCCATCTCGCGCGTCTTCGCGGCTGAGTACGACGAGATGCCGATGTAGAGCGCCTTGCCCTGCTGCACCGCCGACGCGAGCGCGCCGGCGGTTTCCTCGAGCGGCGTATGTGCGTCGAAACGGTGCGAGTAGAAAATGTCGACGTAATCGAGCCCCATCCGCTGCAAGCTCTGGTCGAGGCTCGCGAGCACGTATTTGCGCGATCCGCCGCCGCTGCCGTACGGCCCCGGCCACATGTCCCAGCCGGCCTTCGTCGAGATCAGCAGCTCGTCGCGATACGGCCGGAAATCCTCCTTCAGCAGTCGGCCAAAGTTGGTTTCGGCGCTCCCGTACGGCGGCCCGTAGTTGTTCGCGAGGTCGAAGTGGTTGATGCCGAGGTCGAACGCGGTGCGCAGGATCTCGCGCTGCGTCGAGATCGGCGTCGAATCGCCGAAGTTGTGCCACAGACCGAGCGACAGGGCGGGCAGTTGGAGCCCGGATTTGCCGCAGGTGCGGTATTGCATGCCGGCATAACGTTCGGAAGCTGCTTCGTAGGCCATGAGTCTGTTCCGTCAGGACATCGGGGGAAGGGACGCGCGCCGGCCGCGCCCATGGCGCGACGGCGGCGAAGAAGTCATACGACGACCATGGTAGCGAAAGCGGCCGGATCGTGCACGGCGGCACGACGATGGACGCGACCGCGGCGCTCGCCTACACTGCGGCGTCTCGAATCACCGTTTCAGCGAGGTTGGTATGTCCCGGGTCATCTCGGTTGCACTGCTCGTCGGCGGCGTCGTGCTGCTGTATTTCGGCGGCCAGTCGTTCCATTCGATCAACGACAACGTGTCGCGCTTCTTCACCGGCTCGCCGGCGACGAAGACGATCCTGCTGATCGTCGGCGGCGCCGTCGCGTCGTTCGTCGGCCTGATCGGCCTCGCGATGCCGGGCGGCAAGCGCTGAGCGCGCCGCCGCGCGACATACGAACGGCCCGCGTCGCTCGGCTCGGGCCGCGTCAAACGAAACGGGCGGCCAGGCCGCCCGTTGCTTCAAACGCCCGCGATGCGCCGCATCGCGTGACCGCCGCGGTGTCGCCGCCCGTCCGATCCGAACCTAGAACGGCACTTCCGGCTTCGACGCCGAGCGTGTGCCGGGCAGCGGCCGGTTGCTCGCGCCGTGATACGTGTACACGAGCGAGAACTTCACCTGGTCGGAACGGTTCTGCCCGGCCGAATGCAGCGTGTTGCTGTGGAAGAACACGACGTCGCCCGTCTGCAGCGACGGGCACGTGGCCGCGTCGATCATCCTGCGGTTTTCCGGCAGATCGCTGCGGAAGAACTTCGCGTCGTCGAACGCTTCCGGCCCGAATTCGGCCGTATGCGAACCCGGCACGAGCCACAGCGCGCCGTTCTCGTTGGTTTCCGGCCCGAGCGCAAGCCACACCGAGACCATGTCCGGGCGCTCGAACGCCCAGTAGCGGAAATCGCGATGCCAGCCGGTCAGGCTGCCGTACGCCGGGTGCTTCGTCATCATGCAGTTGTGATGCGCGCGCGACAGCACCGGCTCTTCACCGAAATACTCGCGCATCCATGCGCCGATCTCGGGCGCGATCGCGCGCGCGGCGAACGCCGGATCGCGCGAATACGCATCGAGCAGCCGTCGCACCGTATGCCCGCCCGGCGCATGCTTCGACTCGGGCGCGCCCGGATAGCGCAGGTCGGCCTCGAACTCGATCGGCTCGGCGGCCTCCCGCAACTGGCGCTCCGCGATCTGCCTGAGCGCCGCGCACTGCGCTTCGCCGACGAGGCCGCGCGCGACGACGAAGCCGCGCTCGCGCAATTCCGCGACTTGCGCGCGGATCGATTCCGACTGCAATGGAGACGACATGGGATGCCAGACGTTTATTGTGTGAATGTGACGATTGTAAATCGGCGCCGGATACCACGAACAGCGCCATTGTCGTGCGCAGGGGCATGCCAATCGCGGATTTGATCCAGCGCAAGGGAACTGTGCGGCGCGGCGCCTGCCTCAGCGACAGGCGGTATGCGGCACACGCGTTGCGGCACAAGGGTTTATCGCGACTTTTGCGCGTCACGAATCCCCTGTAGCCTGACGCGGCCTGTCAATTCTGGCGGGCGCGGCGCGCAACGGGTTTCGATAAGATCCGTTGCGTCATCCGAGGCCGTTCATACCAGTGCGCTCTGCAGGGCGCCACCCATACAAGCGAAGCATCGTTCACATGCCATTCCGTCTGACTTCCCGTTTCAACCGCGCTGCGAAGCGCGTCGTGCCGTCCGCTCCCGCCCGCTCGCTGCGCCATCACCGCGCCCGCACGCAGGCGCTCGCCAGGCACACGCACGCGCACAGCCGGCTGGACGGCATCCGCGCGTGGTTCCACGCATTCTTCTCGATGATGAGCGCGCAGGCGTTCGCACGCCGCGCCGGCCTGCGTTCGCTGCTGCAGAAGCCGTCGTCGCTGCGCGCGCTCGCGCTGCGCCGCACGCTCGGCCCGCAGCGCCGCATCAACCGCCCGCGCCGCCTCGCGGCCAGCAATGGGTGGTTCGGGTTCAGCGCACGCTGAAACCGCGCCGGCGGGCAGGCCCGCCACGATCGCCGTCATTTCGCCGGCGCTCCACACGCAAAAAAACCCCGGCATGCCGGGGTTTTTCGTTTCAGGCGGACGACGCTTACGCGACGCGTGCCGTCGGCTCCACGCCGGCCGCTTCGGCCAGCACGAGCGCCTTGTCGGTCGCTTCCCACGAGAATTCCGGCTCTTCGCGGCCGAAGTGGCCGTAAGCTGCCGTCTTCTCGTAGATCGGGCGCAGCAGGTCGAGCATCTTGATGATGCCCTTCGGACGCAGATCGAAATGCTCACGCACGAGCTTCGTGATCACCGCATCCGACACGCGGCCCGTGCCGAACGTGTTGACCATCACCGAGGTCGGCTCGGCCACGCCGATCGCGTACGACACCTGGATCAGCGCGCGCGACGCGAGGCCGGCCGCGACGATGTTCTTCGCGACGTAGCGGCCCGCATACGCAGCCGAACGGTCGACCTTCGACGGATCCTTGCCCGAGAACGCGCCGCCGCCGTGCGGTGCGGCACCGCCGTAGGTATCGACGATGATCTTGCGGCCGGTCAGGCCGCAATCGCCTTGCGGGCCACCGATCACGAACCGGCCGGTCGGGTTCACGAGGAACTTGATGTCGCCCTTGATCAGGTCGGCCGGCAGCGTCGGCTTGATGATTTCCTCGATCACCGCTTCGCGCAGCGCCGGCAGCTCGATGTCCGGCGCATGCTGCGTCGACAGCACGACGGTGTCGATCGAATCAGGCTTGCCGTCGACGTAGCGGACGGTGACCTGCGACTTCGCGTCCGGACGCAGCCATTGCAGGCGACCGTCGCGGCGCAGGCTGGCCTGGCGCTCGACGAGCCGGTGCGACAGGTAGATCGGCAGCGGCATCAGTTCCGGCGTTTCGTCGCACGCATAGCCGAACATCAGGCCCTGGTCGCCCGCGCCCTGATCGAGGTTGTCGTCGTGTGCGCGATCGACGCCCTGCGCGATGTCCGGCGACTGCTTGTCGTACGCGACGAGCACCGCGCAACCCTTGTAGTCGATGCCGTAGTCGGTGTTGTCGTAGCCGATGCGCTTGATCGTATCGCGCGCGATCTGGATGTAATCGATGTTGGCCGTCGTGGTGATTTCACCAGCCAGCACGACGAGACCCGTGTTGCACAGCGTTTCGGCCGCAACGCGGGAGTATTTGTCCTGCTCGAGGATGGCGTCGAGAATCGCGTCCGAGATTTGGTCCGCGACCTTGTCCGGATGGCCTTCGGAGACGGATTCGGACGTGAAGAGATAATCGTTTGCCACTTTTTCAGGCTCCTGTGTGGTTACGGTTGGTTTCACGTAGCCAGCTTCGTTGGGCCTGAAGCGGCGACGCTTTAGCGGATTACCAGGACCGGGCAGCGTGTGTCGCGCCAGCCGGCTTCGCCCCGCAAGTTGTCAGTTAACTCGGCGAAGCCCGTATTATAGCGGCTTTCCTGAATTGTCACAGAGCGCCGCCCGTGCTGCATCTTCCGCTGTCTTACCACCCTGTTCGCAACGTGCCGGCCAGCCGGCCCCACGGAGATTCCGCATGCTAGGCCGCCTCGGCACGCACCTCGCCATCGGCTTGCTGAAGCTGCTCGCCCTGCTGCCGTACGGTCTGACCGCACGGTTCGGCGATGGCCTCGGCTGGCTGCTGTATCAGATCCCCAGCCGGCGAAAGCGCATCGTACATACGAATCTGAAACTCTGCTTCCCCGACTGGAGCGACGAACGGCGCGAGGAAGTGGCCGGCCAGCATTTCCGTCATGCGATCCGCAGCTACGTCGAGCGCAGCGTCCAGTGGTTCGGCTCGGAGAAGAAGCTCGCGAAGCTGATCCAGGTCGACAGCGCGGTCGATCTCGACGATCCCGACCTGCCGCCGACGCTGTTCCTCGGCCTGCACTTCGTCGGCATCGAGGCCGGTTCGATCTGGCTGAACCGGTCGCTGCACCGCCGCTGCGGATCGCTTTACCAGCCGTTCTCGAACGCGGTGCTCGAGGAAGAGGCGAAGAAGGCGCGCGGGCGCTTCGACGCCGAGATGGTCGGCCGCGCGGACAGCGCGCGCGTCGTGCTGCGCTGGCTGCGCGACCGCAAGCCGGTGATGCTCGGCGCGGACATGGACTACGGGCTGCGCAACTCGACGTTCGTCCCGTTCTTCGGCGTGCCGGCCTGCACGCTGACGGCCGTCGGCCGGCTCGCGAAGACGGGCCGCGCGCAGGTCGTGCCGTTCATCGGCGAGGTGCTGCCGAACTACAAGGGCTACCGTCTGAAGGTATTCAAGCCGTGGGATCACTACCCGACCGGCGACGACGATCTCGACGCGCGGCGGATGAACGCATTCCTCGAGGAACAGATTCCGCTGATGCCCGAGCAGTACTACTGGGTGCACAAGCGCTTCAAGACGCGCCCGCCCGGCGAGCCGAGCCTGTACTGACCCTGCCGCGACGTTCGCGGGTGCGCCGTCATGCGCGCGCCTGCGCCCTCGCCACCTTCGGCGCACCCTTCGCGCGCGCCTGCCCGAGATCGTAGGCCGACTGCTGCGCGAGCCACAGATCGGCCTTTCCCCCGTTTTCCTCGCCGAGCCACGCCTCGAGCCGCAACGCCATGTCCAGTCGGCCGATCGGCAAATAGCGCCCCTTCCCATCTGCACGACAGACGCGCGGCCCCGCCCGCGCGGGACGCCCCCGTCGGCTGCATGTATCATTTGCGGTTGAGATCAGCACGACGAACGAGGCCGCCCGGCATGGCCGGCGGCCGTCCGTGTCGTGCCGACCGCCTTGTTCGCCATGGAATTCCGGACCCAGTGAAACTCTCGTTCACCAAGATGCACGGCGCGGGCAACGACTTCGTCGTGCTCGACGGTTACTCGCGCGCGCTGCCGCCGCTCACCGACGCGCAGGTGCGCGCGCTCGCCAACCGCCACTTCGGCATCGGCGCCGACCAGTTGCTGCTGGTCGAGAAGCCGACCGTCGACGGCGCGGATTTCAAGTACCGGATCTTCAATTGCGACGGCGGCGAGGTCGAACACTGCGGCAACGGCGCGCGCTGTTTCGTGAAGTTCGTCAGCGACCGCGGCCTGACCGACAAGCGCAGCGTGCGCGTGCAGGTCATGAAGGGCCTGATTACGCTGACGCTGCAGGACAACGGCGAAGTCGTCGTCGACATGGGCGCGCCCGTGTTCGCGCCGGCACAGGTGCCGTTCGATACGGCCGGTCCAGGCGCGACGGGCCTCGACGGCCGCAAGGAAGGCAACGACACGCTGTGGCCGCTCGACGTCGGCGGCGCGACGCGCTGGATCTCGACGGTGTCGATGGGCAACCCGCACGCGGTGCAGGTCGTCGACGATGTCGAGGCGTATCCGGTGCTGGAAGAAGGCCCGCTGATCGAGCGCCATGCGCGCTTCCCGCAGCGCGTGAACGCCGGCTTCATGCAGATCGTGTCGCGCCACGAGGTGAAGCTGCGCGTGTACGAACGCGGCGCGGGCGAGACGCTCGCGTGCGGCACCGGCGCATGCGCGGCGGTCGCGGCCGGCATCCGGCGCGGCCTGCTCGATTCGCCCGTGACCGTGCACACCCACGGCGGCACGCTGACGATCGGCTGGGACGGCGCGCGCGACGAAGCCGCCGCGCTGATGATGGCCGGCCCCGCCACGACCGTGTTCGAAGGCGAGATCGACCTGAACGCCTGACCCTGCAACGTCCTTGATAACTGAACGCGCCAGCCACATGAACGATCGCGAAGTCGCCGACTACCTGCTCGCCAATCCCGAATTCTTCGCGCAGCACGCCGAGCTGCTCGCGACGATCCGTCTCGCGAACCCGCACGGCAAGGCCGCGATCTCGCTGCAGGAGCGGCAGATGGAGATGCTGCGCGACAAGAACAAGCATCTCGAGCGCCGGCTCGCCGAACTCGTGCGCTACGGCCACGAGAACGACAGCCTGTCCGCGAAGTTCAGCCGCTGGACCGCGCGCGTGATCGCGGAACGCGATCCGTACGCGCTGCCGCGCACGATCGCCGACGGCATCGCCGACGTGTTCGACGTGCCGCAGACGGCGCTGCGCGTGTGGGACGTCGCCGACACCTACGCGCAAGCCGATTTCGCCCGCCAGGTCGGCGAGGAAGTGCGCCTGTTCACGAACGGCCTGTCGACGCCGTACTGCGGCGCGAACACGGGCTTCGAGGCCGCCCAGTGGCTCGCCCCCGCGCTCGCCGCCCCGGCCGCGAGCGCGGCGGAAGGCGCCGAAGCCGCGCCGGCCGGCGACGGTGCGGCCGCATCGGTCGCGCTGCTCGCGCTGCGCGCGCCGCTCGCCGGCAACGACGCGCCCGCGTTCGGCCTGCTCGTGCTCGGCTCGCCCGATCCGCGCCGCTTCCACGACGGGATGGCGACCGACTTCCTCGCGCAGATCGCGACGCTCGCGAGCGCCGCGCTCACGCGCCTGCTGCCGCACTGATCCGCCGCACGCGATGACCGACGATCCGATCGCCGCCTACCTGTCGAACCTGAAGCATGTCAGGCAGTTGTCGGAACATACGCTGCGCGCGTACACGCACGAACTCGACGAACTGAAGAAGCTCGCGGCCGGCCGGCCGCTCGACGCATTGACCGCCGCCGACATGCGCGGCGCGGTCGTGCGCGGGCACGCGGCCGGGTTGTCCGCGCGCTCGATCTCGCACCGGCTTTCCGCATGGCGTGCGTTCTATCGCTGGTTCGCGCAGCGCGTCGAGATGCCCGCGAACCCCGTCGCCGGGGTCCGCGCGCCCAAACGCGAGAAATCGCTGCCCAAGGCGCTGTCGGTCGACGATGCGGTCACGCTCATGGATACGCCGCTGCCCGACACGACCGAAGGCATCCGCGATCACGCGATCCTCGAGCTGTTCTATTCGTCGGGGCTGCGCCTCGCCGAGCTGGTCGGGCTCGACGTCCGGTACACGCAGGCCGACGGCTACCGCTCGGCCGGCTGGCTCGACCTCGCCGAAGCCGAGGTCACCGTGCGCGGCAAGGGCAACAAGGAGCGCAAGGTGCCGGTCGGCCGCAAGGCGATCGACGCGCTGAACGCGTGGCTCGCGGTGCGCGACGAATTCGTGAAGCACGATCCGCATCCGCTGTTCGTGTCGGTGCGCGGCAACCGGATGTCGCCGGGCGTCGTGCGCGAGCGCGTGAAGCGCGCGGCGCTCGCCGCCGGCATTCCCGCCAACGTCCACCCGCACGTGCTGCGCCACTCGTTCGCGACGCACGTGCTGCAGTCGAGCGGCGACCTGCGCGCGGTGCAGGAACTGCTCGGACACGCGAGCGTCGCGGCGACGCAGATCTATACGTCGCTCGACTTCCAGCATCTCGCGAAGATTTACGACAGCGCGCATCCGCGCGCGAAGAAGCGCGACTGACGCGCGCCCCGTGTTACCCGCCGCGCGCGGCGGCCGGCACCGGCCGGCGTCGCGCGCGGCCCATTTCGATCTCATCATGCAAACCGTCACCCTCAAGCCGTCCAAGGAAAAATCGCTGCTGCGCCGCCATCCGTGGATCTACGCCAATGCGATCGACCGCGTCGACGGCAAACCCGCGCCCGGCGCGACCGTGCTCGTGCGCGCGCACGACGGCCGCTTCCTCGCGCGCGGCGCGTACAGCCCGCAGTCGCAGATCCGCGTGCGGGTGTGGAGCTTCGACGAGCACGAGCCGATCGATCACGCGTTCTTCAAGCGCCGCGTGCAGCGCGCGGTCGCGCACCGCACGACGATGGTGTCGGGCACGGGCGCGGTGCGGCTCGTGTTCGGCGAAGCCGACGGGCTGCCGGGGCTGGTCGTCGACTACTACGTCGCGGATACCGCCGAAGCCGGCGCCGCGCCGCGCGGCCAGCTCGTCTGCCAGTTCATGGCCGCGGGCGTCGAAGCGTGGAAGGACGCGATCGTCGCGGCGCTCACCGGCGCGACCGGCTGCCCGAACGTGTACGAGCGCTCGGACGTGTCGATCCGCGACAAGGAAGGGCTGGAACAGACGACCGGCGTACTGGCCGGCGACGCGCCGCCCGCCACGCTGATCGCGAATGAAAACGGCGTGCGCTATCACGTCGACGTGCCGAACGGCCACAAGACGGGCTTCTACGTCGACCAGCGCGACAACCGCGCGCTCGTCGCGCAGTACGCGGCCGACCGCGACGTGCTGAACTGCTTCTGCTACACGGGCGGCTTCTCGCTCGCGGCGCTCAAGGGCGGCGCGAAACGCGTCGTATCGATCGATTCGTCGGGCGATGCGCTCGCGCTCGCGCAGCAGAACGTCGTCGCCAACGGCTTCGACGCCGAACACGCGACCTGGCTCGACGCCGATGCGTTCAAGACGCTGCGCCGCCTCGTCGACGAAGGCGAGCGTTTCGACCTGATCGTGCTCGATCCGCCGAAGTTCGCGCCGACGCGCGACAGCGTCGATCGCGCGGCGCGCGCGTACAAGGACATCAACCTGAGCGGCTTCAAGCTGCTGCGTCCGGGCGGCCTGCTGTTCACGTACTCGTGCTCGGGCGCGATCGACATGGACCTGTTCCAGAAGATCGTCGCGGGCGCGGCCGCCGACGCGAAGGTCGACGCGCGCATCCTGAAACGGCTCGGTGCGGGCGTCGATCATCCGCTGCTCGCCGCGTTCCCGGAAGGCGAATATCTGAAGGGCCTGCTGTTGCAAATCGTCTGATCGCCCCGATCTAGCGCGGACAACCGCGCCCGTCCCATTGGCGGCGCTGCGTTGCCGCCTGTCGTCCGGACGACGGGCGGGAACTTGACAGGTATGTTTCAATTGTTGGTTGTGCGCCCCGGCTCGCAGCGCGAGGGCGCGACGCACATCCTGGTTTTGACCCCGATTCACGAACAACAGGCGATTGACATGGCCACTCCCGTCACCATCCTCACCGGCTTCCTCGGCAGCGGCAAGACGACGCTGCTCAAGCGCATCCTGAACGAACAGCACGGCATGAAGATCGCCGTGATCGAGAACGAGTTCGGCGAAGAGAACATCGACAACGAAATCCTCATCCAGGATTCGAACGAGCAGATCATCCAGATGAGCAACGGCTGCATCTGCTGCACGATCCGCGGCGACCTCGCGCGCACGCTCGGCGATCTCGCCGCGAAGAAGCGCGAAGGCAAGCTCGATTTCGACCGCATCGTGATCGAGACGACCGGCCTCGCGAACCCGGGCCCCGTCGCCCAGACGTTCTTCATCGACAGCGAAATCGCCGACGATTTCCTGCTCGACGCGGTCATCACGCTGGTCGACGCGAAGCACGCGAACGCACAGCTAGACGAACACGAGGTGGTGCAGCGCCAGGTCGGTTTCGCCGACCGCCTGTTCATCACGAAGTCGGACCTCGTCGACGACCAGACTGTCGCGGGCCTCAAGCACCGCCTGATGCACATGAACCCGAAGGCCGCGATCAAGGTCGTGAATTTCGGCGAAGCGGACATCAAGGAAATCTTCGACCTGCGCGGCTTCAACCTGAACGCGAAGCTCGAGATCGATCCCGATTTCCTCGCCGAGGACGATCACGCGCACGCTCACCACGATCACGGCCATGATCACGATCACGCGAATTGCGACCACGATCACGGTCAATGCGCGCACGATCACGACCATGGCCACCATCATCACCACCACCACGCGCACCACGACGACAAGATCAAGTCGTTCGTGTACCGCAACGACCGCCCGTTCGACCCGAACAAGCTGGAAGACTTCCTCGGCGGCATCCTGCAGATCTACGGCGAGCGGATGCTGCGCTACAAGGGCGTGCTGTACATGAAGGGCGTCGACCGCAAGGTCGTGTTCCAGGGCGTGCACCAGATGATGGGCAGCGACCTCGCGGCGAAGTGGCTGCCGGTCGAGAAGAAGACCAACAAGATGGTGTTCATCGGCGTCGACCTGCCGCAGGACCTGATCACCGACGGCCTCGACGCCTGCCTCGCCTGACCCGCGCGGGCGCCCGCCGCGCCCCGCCGCCCGGCCGCCAGCCCGGGCGGTGGCGGCCGCCGCGCGGCGCCTTTTTCGGGCAGGGTTTCGCCGTCATCGCTTTTTCGCGATTTGCGCGTTATATTTTCTAGATATTGGCGCAGCCGACGGGGATCGACCCGATACGGCGCCCGCTTGCGATTCAGTTACAATACGTGCCCGCTGGAGTACGGCAACAAACAGGCCCGGTTCTTGCTGAACCAGTTTTCCGGGCATCGCAACCGCGCCGGATCGCCCATCCGCCTCCCGGCCGCGGCCGATGCGATGTGCCGCGCAGCACACCGGTTCGCAGCGCGCACAACTCCGCGCCAGGCCTATCCTGGTATTTGAGAACCGGTTTCCAGAGGCTTTCGGCCCCGCGGCGGCAAATCGCAAATGAATGCAAACGCGGTTGCGGGTAATCCCAAAGTGCAGGCAATATCTCTCGATTTGCCGCACATTGAAGAAGCAAGCAGATGACGAAGAAACTCTTGACCGAAGCCGAAATCCTGAAGATGAGCGACAAGGATTACATGAATGAGGATCAGCTCGCCTTCTTCAAAAATCGGCTCGAACAGTTGCAGGCGGACATCCTCAAGAATGCAGGCCAGACGACCGAGAACCTGCGCGAGACGGTGATCGTCCCCGATCCCGCCGACCGCGCGACGATCGAGGAAGAGCACGCGCTCGAGCTGCGTACGCGCGACCGCGAACGCAAGCTCCTCAAGAAGGTTCAGCAGTCGCTCGCCCGCATCGATTCCGGCGATTACGGCTGGTGTGAGGAAACCGGCGAGCCGATCGGCATTCCGCGCCTGCTCGCGCGTCCGACCGCCACGCTGTCGCTCGAGGCGCAGGAGCGCCGCGAGCTGCGCCAGAAGCTGTTCGGCGACTGATCGGGCGGCATTCCGCTCAAACACGCTGCTTCCCGAAAGCGCGCGGCCTGCCGCGCGCTTTTTGTTTTTCCGGCACCGATTCCCGGCCGCCGGCCGATTTGCCTTCCCCTCTTGATATCCCGGCGCCCGCCCTAAAATGAAACGGACGCGCGCCGGGCCGCTCCCCGGCGCACTGCGGATTCACGCGGCGGCGCATCGCGCCGCCCGACTCTTCCCCGTTTTTCTCAAGGAACGCAGATGGAGCAATTTCACGGCACGACCATCGTTTCGGTCCGGCGCGGCGACAAGGTCGCGCTCGGCGGCGACGGCCAGGTAACCCTCGGCAACATCGTCATGAAGGGTGGCGCGCGGAAAGTGCGGCGGATCTACAACAACCAGGTACTGGTCGGATTCGCGGGCGGCACCGCCGATGCGTTCTCGCTGCTCGACCGCTTCGAGGCGAAGCTCGAGAAGCACCAAGGCAACCTGACCCGCGCGGCCGTCGAGCTCGCGAAGGACTGGCGCACCGACCGGATGCTGCGCCGCCTCGAGGCGATGCTGATCACGGCCGATGCGACCACCACGCTCGTGATCACCGGCAATGGCGACGTGCTCGACCCGGAAGGCGGGATCTGCGCGATTGGCTCGGGCGGTGCGTACGCGCAGGCCGCGGCCCGCGCGCTCGTCGAGAACACCGAGCTGTCGCCGCGCGAGATCGTCGAGAAGTCGCTCGGGATCGCCGGCGACATGTGCATCTACACGAACCACAACCGCATCATCGAAACGATCGAGTAAGGACAGCCCCATGAGCACCATGACCCCTGCCGAGATCGTCTCGGAACTCGACAAGCACATCATCGGCCAGGCGAAGGCGAAGAAGGCCGTCGCCGTCGCGCTGCGCAACCGCTGGCGCCGCCAGCAGGTCGCCGAGCCGCTGCGCCAGGAAATCACGCCGAAGAACATTCTGATGATCGGGCCGACGGGCGTCGGCAAGACCGAAATCGCGCGCCGCCTCGCGAAGCTCGCCGACGCGCCGTTCATCAAGATCGAAGCGACCAAGTTCACCGAAGTCGGCTACGTCGGCCGCGATGTCGACAGCATCGTGCGCGACCTGATCGAGATCTCGGTCAAGCAGACGCGCGAATCCGAAATGCGCAAGGTGCGCAGCAAGGCGACCGACCAGGCTGAAGACCGCATCCTCGACATCCTGCTGCCGCAACCGCGCGCGGTCGGCTTCGGCGGCAATGCCGAGCACGCGAACGACGACAACAACGCAACCCGTCAGACGTTCCGCAAGCGCCTGCGCGAAGGCCAGCTCGACGACAAGGAAGTCGAGCTCGACCTCGAGCAGCCGTCGGTCGGCATGGACATCATGGCGCCGCCCGGGATGGAAGAGATGACCGAGCAGATCCGCTCGATGTTCTCGAACCTCGGCAGCGGCAAGAAGCAGCGCCGCAAGGTGAAAATCAAGGAAGCGCTGAAGCTGCTGACCGACGAAGAAGCGGCGAAGATGCTGAACGAAGAGGAAGTGAAGACGAAGGCCGTGCAGAACGTCGAGCAGAACGGCATCGTGTTCCTCGACGAGATCGACAAGATCACGTCGCGCAACAACGAAGGCAGCGGCGGCGAAGTGTCGCGCCAGGGCGTGCAGCGCGACCTGCTGCCGCTCGTCGAAGGCACGACGGTCAACACGAAGTACGGGATGGTGAAGACCGATCACATCCTGTTCATCGCGAGCGGCGCGTTCCACCTCGCGAAGCCGAGCGACCTGATTCCGGAACTGCAGGGCCGCTTCCCGATCCGCGTCGAACTCGATTCGCTGTCGGTGAACGACTTCGAAGCGATCCTCGTCGCGACCGACGCGAGCCTCGTCAAGCAGTACCAGGCGCTGCTCGCGACCGAAGACGTACAGCTCGAATTCGCCGACGACGGTATCCGGCGCCTCGCCGAGATCGCGTTCGCGGTCAACGAGAAAACCGAGAACATCGGCGCGCGCCGGCTGTACACGGTGATCGAGAAACTGCTCGAGGAAGTGTCGTTCTCGGCGGGCAACCACGCCGGCGAGCGCGTGACGATCGACGCGAAGTATGTCGACCGCGCACTCGGCGAAGTGTCGCAGGACGAAGACCTGTCGCGCTACGTGCTGTAACGCGCGCGGCGGCGAATGCGAAACGGGCGGCCTGGCGGGCCGCCCGTTTTCGTTGGTGCGCCGCTTACTGGCGCACCGGCTTCTTCGCGAGCTTGCGCTGCAGCGTGCGGCGGTGCATGTTCAGCGCACGCGCGGTCGCCGAAATGTTGTTGTTGTTCTCGGCCAGCACGCGCTGGATGTGCTCCCATTCAAGCCGGTCCACCGACAGCACGACCGGGTTCTCCAGCGCTTCGTCGGCCTGCACTTCGGTCGCGTTGGTCTGCAGCGCGGCCAGGATCGACTCGACGTTCGCCGGCTTCGCGAGGTAGTTGTCGGCACCTTCCTTCACGGCCTGCACGGCGGTCGCGATGCTCGCATAGCCGGTCAGCACGAGAATGCGCGCGTCGGGCTGCAGGTCGCACAACGGCGCGATCAGGCTCAGTCCCGAATCCTCGCCGAGATGCAGGTCGACGGTGATGAACTGGAACTTGCCGCCCGCGGCGAGCCGCAGCGCCGCCTCCTTGTCATGCGCCTGCTGGACAGCGTAACCGCGGCGCTCGAGGCCGCGCGCGAGCGTGCCCGCGAACACCTCGTTGTCGTCGATCACCAGGAAATTGTTCTCACTCATGTGGTTTCTCCGTCTACGTGTTGGTTGAGGCCGCCGGCAGCGCGACGCGCACGACCGGCAGGCGCAGCACGGCCCGCGTGCCGCGCCCGGCCGGCGCGCCAGCCGGGCGGCCGTCCGGCGTGCCGGCTGGCCGGTCGGCTGCATGTGCGCCCGTGCGCGAGCCCGCGCGTTGTCCCGATGCGGCCGCCGCGTGGCCATTCGCCGCACCGCCGGCCCGCCCGTTGCCGCCCGCCGCGCGCGGCACGACATCGGACAGTTCGATCTCGCCGCCGAGCCGCGCGGCCGCGCTAAACGCCAGATACAGGCCGACGCCGTGCCCGCCCTGCGTACTGTCGACCGGCATCGCGCCGAGCGATTCGCGCAGCGCGGCCGGAATACCGGGCCCGTCGTCGCATACCTCGAATTCGATTTCGTCGGCCGTGCCGCCATGCGCGACCTTCGCAGCGAGCGTCACGCGCTGCGGGCTCGCGCGCGCGGCGTTGTCGAGCAGGATCGTCAGGATCTGGCCGGCCGCGACCGTATCGTCGAGCGCGACGCCCGCCGGGCGCGCGCCGAGCAGTTCGAACTGCACGTGCGGATGCCGCAGACGCCAGTGCTCGACGAACGTGTCGAGCCAGTCGTCCACCGGCTGGCGGCTCGCCGGCGCGCTCGCGCGGCTGCGCAGGCGCGCGAGCGCCGACGTGCACAGCGACATCTGTTCCTCGAGCACCTTCAGGTCGGCCTCGTAGCGTGCGAGCCCCGGATCGGCGCGCGCCGCGTCGCGCAACTCCTCGGCGAGCATCGCGATCGTCGACAGCGGCGTGCCCATTTCATGCGCGACGGTGGCGGCCTGCACGCCGAGCGCGACGGCCCGCTCGTCGCGCAGCAGATGCTGCTGCGCCTCGCCGAGCGCCGCGTCGCGCTGGCGCAGCGCGTTCGACATGCGCGCGACGAACCACGCGATCAGCCCGACGCTGACCATGAAGTTCGCCCACATGCCGGTACGGTAGTAATCGAACAGGTTCGCGGGATTGTCCATGTTGAGCGGCACCGAGTCGAAGCCGAGCGCCGCGTAGCACGCGACCGCGAACGCCGCGAGCCAGATCATCAGGTGCCACGGCAGCACGGCCGCCGCGATCGCGAGCGACGGCAGGTACAGCGACACGAACGGATTGGTCGTGCCGCCCGACAGGAACAGCAGCGCGGACAGCGCACCGAGGTCGACCCACAGCTGGCCGAGCAACTCGAAATTGGTCTCGGGCCGCGCGCGCAGCACGCGCACCCAGGTCAACGCGTTGAAAACGATTTCGAGCGCGATGACCATCAGCATCGCCGGCAACGGCAGATGCACGCCAAAATAGGTCTGCACGACGCCGATCGTCACGAGCTGGCCGATGATCGCAAGATTGCGCAGCCAGAACAGGTGACTGAGGTTGACGCGCCCGGTGGTGGTGATTCGTTGCATCCGGGCAGTTTACCCGTTTAGCGCCCGGCGCCTCTAGCGGGGCCGGATCGATGCGCACGAACGGGCGCGGCGCGGCGCCGTCAACCGGCCGCGCCGGCCATGCGCTGTGCGATCTCGTCGGCCAGGCACTCGGGGCATCGGCACCGCGCGCCGGCCGCGGGCGGCGTGCCGCCGGGCGGCACCGGCATCGCCGCGCACCAGCAGTCGAACGGCTGCGTATGCGCGCCGCAGTCGAAGCCGCGCCCGCAGTGCGGGCAGCGCGCACGGCGCGGGGCGGAACGGGCGTCGGCGGCGGAATCGGTCATGGCGCAATCGCGGAAGCGGGCGGGACATCGCCCCACGCGACAAGCATAGCGCGGCGGCTGGATTTTGCACGCCGGTCGCCTGACCGAACGCCATCGGAAACGCACGTTGGCCAGCCCGCCGGCACCGCCCGCGCGGCGCCGCCCGAATCGCGCCGCGCCATAGCCGGCGGGCCGCCGCGCGCTGTACCCGCCTCGCGCCGCCGGTGTTCCGGCCGGCCCAAAAACCCGATGCTGCGCTGCGCCACTCCTGTACAATTCGGCCTGTTTCAACCGTTCCCAGCCAGAGCCGCCGCCATGTCCGAGCCCATCGACCTCTCGCAGATCGCCCCCACGCTGAAGGCAGAAATCCTCGCCGAGGCGCTGCCGTACATCCGCCGTTACCACGGCAAGACCGTGGTCATCAAATACGGCGGCAACGCGATGACGGAAGAGCGGCTCAAGCAAGGCTTCGCGCGCGACGTGATCCTGCTGAAACTGGTCGGCATCAATCCGGTGATCGTCCACGGCGGCGGTCCGCAGATCGATCACGCACTGAAGAAGATCGGCAAGGCCGGCACCTTCATCCAGGGCATGCGCGTCACCGACGAAGAGACGATGGAAGTCGTCGAATGGGTGCTCGGCGGCGAAGTGCAGCAGGACATCGTGATGCTGATCAACCACTTCGGCGGCCACGCGGTGGGCCTGACGGGCAAGGACGGCGGCCTGATCCACGCACGCAAGCTGCTGATGCCGGACCGCGACAACCCGGGCCAGTACATCGACATCGGCCAGGTCGGCGAAGTCGAGGCGATCAACCCGGCGGTCGTGAAGGCGCTGCAGGACGACGCGTTCATCCCGGTGATCTCGCCGATCGGTTTCGGCGAGGATGGCCTGTCGTACAACATCAATGCCGACCTCGTCGCCGGCAAGCTCGCCACGGTGCTCAACGCCGAGAAGCTGCTGATGATGACCAACATCCCCGGCGTGATGGACAAGGACGGCAACCTGCTGACCGATCTCTCCGCACGCGAGATCGACGCGCTGTTCGAAGACGGCACGATCTCGGGCGGCATGCTGCCGAAGATCTCGTCGGCGCTCGACGCGGCGAAGAGCGGCGTGAAGTCGGTGCACATCGTCGACGGCCGGATCGAGCACTCGGTGCTGCTGGAAATCCTGACCGAGCAGCCGTTCGGCACGATGATCCGCTCGCATTGAGCGCGCGCCGCCCGCCTGCCAGCCCCGACCTGCCGGCGTCGTTGCGACGCCGGCGCATTTCGCGCAGCCGGCCGCGTGCCGGCGCGCCCGTCTGGCTGTTCGATCTCGATAACACGCTGCACCACGCATCGCACGCGATCTTTCCCGAGATCAACCGTGCGATGACGCAATACATCATCGACGCGCTGCAGGTCGAGCGCGCCGAAGCCGATCGCCTGCGCAACGGCTATACCGAGCGCTACGGCGCCGCGCTGCTCGGCCTCACGCGCCATCACCCGATCGATCCGCACGACTTCCTGCGCGTGGTCCACACGTTTTCCGACTTGCCTGCAATGGTGCGCGCAGAGCGTGGTCTCGCGCACATCATCGCCGCGCTGCCGGGCCGCAAGTTCGTGCTGACCAACGCGCCCGCGAACTACGCACGCGCGGTGCTGCGGGAGCTGCGCATCGAGCGGCTGTTCGAGCGCGTGATCGCGATCGAGCACATGCGTGATCGCCGCACGTGGCGCGCGAAGCCCGATCGTGCGATGCTGCGCAGGACTTTGCGCGCCGTGCATGCACGGCTCACGGATGCGATCCTCGTCGAAGACACCCGCAGCCACCTGAAGCGCTACAAGCGCCTCGGCATCGGCACCGTATGGATCACCGGCCACCTGCCGGGCCATCTGCCGAACGTCGGCCGACCGCATTATGTCGACCAGCGCATTCGTTCGTTAAAATCGCTGCGACTGGGCACACGATCGGGGCGACAGAAATGCAGCCGACTTACCCGCAGGACCAAGCCGTAACGGAAGACCAGGCCACGCCGTCCCGCCCGCGCCCGAAGCCGGGCGAGCGGCGCGTGATGATCCTGCAGACGCTCGCCGCGATGCTCGAGGCGCCGAAGCCCGAGAAAATCACGACCGCCGCGCTCGCGGCGCGGCTCGACGTGTCGGAAGCCGCGCTCTACCGGCATTTCGCCAGCAAGGCGAAGATGTACGAAGGGCTGATCGAGTTCATCGAGCAGGCGCTGTTCGGGCTCGTCAACCAGATCGTCGCGAAGGAGCCGAACGGCGTGCTGCAGGCACGCACGATCGCACTGACGATGCTCAATTTCGCCGCGAAGAACCCCGGCATGACGCGCGTGCTGACCGGCGAGGCGCTGGTCGGCGAGGACGAGCGGCTCACCGAGCGCGTGAACCAGTTGCTCGACCGGATCGAGGCGACCGTCAAGCAATGCCTTCGGGTCGCGCGCACGGAGGCGAATGCGCCGCAGGACGGCGCGACGCCGTTCGTGCTGCCTGCCGACTACGATCCCGCCGCGCGGGCGAGCCTGCTCGTCAGCTACGTGATCGGCCGCTGGCATCGGTTCGCGAAAGGCGGGTTCCAGAAGTCGCCGAGCGAGCAGGCCGATGCGCATTTGCGGCTGATTCTGCAGTAACGCATGAGACGGCGACGTGCGCGCCGTCGAGCGTCGCACTCGCGTGGCGACATCATCGATGCGCGAGCGCCGATTCCGCGCTCGCCGTGGCACACGGCATGACCTCACCCGTCCCGCACCTGCGGTGCTGACGGACTGATTCGATCCAGGGTTCGAATCCTTCGCACGCCCTTATCGATTCGTCATCCTCATCAAATACCCACCTGAACGGACGGGCCGTCGACGCGCGCTTCATCCGTCAAACGACCTCTCGATCCTTGCGGCGCTCCCGCAACGTCGACGTCTCGGCACGTGTGTGCGGCGTACGAGCCACGGGCCTCTGACGATTCTTAAAAGAAATTTAGTACTAGACCTACATGAAAGCCATTCAACTTAGACCTCGTCCCATTCTTTCGAATGACTTACTTCGGAACAATATCGCCTGTTTCCCGCAGTTGCTGCCGCCCCGCAGCAGCGATGCGCGACAGCGCGATGGAAACGTCCGTGCGTCGTCTTTCGACGCGAGGCCCTTACTAACAGGTACTTAAATGTCCAAAAAAGCACTTTCCATTCTGATGGCGACGGCAGGTCTCCTCGCCGCGGCCTCGTCGGCTCAGGCAGCCGACGGCACGATCACGATCACCGGCGAGATCACCGCCCAGACCTGCAACATCTCGGGCGACGGCGGCGGCAAGGATTTCACCGTCACGCTGCCCAACGTGTCGACGTCCGCCCTCGCTACGCCGGGCTCGACGGCCGGCCGCAAGCCGTTCCGCATCAACCTGACCAACTGCTCGCCGAATTCGGGCAAGGCGTCGGTGTACTTCGAGCCGGGCACGACGGTCAACGCGCAGACGGGCCAGCTCTTCAATGCAACGGGTGACGCGAAGAACGTCGAAGTCGGCCTGCTGAACAAGGACGGCTCGAAGATCGAGCTGGGCAAGGCGCAAGCGCAGCAGAACTCGCAGATCGTGGATATCACGGGCGCCGCAGCCGAGCTGAACTACTTTGCGCAATACGTCGCGACCGGCGGCGCGTCCACGGCCGGCACGGTCAATACGTCTGTCATGTACTCGGTCTCGTACCAGTAACGCGGTCTGCCGACCGGCGGCCCGGGCACGCGAAGCAGTGGCGCTGCACGGGCCGCGTCCGACCAACAGTGAACTGTCCATCTACAAGGAGAACTCAGCGATGGGAATGCCAATGAACTTGCGTTTGAGCGTGGGGGCCGCAGCGCTGATCGCGTCGCTGTCCGGCCTGAGCACCGCGGATGCAAGCGTCGTGATCGGCGGAACGCGCGTGATCTATCCGGAAAAGGAGCGCGAGGTCACGGTCAAGCTGACCAACGAGGGCGACCGGCCTTCGCTCGTCCAGGCATGGGTCGACGACGGCCACGCGAACGCGCTGCCGGACGACTCGAAGGTACCGTTTACGCTGACGCCGCCGTTGTTCCGTCTCGATCCGAAGAAAGGCCAGAGCCTGCGGCTGATCTATACGCAGGAACCGCTCGCGCAGGACAAGGAAACGCTGTACTGGCTCAACGTGCTCGACGTCCCGCCTCAGGCCGCCGGCGATTCGAATGATCCGAACATGCTGCAGCTCGCGTTCCGCACGCGCATCAAATTGTTCTTCCGCCCTGCGGCACTGCAAGGCGTCGCCGACGAATCCGCGGAAAAGGTCACCTGGAATTTCGCGCCGAAGTCCAGCGGCGGCTATGCACTGCAAGCGACGAATCCGACGCCCTACCACGTGACGTTCACCAAGCTGGTCGTCAAGTCCGGCGGCGCGACCTGGACCGACGACAAGGGCGGCATGGTCAAGCCGGGTGCCACCGAACAATTCGACGTCGGCAATGTGCCGTCGCCGTCCGGCGCGCCGATCGAAGTCGACTACACGTTCCTCAACGATTACGGCGCCGCCATCGAAGGCCGTTACGCGCCGAAAAAGGCGCACTGACACCGCCCGACCGTTTCCGACTCAACCCGTTGCTGACCGGCGGTGCGGCACTCGCACCGGCGCAGGCAGACCGTCGCTCGCGTTATGACGATGCGGCATCAACACATTGAATTCATGCGAGCGAATCATCACATTCAACCACTGGAGTCTCCGCGTTTCGCGCTCAAGC
This sequence comes from Burkholderia sp. AcTa6-5, assembly GCF_017815075.1. Taxonomy (NCBI): domain Bacteria; kingdom Pseudomonadati; phylum Pseudomonadota; class Betaproteobacteria; order Burkholderiales; family Burkholderiaceae; genus Burkholderia; species Burkholderia sp. AcTa6-5. The sequence goes on along the minus strand of NZ_JAGIQE010000012.1, from coordinate 104,711 downwards.
CGGGCTATCTGCTCGTCATGGCGGCGCTCGGCGGCTGGACGGCCGGTGCATTCGCCGCCGACGCGTCAGCCGCTCCGGCGGAGCCCTTCGACGTCGCGCAGGTTCAGTTCAATGACACGTTGATGATGAAGCCGCGCGGCCAGCGGCTCGACCTCGATCGCTTCGCGAAAGGCAACCCGGTTCCGGCCGGCGAGTATCTGGTCGACCTCTACGTGAACGAAACGTGGACGGGCCGCTCGACGGTACGCTTCGATGCACCGGCAGGCGCGGTCAGCGCGACGCCGTGCTTCGACCGCACGCTCGTGAGCCGGCTCGGCCTCGACAGCGAGACGCTGACCGATGCAGCGCGCGCCGAGCTCGCGCGCGTGCAGGCCGGCGAGTGCACGGACGTCGCCAGTCTGGTGGCCGGCGCCACCGTTGAATTCGACATGTCCGAGCTGCGGCTGAACGTGAGCATTCCGCAGGCATCGCTGCTGCGCAATCCGCGCGGCTACGTGAGTCCGGAACTGTGGGACAGCGGCGTGCCAAGCATGACGCTCAAGTACGACGCGAACGTGTTCCGGAACATGTCGTCCGGCTATGACAGCACGCAGGCCTATCTCGGGTTGAACGCGGGCGCCAATATCGGCAACTGGCATTTCCGCCACAACGGCTCCTACAGCGCGCAATCCCAGGGGCCGAGCCGCTACCGGAGCCTCAACACCTACCTGCAGCGCGACCTGCCCGCATGGCGCAGCCAGCTGAAGATCGGCGAGACCTATACCGACGGCACGCTGTTCGAGAGCGTCGGCATTCGCGGCGCCACGCTCGAGACGGACGACCGGATGCTGCCCGACTCGATGCGCGGCTATGCGCCGATGATCCGCGGCGTCGCCACGAGCAATGCGCACGTCGAGGTGTCGCAGAACGGCGCGCTGCTGTACGAAACCAACGTCGCGCCCGGCCCGTTCGAGATCAACGACCTGTACCCGACCGGCTATGGCGGCAACCTGCTCGTCACGGTCACCGAGGCCGACGGTAGAAAGCACAGCTTCACGGTGCCGTATGCGGCGGTCGTGCAGTCGCTGCGCCCCGGCCTCTCGCGTTTCGGCGTCGCGGTGGGGCAGTTGCGCGAGTCGCTGCTCGAGCGTCACCCGAATTTTGCGCAGGCCACCTATCAGCGCGGCATCAGCAACCTGCTGACCGGCTATGTCGGGGCCATCGTCGCGGAAAACTATCTGGCCGGGCTGGTCGGTGCCGCGTTCAACACGCCGGCCGGCGCGTTCGCGGTCGATGTCACGCAGGCGAGCGCCCGCATCCCGGGCGTGTCGGCCACGAGCGGCCAGAGCGTGCGCGTCAGCTACAGCAAATCCGTCGAAGCGACCGGCACCAACATCGCGGTCGCCGCGTACCGCTACTCGTCGCGCGGATACTGGGGCATGCGCGATGCGATGTATGCCCGGGAACAAGCGGCAGCAGGCCGGAATCCGGGCGACGTGTACCGGCAGCGCAACCAGGTTCAACTGACGCTGAACCAGACGCTCGGCGAAGGGCGCGGCACGCTGTTCGCGATCGGCTCGTCGTCCAGCTACTGGAATCGGCAAGGCACGACCACGCAGTTCCAGGTCGGCTACAACAACAGCCTGCGGATCGCCGGCCTCAACGTGAGCTACAACCTGTCGGTGTCGAGGCAGCGCGACGGCTATTCCGGCAACCTGAACAACCAGGTCTACGCGAACGTGACCATCCCGCTCGGCCGGCGCTCGTATGCGCCGACGTTGAGCTCGAGTATCGCGCACGACAACCGGGGCGGCACGACCGGCCAGATGTCGCTGGCCGGCACGCTCGGCGAATCCGGCGCGCTCACCTACGGCTTGAACACCACCACCGGCGGCGGCACGACGTCGGGCGGCGGCAACGTGCAGTATCGCAGCCCGTTCGCGACTCTCTCGGGCAGCGCGGCCGGCGGCAGCGGCTACTCGAGCGTATCCGTCGGCGTATCGGGCGGCGTCGTCGGTCATGCGGGCGGCGTCACGCTGGCCAACGATCTCGGCGATACCGTCGCGATCATCGAGGCCAAGAACGCCGTCGGTGCCCGTGTCACCAACGGCACGGACGTTCGGATCGGCCGGCGCGGCTATGCGGTGCTGCCGTATCTGACGCCGTACAAGATGAACACGATCGAGCTCGACCCGAAGGGCATTCCGCTCGACGTGGAGATGCTGACGACGAGCCAGCAGGTCGCACCGCGCGCGAATTCGGTGGTGAAGCTCAAGTTCGGCACCGTCAGCGGACGCGCGGTGCTGCTCGGGATTCATCAGCCGGACGGCACGCCCATTCCGTTTGGCAGCGCGGTGGTCGACGAGGAAGGCAATTCGATCGGCATGGCGGGCCAGGGCGGCACGGTATTCACGCGCGGCCTGAATGACTCGGGTGTGCTGACCGCGAAATGGGGCAACCGCGCCAATCAGGCCTGTTCGTTCTCCTACAGTTTGCCGACGGAGCGGAGCAAGCATGCCGCGTACGAGCGGATGGACGCGAAATGCGACTACTCGCCGATCAAGGCCCGGCCGTAAGCCGTTCCACATGCGGCCGACTCCTTCGAACACACAATTTTTACGGTGAGGTTTCATGAAGTTCACCCCACGCAGATTCGCCATTCATCTTCTCCGGCTGCTCATCGTCTGGTTGATGCCGGTGGCATGCGGTATCGGCATTGCGCATGCGCAATACTGCAAGTTTGACACCCCCCCCAATGGGATCTTCTGGCCCTACGGATTCGTCAAGGGAGGGAAACTCGTCATTCCGCCCAATTTGCCGAACGGCGCCGTAATTGGAACCGCGACCCAGGACATTTCGTACAAGTGTGACGCCAATCCCGGCGGATGGGAGTTCAGGTTCGCGCAGTATTACTACCCGACCGACATACCGGGGGCCTTCAACACCGGCGGGTTGACCGGCTCGAATACTGTTCACTATTTGTACGTTGGCATCCGCACGACGAACCTGGATACGGGTGAAGTCATGATGGCGAATACCGCTCTTACTCAGCCGTGGGGGCCACCAATCGGTCAGACCGGGGCTACCCAAGGCGTGCTGAGGATCAAGAAAGAGCTGATCAAACTGAGCGACAACATCTACAACTATCCTAATGCAGTCCTGTTCAACATGACTCAATACGACTCGGAAATACAAGCATTCAACAGGAGCACCAATCAACTGAAAGGGTATTGGAGATCCTATTGGTGGGACACCGGGAACATCGCGCTCACGCCGGTCAGCTGTACCGTCCTGACGAACAACGTGAACGTCCCGCTGCCACCGGTCGCCGCCAGCAAGCTGAACGCGGTCGGCATGACAGCCGGCGATCGCGACTTCGCCATCAGCCTGTCCTGCAAGGCCGGTACGAACCTCTACGTGACGCTGACGGACCTGACCGATCCGGGAAACATGAGCAATGCACTCACGCTCACGCCGGACGCCACGGCGAAGGGCGTCAAGCTGCGGATTCTCAGGAACGGCCAACCCGTCAGCTACGGTCCCGATTCGTCCGCGGTCGGCAACCCGAACCAGTGGTACGTCGGATCGTCAGGGTCGGTCAGCAGTATCCCGCTGAGCGCGCAATACATCGCGACCGGCGTCGTATCCGGCGGGAAGGTCAAGGGCGCCGCGACGTTCACGTTGAGCTATCAGTGAACGCGTCGCACTCGATCAAAGCAATTCGGCAGTGCGCCGGCCGCAACCCAGTTTCACGCAGCCGGCGCGCTCCATCGGTCACCGCCCGATCGGTGACCGGAATAATCTTCTGATTAGCAGTCCGACAGGACTTCATCGGAAGGTGCTTATCGGATGAACTCGACATGCCGCACGCACGGCCAGTCCCGGCGAGCAGGCGGCACGACGACGGAGTCCGCGTTTTTTCAACCAGTACTCGAGGAAATTGATATGAAACTCGCACTCTCCAGCATCGCTGCTCTCACCGTCGCTGCCGCAGCCATGATGCCGGCCGTCTCGCACGCCGCCGACGGCACCATCACCATCAACGGCAAGATCGGTACGCAAACCTGCACGATCGACGGCAACGGCACGGGCGGCAAGGACTTCACGGTCGCGCTGCCGAAGGTGTCGACGACGTCGCTCGCCAGCGGCGGCGCGACGGCCGGCCGCACGCCGTTCAAGATCGGCCTGAAGAACTGCTCGCCGGCCACCGGCAACGTCTACACGCACTTCGAACCGGGCACCACGGTCAACTCGACGACCGGTCAGCTGCTCAACGCATCGGGCACCGCGAAGAACGTCGAAGTCGGCCTGCTCAACGGCGACACGACCAACATCGGAGTCGGCAAGGCCGATGAAAACTCGAAGGCCGTCGCGCTGAAGGACGGCGCTGCGGACCTGCCGTACTACGCCCAGTATGTCGCGACGGGCGGCGCCGCGGGCCAGGGCACGGTGAACACTTCGGTGATGTACTCGATCATGTATCAGTAAAGTCCACGATCCGGCGCACGTCCCGCGCGCCGGATCGTCACCGGGGCGCGGGGGTGCGCCCCTTCTCCCGCATCCTCGGCAGACCAGCGGCCATCGATCCGCCCGCCGACGGCATGGTCGTTCAAGCAGTCGTCACTGCATCTCACCTCGTTCAGGATTCCCTCACGAACCCGGCCGGAAACGCTCACGCCGGGCGCCACGCAATTGGCCGGCCCGGTTCCGGGTCCGCCCCCACGCCTGCAATCATCCAGGAGTCGGCACCGAAGCGCCTTCGCGCCTCACGTGTACGCCGTGCCGCCCTTCGGCTCCTTCCACAAATTCGAACTCGTCCAATATCCAAACGTGCTCAGCGGAACTACTTTTCACCTGTTCTAGAAAAGAAAGGTGATCTGGTGACCCGCAGTTATTTCATCTCGGCCCGCGCGCGCGTCCGCCTGTATGTCGCACATTCGGCCCTGCTCGCAGGCGCGGCGATGTCGCGGCTATGCGCCCGTGATTCGGGGCGTCGCGACGAGCAACGCGCACGTCGCGGTATCGCAGAACGGTGCCGTACTGTACGAAACCAACGTCGCGCCGGGGCCGTTCGAGATCAACGTCGCGGCGGCGCAACCGGACAGATGTCGGTAACCGGCACCGTCGGGCAGTCCAATACGCTCTCGTACGGCGTGAATGCCAACACTGGCGGCGGCTCAACGTCCGGCGGGGGTAATGTGCAGTACCGCAGCCCGCTGGCAACATTATCCGGCAGCGCGAGCGGCGGTAGCCGCTATTCGAGCGTCTCGGCAGGCGTATCGGGTGCACTTGTCGGGCACGTCGGCGGCATCACGCTCGCTAACGATCTCGGCGACACGGTCGCGCTCATCGAGGCAAGGGACGCAGTGGGTGCACGCGTCACGAACGGCTCGGACGTCCGGATCGACCGACACGGCTACGCGGTGCTCCCGTACTTGACACCGTACCAGATGAACACCATCGATCTCGATCCGAAGGGGATTCCGCTGGACGTCGAAATGCTGTCGACCAGCCAGCAGGTTGCGCCACGGGCGAATTCGGTCGTGAAGGTCAAATTCGCGACCACCACCGGCCGAGCCGCGTTGCTCACGGTACGCCAGCCGAACGGTGCACCGGTTCCATTCGGGGCGACCATTTCCGATGCGCAAGGCAATTCGAAAAGCGTAGTCGGACAAGGCGGCAACCTGTTCATGCGCGGTGCGGACGATTCCGGCACGCTGGTTGCGAAATGGGGTAATCGCTCTACGGAGTCGTGCACGTTTTCCTATCAGCTACCCGTTCATATTGGCAAGCGTGAAGTCTATTCCCGTTTCGAATCGACTTGTAATTACAGCCCACGCACAAACGCGAAACAAACTAGTTCGGTCGCGAATAGCGCCCCGGCAATTGAACAGCACCCCATGGATGAAACGTCGGCTGGAAATTGGCTGACCACGAATCCTGATCGAAACATCGATGCCAAGGCAAACGACAGATAGTCGTCAACACAGCTCGAAATTCACATGATTAAAATTCGCAAATCAATTATTGTCTTATTGATGGGACTCGTCAAATTCGCCCATTCTGCCCCCCTTCCCAATTGCCCAGGAACTGGCATTGGCGAATGGCATATCCCCATTAAAAATGTCAGCATTCCGCTCAACGCGGCAAACGGATCTGTCATTGGAAGCGGGACGTATGAGCTGCAGTACAACTGTCCGGCCAACATACTCAGCCCGGGTGGATTCAGATTCGACTTCAAGACCGACCCGGGCTACGTGGAAACGGAGTATCCCGGGGTTGTCAGGTTGGCTGATAATTTGGCGACAGACGACTTTCTTCGCTCCACGGGACTTCGACTCATCAATGCCGAAACAGGGCAAGTGATAACGGGATTCCTGCAAGGTTGGGCGCCATGGGGCCCCCCTAGCAGCACATCCACCCGTCCCTTTTCCGGAACACTGAAAATCAGATTTGATTTAATCAAATTAAATGATCTTATATACAACGTATCATCAGTCTATGTCGTACATAGATTTGGAAACCTCAGAAGCATAAACAACCACCTCGACTCCAACGATCCAATGCTTAACGGCGGCATATTCCTATGGAAGCTCATGCCTTTTATCAACGCAAAAATCACGCAGATGCCCCAAAGCTGCACTGTGACGACCCCTAACGTCCTGGTGCGCTTACCGCCGACCGCCGCCAGCAAATTGAACACCGTGGGTACAACTGCGGGCGACACCGGCTTCAACATCGGGTTGTCTTGCAAAACGGGGACGAACGTATATGTCACGTTGACCGATTTGACCGATACGGGCAATACCGGCAACCAGTTGACGTTGACGCCGGACTCGACGGCGAAAGGCGTGAAGCTGCGCATCCTGAAAAACGGTCAGCCGGTTGGCTACGGTCCCGATTCGGCCGAAATCGGCAACCTGAACCAGTGGCTGGTCGGCCCGTCGGCATCAACGACCAGCATCCCGTTGTCTGCGCAATACATCGCGACCGACAAGGTATCGGGCGGAACGGTCAAGGGTGTCGCCACGTTCACGATGAGCTACCAGTGAGCGCATAGCACGCATCGCTCAGTCATTCGGATGAACGCCCGGTAGCCCATCACATACGGCCGGCGTTCTTCGAAAGCCACCGCTCCATCGGTGGCCGAAACTGGCCTTCTGTTCGCAGATCGGCCTGAAGAACTGCTCGCCGGCCACCGGCAACAACGCATCGGGCACCGCGAAGAACGTCGAAGTCGGCCTGCTCAACGGCGACACGACCAACATCGGAGTCGGCAAGGCCGATGAAAACTCGAAGGCCGTCGCGCTGAAGGACGGCGCTGCGGACCTGCCGTACTACGCCCAGTATGTCGCGACGGGCGGCGCCGCGGGCCAGGGCACGGTGAACACTTCGGTGATGTACTCGATCATGTATCAGTAAAGTCCACGATCCGGCGCACGTCCCGCGCGCCGGATCGTCACCGGGGCGCGGGGGTGCGCCCCTTCTCCCGCATCCTCGGCAGACCAGCGGCCATCGATCCGCCCGCCGACGGCATGGTCGTTCAAGCAGTCGTCACTGCATCTCACCTCGTTCAGGATTCCCTCACGAACCCGGCCGGAAACGCTCACGCCGGGCGCCACGCAATTGGCCGGCCCGGTTCCGGGTCCGCCCCCACGCCTGCAATCATCCAGGAGTCGGCACCGAAGCGCCTTCGCGCCTCACGTGTACGCCGTGCCGCCCTTCGGCTCCTTCCACAAATTCGAACTCGTCCAATATCCAAACGTGCTCAGCGGAACTACTTTTCACCTGTTCTAGAAAAGAAAGGTGATCTGGTGACCCGCAGTTATTTCCTCTCGCCCCGTGCGCGCGTCCGCCTGTATGTCGCACATTCGGCCCTGCTCGCCGGCGCGGCGATGTCGTCGCCGTCAACCGCGCAAGTCACGGGCGGCGGCCCGCAGCGAGCCGACGGCATTGAACTCGAAGTCGCGCCGGGTGAATATTCGACGCACGAGGCAGGCAAAGAGGTGCTTTCCGCGATCAACGGCGGCATCCTGACGACCAGCGGCCGGACCCGCGTTTTTTCGACCGGCAACGGCGCCTCGGGTGTCTCCGCGTGGGGCAGCACGTCGCGCATCGTCCTCCGCGATACCGAAATCCGGACCCGCGGCGGCTCCAGCGCCGGCATCGAACTTCGTAACGGCGGCAACGCATCCGCGGAACGCGTGTCCATCGATACCGACGGCGACTATTCGCATGGCGCGTCCGTCGACGGCACCAACGCGCGCCTCACGCTCTCCGACAGCGTGATCGTGACACGCGGCAAGGAAGCGCATGGCATCACGGCGATCCTGGCGCCGGGCGGCACCATCGACGTGGCTGATACGCTGGTTCGTACCAGCGGCCTGTTCGGCGTCGGCCTGTCCATCAGTTACGGTGGTGTCCGCGCGACACTGACCCGCACCGATATCCGCACGGACGGCGACTATGCGTCGGTGCTGTTCCTGCCGAGCGCCTCCACGGTTGCATTCAGCGACTCGCACCTCGAAACCGCCGGCGACTACGCGCTCGGCGTGGACACGCGCGAGGGCAGTGTCGAACTCGCGGGCACCCGCGTCATCACGCACGGCAAGAGCGCGCACGGGCTTTATGCCTCGAAGGAATACACCGATACGCCTGCCATCGATGCAACCGATACGTTCGTGACCACCACCGGCGAACGCGCGATCGGCGTGATCGCCCGCCTCGGCGGCAAGATCGCGATGACACGCGGCGGAATCACGACAGACGGCGAACGCGCGCGCGGCGTGATGTCGGCCGGCACGGACTCCGTCGCGTCCCTCGTCGACACGAGCGTCGAAACCCACGGCAAGGAAGCCGCCGCGCTTTATTCAAGCGCCGGCGGCACGATCGACCTGGTGCGGAGCAGCGCGCGCGCGACCGGCGACGGCGCCCATGCAGCGGCCGTCTACGGCGGCACGCTGACGATCGACGACGGCTCGCTGATCAGCGAACGCCACGGCGCGATCGACGCGTCCGACGCGATCATCACGCTGAAGAACGGCACGCGCGCCATCGGCGGCAACGGCACGCTGCTATCCGTCCACGCGGAGTCCGGCGCCCCCGTGCGCCTGACGCTCGACACCGGCTCCCGTGCCGACGGCGACATCGTCAACCAGCCGACCGACGACGGCAGCCCGACGGATGCCGTGACGGACGTCTCGCTCGCCAATGCATCCGTATGGACCGGCGCGACCGACGCGGTCCGCACGCTGTCGCTGAACACGAACAGCCGCTGGACCGTCACCGCCGATTCGACGGTCGGCTCCGTCGCGCTGAACGATTCGACGATCGCGTTCGCCGCGCCCGCGGCACGCGGCACGCCGACACCGCGCACACTCGTCGTGACCGGCGACTATGCGGCCCGCAACGGCCGGCTCGTCCTCCATACGACGCTGCAGGACGACGCATCGCCCACCGACCGCCTCGTGATCGACGGCGGCCACGCGTCGGGCGACACCGGCATCGTCGTCAAGCGTTCCGGCGGCGACGGCGCGCCGACGACCATCGGCATCCCGCTCGTCGAAACCCGCAATGGCGGCACGACCGACGCGTCGGCCTTCACGCTCGATGCGGGATCGGACGGCTACCGGAACGGCTTCGGCACGTTGTCGGCCGGCGGCTATGACTACATGCTCAAGCGCGGCGGCCAGGGCGGCCGGGAGGACGACTGGTATCTCGTCTCCGCGGCAAAACCCGTACCGCCGGAACCGCCGCAGCCGCCTGAACCGCCGCAGCCGCCCGGCCCCGTCGATCCCGATCCGCCGATCAGCCCGGAAATCGTTCCGCCCCCTCGCACTGCCGCCCCGGAGCCCGATGCGTATCTCGCGAACGCCGATGCTGCGTCGATGATGGCAATCCACACGCTGCATCAGCGCGACGATCGCTCGCTGCGCACCGAAGCAGCCGGCCCGCTCGACGGTGCGGTCTGGCTGCGTGCCGAGGGCCAGATGACGTCGATGTCGGGCGGCAACCGCAGCGTGTCGGGCAACGGCCGCCTGATCCACGCGGGCGCCGACCTGCTCCGCTTCAATGACGGTCGCGGCGGCAGCATCCGGGTCGGCGCGATGGGCATGTACGGCAGCCAGACGAACTGGTCGACGCGCCCCCTGTGGAGCGCGATCGAGCACCGCGTGATGAACGCCACCGCGCGCGGCAGCGTCTCCGGCTACAACGTCGGGCTGTATGGCACGTGGTACGGCAACCGCGACATCCTGACCGGCCCCTATGTCGACGCGTGGTTCATGTATGGCGCTTATGCGAACAGCATCGGCGGCAGTCTGGCTGCCGACTCGTACCGGTCGCGAACCGTCACGGGCTCGCTCGAAACGGGCTATTCACTGCCCTTCTACGAGCGAGGCGACACGCGCTTCTTCGTCGAACCCGAAGCGCAGCTCGTCGTGTCGGACTATCGCGCGGACGCGCACGCCACGCCCGGCGGCCGGATCGACGGCCAGGGCGCCACCGACGTGCTCACCCGCCTGGGCGTGCGCGTGCATGGCATCACCGCGATGCCGCATGGACGCGAACTTCGGCCGTTCATCGAGGCAAACTGGTGGCACGGCCCCGGCTCGCGCTCGCTGGCGCTCGACGGCAATGCGTTCTCGTTCAGCGTGCCGCGCGACCGGGCAGCCGTGCGAATCGGCGCGACCGGCCAGTTGAGCCGTCACTTCTCGGTATCGGCGAGCGTCGGCGTGGAAGGCAATTTCTCCGACTATTCGGTGGTCCGTGGCCAACTCTCGGCAAAATATCGCTGGTAACGCCGCATCGACCGTCGGCGGGGCGCGAAATCCGTGCCCCGCCGAATTCCGCTATACTTTGCCGACCTGCCGCCCATGGCGGCAGTCGGAAGCGCGCCGATTTGCTGACTCGATTGCGGGCGCGCGAACCGGCCGGGGCTTGATGCGTCGATGCATCGTTCCCCCGGCGGTTCACTACAAATGCGGCTAAAGAGGTCGTCAGCCGCGCACCTTCGCCTCCGCGCCTCGCCGACACCGTTTAGCCGCCCAGTCATAAGGCGGAACGAATGGAATCGATCGGCATCGTCGCTCCACAGACCATGCACTTCGCCGAACCACTGCGCTTGCAAAGCGGCAGCGTGATCGGCAACTATCAGCTCGTCGTCGAAACGTACGGCGAGCTCAACGCCGCGCGCTCGAACGCGGTGCTCGTCTGCCACGCGCTCAACGCGTCGCATCACGTCGCCGGCGTCTACGCGGACGATCCGCGCAGCACCGGCTGGTGGGACAACCTGGTCGGCCCCGGCAAACCGCTCGACACCAACCGCTTCTTCGTGATCGGCGTGAACAACCTCGGCTCGTGCTTCGGCTCGACCGGCCCGATGAGCATCGACCCGTCGAGCGGCAAGCCGTACGGCGCAAAATTCCCGGTGGTCACCGTCGAGGACTGGGTGCACGCGCAAGCGCGCGTGGCCGACGCGTTCGGCATCGAGCGCTTCGCCGCGGTGATGGGCGGCAGCCTCGGCGGGATGCAGGCGCTCGCGTGGAGCCTGATGTATCCGGAGCGCGTCGCGCACTGCATCGACATCGCATCGACGCCGAAGCTGTCCGCGCAGAACATCGCGTTCAACGAGGTCGCGCGCTCGGCGATCCTGTCCGATCCCGATTTCCACGGCGGCGACTACTACGCGCACGGCGTGAAGCCGAAGCGCGGCTTGCGCGTCGCGCGGATGATCGGCCACATCACCTACCTGTCCGACGACGACATGGCCGAGAAATTCGGCCGTGCGCTGCGCCGCGCCGACGGTGCGCTCGATGCATACAACTTCAGCTTCGATGTCGAATTCGAGGTCGAGTCGTACCTGCGCTACCAGGGCGACAAGTTCGCCGACTACTTCGACGCGAACACGTACCTGCTGATCACGCGCGCGCTCGACTACTTCGACCCGGCGAAGGCGTTCGACGGCAACCTGACGGCCGCGCTCGCGCACACGCAGGCGAAATACCTGATCGCGAGCTTCTCGACCGACTGGCGTTTCGCGCCGGCCCGCTCGCGCGAGATCGTAAAGGCGCTGCTCGACAACAAGCGCACGGTCAGCTACGCGGAAATCGACGCGCCGCACGGCCACGATGCGTTCCTGCTCGACGACGCGCGCTATCACAACCTGCTGCGCGCGTATTACGAACGAATCGGCAACGAGGTAGGCGCATGAACCAGCAAGCCCTGAACTCCCTGTCCGCCCGCGCGGACTTCCGCACGATCGCGCGCTGGGTCGAACCGCGCTCGACGGTGCTCGACCTCGGCTGCGGCGACGGCTCGCTGCTCGCGCTGCTGATGGAAGAACTGGACGTGACCGGCTACGGGATCGAGCTGAACGACGCGGGCGTGCTCGCGAGCGCGAAGAACGGCATCAACGTGATCCAGCAGAACCTCGAGGACGGCCTGCGCCTGTTCGAGGACCACAGCTTCGACATCGCGATCCTGTCGCAGACGTTGCAGACGATTCACCAGACGGCTGCGATCCTGCGCGAAACGGCGCGCGTCGGCCGCGAGTGCATCGTGTCGTTCCCGAACTTCGGCTACTGGCCGCACCGGCTGTCGGTGCTGAACGGCCGGATGCCGGTGTCGAAATCGCTGCCTTACCAGTGGCACAACACGCCGAACGTGCGGGTGCTGACGATCGAGGATTTCGAGGCGCTGGCGCCCGAAGTGGGCGTGACGATCCTCGACCGCGTCGTGCTGCACGACGGCCAACCGATTCGATGGGGAGCGAACTGGCGTGGTAGTCTTGCTGTCTACCGCGTCAAGCGCAGCTGAGCCGGGGAGCCGTTGACGGAAGATCCGGCCCGCCCGCGCGCGCGGCCGCCCCTCCCGCGCCGTGCGCGCCGCCTGCGCTGCCGCCGCCATCAGTCAACGCTACCCAGTTCCAGTCCATGTCGAAAACGCCACACGAGGCGCCCGCACTCACCGCTCACGAGGATCACCCCGGCTGGCGCGCCTATCTGAACACGCACATGCTGATCTGCGTGTTTCTGGGCTTCACGTCGGGGCTGCCCCTGTTCACGCTCGTCTACCTCGTGCAGGCGTGGCTGCGCTCCGAGGGCGTGAACCTGAAGGAAATCGGCCTGTTCGCGCTGATCCAGTTCCCGTATACGTGGAAGTTCCTGTGGGCGCCGCTGATGGACCGCTACATCCCGCGCCTGCCCGGCTGGCGGCCGGGCCGCCGGCGCGGCTGGCTGCTGCTCACGCAGTTGCTGGTCGCGGGCGCGATCGCCGCGCTCGGCTTCGTGTCGCCGCGCGACTCGATCTGGACGGTCGCCGCGCTGACGACGCTCGTCGCGTTCTTCGGCGCGAGCGCCGACATCGTGATCGATGCGTACCGCCGCGAACTGCTGCGCGACACCGAGCAGGGGCTCGGCAACGCGGTACACGTCAACGCGTACAAGCTCGCCGCGCTGATCCCCGGTTCGCTGGCGCTGATCCTGTCCGACCACCTGCCGTGGGACGCCGTGTTCGCGATCACCGGCGCGTTCATGCTGCCGGGCATCCTGATGACGCTCGTCGTGCGCGAGCCCGAAGTGGTCGGCGCGCCGCCGCGCAACCTGCGCGACGCGATCGTGCTGCCGTTTCGCGAATTCATCCAGCGCGACGGCTGGGCCGGGGCGCTGCTCGTCATCGCATTCATCTTCCTGTTCAAGATCGGCGACACGATGGCGACCACGCTGTCGACGTCGTTCTTCCTCGACATCGGCTTCACGCGCACCGAAATCGGCATCGTCGCGAAAACCACCGCGCTCGTCGCGAGCGTCGCCGGCGGCATCATCGGCGGCATCTGGCTCGTGAAGATCGGCATCGGCCGCGGGCTGTGGATCTTCGGCGCGCTGCAGATGGTGTCGACGCTCGGCTTCGCGTGGCTCGCGCAGCTCGGCCCCGGCTCGCCGGTGCTCGCGATGCTGTACGACTTCACGGTCGCGGCCAGCCACGCGCTCGCGTCGTTCATGTCGGTGTTCGGTATCGAGATCACACCAAGGCTGAGCCCGATGACGGTCGCGCTCGCGATCGTCTACGGCTTCGAAACCTTCACGACCGGCCTGACAATGGCCGCGTTCGTCGCGTATATCGCGAGCACGACCGACCCGCGCTACACGGCCACGCAGTTCGCGCTGTTCACGAGCCTCGCGTCGGTGCCGCGTACGCTCGCGTCGGCCGCGAGCGGCTTCGTTGTCGCCAAGATCGGCTGGTACGACTATTTCATCGTGTGTACCGCGCTCGCGATTCCCGGCATGCTGCTGCTGTTCAGGATCGCGCCGTGGAACGGCACCGCGCGCAACGGCGAGGCGAGCCGTGCGCGGTAACCGCCCGCGTCGGCTCGCACACGCGGCGGTGGCGTTGAGCGTCGGCGCCGCGGCGCTGGCCGCGACGCTCGCGCACGCGACCGACACCGGCGCGACCGCGGCAGGCTCCGCGCCGGCGGTCGCCCAGGCCGCGCCGCCCGCCGCTGCAACCTCTGCCGCGCCCGTCCCGCCGTCCGCCGAAGGCGCGCAGCCGACCGGCGCCGCGGTGCCAGCAAAGGCCTATACGCCGACGCCGCCGCAAGTCCGCTACGGCAACGCGATCGCGTTCCGCACGCTGATCCCGTCGCCGCTGCTCGAACAGCTCACCGCGAACGAATACGCGCAGATCGTGCAGACGGCCGCCGACAGCAACCGGCTGCTGCCGGCGAACCAACCGCGCGTGAAACGCCTGCGCGCGATCGTCATGAAGCTGGCGCCGTATTCGGTGAAGTGGAACGACCGCGTGAAGAGCTGGGCGTGGGACGTGAACGTGATCCGCTCGCGCGACATCCGCCTCACCTGCCTGCCGGGCGGCAAGGTGCTCGTGTACGGCGGCATGCTCGACCGCGTGCGCCTGAACGACGACGAGTTCGGCGTGCTGCTCGCGCACGGCATCGCGCACGCGCTGCGCGAACACGCGCGCAGCAACTTCAGCGTGGCCTCGCAGACGTCGCTGCGCGCGGCCGCGCTGCCGCCGCTATTCGGCGTCGGCGATCCGCTGCCGCAGGCGCTGAACCTCGGCGAGCGCCTGCAGTCGCTCCACTACGATCCGACCGACGAGACCGAGGCCGACGTGATCGGCGGCGACATCGCCGCACGCGCGGGCTTCGATCCGCGCGCGGCGATCACGCTGTGGGACAAACTCGCGGTCGCGACGCGCGCGAACAAGACGTCGGGCTTCATCTACACGCACCCGTACAGCACCGCGCGCCGCCAGGATCTGCTGAACCGGCTACCGGACCTGATGCCGCTGTACGCGAAGGCGACCGGCAAACGCGTCGAATCGCTGCCCGACTATGCGGGCATCAGCGCGCAGCGGCGCAAGATCGTGCGGCGCTGAGCGATCTAGCGGTACGAATCACACAATTTCATATAGCAGCATGGCAGGTCTCTGCCTCTCCCAAATGGTCTTCCATCGAGCCATTGTCGGAGATATCCGGACGATAGCGTCGCGCGACCGGTCGGAGCCAGTTATCATTTCGCTTGGACCAGCGGCGATAAAGAAGAGCATGGACGATTATCGAAGTGCAGCATTGCGCCACCTGAAGGATGCTGAGAGCTTGCGTGTAGTGGATCGACTAGATAACGCGGGCCATCTTGTCGGCTTCGCCGCCGAATGCGCAATAAAGTATCGAATTGCCACCCTGCGGACTACTGCTGACCCTCACGGGCATTTCCCCGAGTTTCTGACGATTGCCCGCAAACATCTTGGGCAACGTAGTAACTACACATCCATGTACGAAATTATCCGAAATCCAGTGTTTCAATCATGGACGGTTCATCGCCGCTACTGGAAGAGCGGCAGCACAACTCTGAACGAAATTGACCAGTGGTTTGCGCAGACGAAGCGCCTCATGGCAGCGGCGCAAATCCGTGGCGAGGAGTAGAAAGCATGATGACCTTTGACCTGGCACTACCCACCTTCGCACAACTCGTCGCTGACGTACTGGGTGAGCAAGCGCTCGCCAACTATTTTTTTCTTCGGGACGTTTCCGGAAAGCTCACTTTGATCGTCCCCGATCGCACGCTAGACCCGGCTGCGAAGGATTCTCTGGCTCGCCGTGCTCATGAGCTGGTGTGTCCCTATGTAGACGGCGATGGCCTCGCGGTAGCAACGCCTTCAGAATTGTTCGACGAGCGCCTGCGAGCGCCGGACGATGTCTTGTCCGTTCGTGTACATGTGAATGAACGACTTCTGAGAGTCCGGGTGCTTGACCGCCGCATGATTGGTAGCGACTGGCTACGCGACCCGGCCGTCCCGAGAGCCAGCCGTAATCGCCTCGCGTTTGTAAGCCTGAAAGGTGGTGTTGGGCGCACAACCGCCTTATGCGTGTTGGCCGCCGACCTTATCGCCCAAGGGAGACGCATCCTAGCGATCGATCTAGATCTGGAAGCGCCCGGGCTAGGTAACATGCTGCTTCGCCCCGATACGCTTCCCCGTTTTGGAATGCTGGACTACGTCGTTGAGCAAGGGTTAGGTCCGGTCGACGATCAGTTTGTTGAGGACATGATTGGCGCATCGTGGCTCGGCGCCGGTCGAGGAAGACTGGACGTCATTCCTGCTGTTGGACAGCTCGCGAATGAAAATCCAGAAAACGTACTAGGCAAAATTGCGCGAGCATACCTTGCGAGCACGGACAAAAATGGCAACGCAACGACTTTCACTGATCATATTGCGCTCGCGCTGGACCGAGTTTCAGCGAGCCGCGCATATGACGCCATTCTCATTGATGCTCGTGCTGGCTTACATGAAACCACTGCAGCGTCGATCGTTGGCCTGGGCGCAAAGATACTTCTCTTTGGCGTGGATCAGCCTCAAACATACGCGGATTATCGACTTCTGTTCGCGCACCTTGAAACGCTGGGCCGTAGTGTTTCAACACAATGGAAACTCACGACTTCGTCAGACACCGAAAATCTCCTCGGAACTGCGGCGAATGGCACCACTGATTCGGGACCCCATCCTCGTGAGGACGACGCTCCTCCGTTCAGTTGGCAAGATACGCTGCTATTCGTGCACGCGAAGGCTTCTACTGATGTTCAATCCCAAGATCGATTCATAGATCGAATGTCCGAGCTTGTTGGACATACCCTCGTAAAAGCTCCGGACCCACTCGCAAGACCGGTCGACGTGGGGGGGTTGGCGAACGAATTTGATGTCGAATGGGACGACACTGACATCGACCAAGTGCCAGTGCCCGCAGAAAATGGATTGAATACGTGTCGCATCCTTAACGATGACCACTACGCATCCTTCGATCCGCTTGGAAGCCCCGACCTGTTGGATGCGTTGGTGTATAAAACGACCTATCAGCCGTTTATTGACGCATGTCGTAGCATGCTAGGACTTGAAAATGCGGAAAGCTGAATGAACAACATCGACTATATCGGCATCCAAGCGGCCATGGCCCGGCTCCCGTCGGATCATGATGCTTCTGGCGCCCATCGACCTACTGTGAGCGAAATCTTTACGCCGCGTCAGCATGCATTCGCGCTCGATCCGGACACTCCGGTCGTCGTGGGAGCCAGAGGTTCGGGTAAAAGCTTTTGGGCAGGGGTACTGCAACACGACGATACAAGGAATTACGCTGCCCTGGCATATCCGCAAGTTGACCTAGATTCGGTCATCGTTGAAGCTGGCTACACAGGCATAGCGTCTGAAGGTGGAGTCACCTCGCGCAACATTGACGCTCGTGTTCCGGCCGGCCAAGAGGCACAGCAGGGTTTTGAGTTCTGGCAATCCGTCATTATTCGAGCGGCAAAGCGGGCAACCGATCCCGATACCGAGCAACCGACGTTACGTGACCTCATGACCCAATATGCCGATCCAGAGGATGCGGATCGCGAACTCTCGCGTTTGGATCGTCATTTCGCATCAGATCGCAAAACCTTAATTGTCACCTTCGATGCTCTCGACACTATCTCGACCGAATGGAAGCGAAGCCGAAAGCTGCTAGACGCACTGTTCGAGGTCATATGGTCACTACGTGCTCGGCGAGCCATTCGCGGAAAGGTCTTTATTCGACCAGAACAATTTAACGATGAAACGCTCCGCTTCGTTGAACTCCCCAAACTTCGAAGCATGCGCATCGAGCTCGTTTGGACGAAAGAAGACTTGTACGGGATGATGTTTTCCCAACTGTTGCAACTTGCAGAGCGGAAAGCAAATCGCTCGCTTATTGCGTTGGCATCAGAAGCGGATGCAGATTACCCGGCAGATATGCGAACCTGGTTTCGAAAGCGCAGCCTTTATGCTGATGGTGCTGCTCAGCAGCGCATGATGGTCGGCCTTGCTGGCCTATATATGGGCAGAGGGGCAAAAAAGGGCGGGACGTATGATTGGCCCTACAATCATCTTGGTGATGCTCACGGCCGTGTCACTCCGCGTAGCTTTATGAAGTTGTTTGCAGAGGCAGGAAAGTACCCCCACACACTGTCAACACAAGCAATCTCAGCTGATGGAATTCGACACGGGTTGCGCGAAGCATCTAGAGTTCGAGTAGATCAACTCGTGCTTGAGTACCCATGGATCAAACGAGCCATTGCGCCGCTTGCGGGCGTTACCGTGCCATGCGAACCGACTCGCATCTATGAATTGTGGGAAGAAACGAAGACTGTTAATACGATTCTAAAAGCAGCGAAGAGCGAAACGACTGGTTTCTTGCCGCCATTTGAATTTGCCAAGGCATCAAACCCAGTCGAAGCGCTCGCATTGGCCATGGAAAACATCGGGGTCCTGTCCTTTAGAAACGACGGTCGAATTGATATGCCTGACCTCTTCCGAGTTGCTGCGCTGATGCTCAAGCGAGGAGCGACTCCACCGCTGAAAAATCCCTCTCGATAAGTATTCCCGTAATCGAAAAGGACAAAACTGAGTGATGCGTACTCTACGAGACGGCGTACGGAGCCCCGCGTAGAGTACGGGTCGATCGGCTGATGCCCGGCATCGGAATTTTCATTTTGGGGCAAACCACAACCACATTTCGCGCACATCACGCCCGCACAATATCCGAAACCGAGCGCACGCCGCTGTCGCGCATCCAGCGCACTTCGTCTCCGGGGCTGCGGCCGAACAGCCGCTTGAACTCGCGGCTGAACTGCGACGCGCTCGCATAGCCGACCCGCGCGGCCGCCGCGCCGGCGCCCAGCCCGTCGCGCACCATCATCAGCCGCGCCTGGTGCAGCCGCGCGGTCTTCACGTACTGCATCGGCGACGTCGCCGTCACGTGCTTGAACTGCGCGTGGAACACCGCGAGGCTCATCCCGGCCTCGCGGGCGAGCGTCTCGACGTCGAGATCGGCCTTCAGCTCCGCATGGATGCGCCGCAGCGCCTTCGCGATGCGGCCGAAATGATGCTGCTGAACGAGCGCCGCGCGCATCGCGTCGCCCTGCTCGCCGGTCAGCACGCGATACGCGATCTCGCGCATGATCGCCGGCCCCAGCACGCGCGTGTCGTGCGGCGACGCGAGCGCTTCGAGCAGCCGCACGACCGCATCGGCCAGCGGCGCATCGAGCGGCGTCGAGTAGACGCCGAGCGGCTCGCTGACGGCCGCGCCGAGCGTCTCGTCGAGCAGGATCGCCAGCTCGGCGATCACCGCCAGATCGACGCGGATCGAGATCGCGAGAAACGGCTCGTCCATGCTCGCGAACGTCTCGCATTCGAACGGCAGCGGCACCGACAGCACCAGATACTGCTGCGCGTCGTACACGAACGAGCGGTCGCCGAGGTAGCCGAGCTTGCGCCCCTGGCACACGACGATGATGCTCGGCTCGTACAGCACCGGCATGCGCGGCGCCGGATGGGTCACGCGGATGAAGCGCACGCCGTCGAGCGCCGCGAGCGTGTCGCCCTCGTTCGGCGCGAGGCGCGTGTGCAGGTCGATCATGCGGCGCTGCAGGCGCTCGCCCGCGTCGGCCAAAAAGGGTTGGAAGCTCATCGGTGCGGCCCTGTCCGGCAAGAGAATCTGGCTCGCAATGTAGCACCGTGAACGCGTTTTGACGGCTGTTCGCGGGCAATTCGAGAGGAATAGGCAAATCTTCCAGACCTTCGGGTATTTCGCCGCGGCGCCTCGCTCCTTACGATGACGTCCTGTCTCGCCGCATCGCCACATGATGCGACGGCAGTCTGTTTCACCGGACGTTTTCCGGACAAGGAGCCCATTGCATGAGCACAACCTATGCCTACGCGGCGACCGATTCGCGCTCGCCGCTCGCCCCGTTCGAATTCCAGCGTCGCGCGCTGCGCGACCTCGACGTCCAGATCGACGTCCTCTACTGCGGCGTCTGCCACTCGGACCTTCACCAGGCGCGCAACGAATGGCGCAACACGATCTACCCGGTCGTGCCGGGCCATGAAATCGTCGGCCGCGTGACCGCGACCGGCCCGCAGGTGTCGCGCTTCAAGGTCGGCGAGCTGGTCGGCGTCGGCTGCCTCGTCGATTCGTGCCGCACCTGCGCAAGCTGCGAAGAAGGCCTCGAGCAGTATTGCGAAAACGGCTTCGTCGGCACCTACAACGGCCAGGATCGCGTGACGGGCGACATCACTTACGGCGGCTACTCGACGCAGCTCGTCGTCGACGAAGCATTCGTGCTGCGCGTGCCGGACACGCTCGATCCGGCCGGCGCCGCGCCGCTCCTGTGCGCGGGGATCACGACCTACTCGCCGCTGCGGCAGTGGAACGTCGGCCCCGGCAAGAAGGTCGGCATCGTCGGCCTTGGCGGCCTCGGCCACATGGGCGTGAAGCTGGCGCGCGCGATGGGCGCGCACGTCGTGCTGTTCACGACGTCGCCGTCGAAGATCGAGGACGGCAAGCGGCTCGGCGCGCATGAAGTGGTGATCTCGAAGGACGAAGCGCAGATGAACGCGCACCTGAACAGCTTCGACTTCATCCTGAACACGGTCGCCGCGCAGCACGACCTGAACCCGTTCCTGCACCTGCTGAAGCGCGACGGCACGATGACGCTCGTCGGCGCGCCGGAGCACGATCATCCGTCGCCGCAGGTGTTCAACCTGATCTTCAAGCGCCGCCGCCTCGCGGGCTCGCTGATCGGCGGGATCGCGGAGACGCAGGAAATGCTCGATTTCTGTGCGGAGCACGGGATCACGTCCGATATCGAGACGATTCCGATGCAGCAGATCAACGCCGCCTACGAGCGGATGCTGAAGAGCGACGTGAAGTACCGGTTCGTCGTGGATATGGCGTCGCTCAAGCAGTAAGCCGCGCCCCAAACGAAACGGGCCGCATGTTCGACATGCGGCCCGTTTTGCATGCGGCGGCTACGCGCACCGCGTAGCGCCGGCCGTCACTTCGTGTAGTCGTAGTCGATCGTCAGCGGCGCGTGGTCGCTGAACTTGATGTCCTTGAAGATCGACGTGCTTTTCGCGGTGCCGGCCACGCCCGGCGTCGCGATCTGGTAATCGATCCGCCACCCGACGTTCTTCGCATACGCTTGCCCGCGGTTGCTCCACCACGTGTACTGCTCGGGGCGCTGATCGAGCGTGCGGAACACGTCGACGTAGCCGACGTCGTCGAACAGCTTCGTGAGCCATTCGCGCTCTTCCGGCAGGCAGCCGGAATTCTTCTGGTTGCTCTTCCAGTTCTTGATGTCGATTTCCTTGTGGACGATGTTCACGTCGCCGCACAGGATCACCTCGCGCTTTTTCTTCAGCGCCGCGAGGTGCGGCATGAATTCAGCCATGAAGCGGTACTTCGCCTGCTGGCGCTCCTCGCCGCTCGAGCCGGACGGCACGTACACCGACACGACCGACAGCTTGCCGTAGCGCGCCTCGACGTAGCGCCCCTCGGGATCGAACTCGCTGCTGCCGAAGCCGATGATCACGTCATCGGGTTCGCGGCGGCTGTACACGCCCGCGCCGCTGTAGCCCTTCTTCTCGGCGTGGTGGAAATAGCTCTTGAAGCCGTGCGGCTCGACGAATTCGGCCGGCAGGTCGTCGGCCGATACCTTGATTTCCTGCACGCACACGCAGTCGGCGTTCTGTTCGCCGAGCCAGTCGAAGAAGCCCTTCTTCGCGGCGGAGCGGATGCCGTTCAGGTTGGCGGTAATCACTCGCATCATGTCGGGTTCCGTTCAGTTCGATGTTTTTACAGGGGTTAGCGGATCTTCACGCCTTCGAGTTCGGGCTTCGGCGGCGGGAATTCCAGCTTCATGTCGGTCATCGTGCGCAGCAGCAGCTCGGCGATCATCACGTTGCGGTGCGTCTTCGAATTCGCCGGGATCACGTACCACGGCGCATGCTCGGCCGACGTCGCGGCGAGCGCGTCGCGGTACGCGGACTGGTACGCGTCCCAGTGCTTGCGCGCGTCGAGATCCGAGATGTCGAATTTCCAGTGCTTGGTCGGATCGTCGATACGCGCCTGCAGCCGCGCGCGCTGCTCGTCCTTCGAAATGTGCAGGAAGCACTTGACGATGGTCGTGCCGTTCTCGAACAGCATCGTCTCGAAATCGCGGATCTGCCGGTAGCGGCGCTCGCATTCCTTGTCGTCGATCGCACCGAGCACGCGCGGCACCAGCACGTCTTCGTAGTGGCTGCGGTTGAAGATCGCGAGTTCGCCCGCCGCCGGCACCTGCGCATGCACGCGCCACAGGAAGTCGTGCGCGGCCTCGATCGGCGTCGGCGCCTTGAACGGCACGATGCGCAGGCCGAGCGGATCGACCTCGCGGAACACCGCGCGCACGGTGCCGTCCTTGCCGCTCGTGTCCATCCCCTGCAGCACGAGCAGCACGCGCTTCTTCTGCTGCGTGTGCAGGCGCTCCTGCTGGACGTCGAGCTCGGTCGACACGGCCGACAGCCGTTCGCGGTCGGCCTCCTTCGAACCGGACGAAAACGGCTTCGCGGCCGGGTCGAACGCGTCGAGCTTGAATGCGGCGGCTTCCTTGTCGCGCGTGCTGTAGGGCACGCGGAAATCGTCGAGCGACGGTTGTTTCGCCATTCGTTCCTCCGTTGGACGGTGCGATGCATACGATAACGCATCCACCAAACGCGACGGGCCGCCCCGAACTGCTTCGGAGCGGCCCGTCGTCAAGCGCGGTTCAGGCGCGCACGCATGTTCAGCCGAGCTTCTTCTTCAGCAGTTCGTTGACCTGCTGCGGATTGGCCTTGCCCTTGGTCGCCTTCATCGCCTGGCCGATCAGCGCGTTGAACGCCTTTTCCTTGCCCGCGCGGAATTCCTCGACCGATTTCGCGTTCGCCGCGAGCACTTCGTCGATGATCGCTTCCAGCGCGCCGGTGTCGGAGATCTGCTTCAGGCCCTTCGCGTCGATGATGCGGTCGGCCGCACCTTCGTCGGTCGCCTTCTCGTCCCAGATCGTCGCGAAAATTTCCTTCGCGATCTTGTTCGAGATCGTGCCGTCGGCGATGCGCTGCAGCAACAGCGCGAGTTGCGCGGCCGACACCGGAATCGCGTCGATCTCGATGCCGTCGCGGTTCAGTTGCGACGACACGTCGCCCATCAGCCAGTTCGCGACGATCTTCGCATTCGCCGCGCCGGCCTTCGCGACCACCGATTCGAAGTACGCGGCCATCGCCTTGCTCGACGTCAGCACGCCCGCGTCGTACGCGGACACGCCGTACTCGTCGACGAAGCGCTGCTGCATCGCGGCCGGCAGTTCGGGCATGCCCGACTGCACACGCTCGACCCAGTCCTGGCCGATCACGAGCGGCATCAGGTCGGGGTCCGGGAAGTAGCGGTAATCGTGCGCGTCTTCCTTGCTGCGCATCGAACGCGTCTCGCGCTTGTCCGGATCGTACAGGCGCGTTTCCTGCACGACTTCGCCGCCGTCCTCGATCAGCTCGATCTGGCGGCGCACTTCGTAGTTGATCGCTTCCTCGAGGAACCGGAACGAGTTCAGGTTCTTGATTTCCGCGCGCGTGCCGAACTTCTCCTGGCCGACCGGGCGCACCGACACGTTCGCGTCGCAGCGGAACGAGCCTTCCTGCATGTTGCCGTCGCAGATGCCGAGCCACACGACGAGCGCGTGCAGCGCCTTCGCGTACGCGACGGCCTCGGCCGCGCTGCGCATTTCCGGCTCGGTGACGATCTCGAGCAGCGGCGTGCCGGCACGGTTCAGGTCGATGCCCGTCATCCCGGCGAAGTCTTCATGCAGCGACTTGCCCGCGTCTTCCTCGAGGTGCGCGCGGGTCAGGTTGACGGTCTTCTCGTACGCGGCCTTGCCGGCCTTTTCGTTGGCCGGCACCTGGATCGTGATCTGGCCGCCCTGCACGACCGGAATCTCGTACTGGCTGATCTGATAGCCCTTCGGCAGATCGGGGTAGAAATAATTCTTGCGCGCGAAGATGCTGCGCGGCGCGATGGTCGAGCCGATCGCGAGGCCGAAGCGGATCGCCCGCTCGACCGCGCCGCGGTTCAGCACCGGCAGCACGCCCGGCAGCGCCAGGTCGACCGGGCACGCCTGCGTGTTCGGCTCCGCGCCGAACTGCGTCGAGGCGCCCGAGAAAATCTTCGAGACGGTCGACAGTTGCGCGTGCGTCTCGAGACCGATAACGACTTCCCATTGAGTCATGCTTACACCCCCGCCGGAACTTGCTTGTGCCAGTCGGTCGCACGCTGGAACGCGTCGGCGACCTGCAGCATCCGGGCTTCGTTGAAATAGTTGCCGATGATCTGCAGGCCGACCGGGCGCTGCGCGTTCGCGCCCGCGCCGAAGCCGCACGGCACGCTCATGCCGGGCAGGCCCGCGAGGCTCACCGACAGCGTGTAGATATCGGCGAGATACATCTGCACCGGATCGTCGCCCTTCGCGCCGAGATCCCATGCGACCGTCGGCGACGCCGGGCCCATGATCACGTCGCAGGACTTGAACGCTTCCTGGAAATCGTTCGCGATGATGCGGCGGATCTTCTGCGCCTGCAGGTAGTACGCGTCGTAGTAGCCGTGCGACAGCACGTACGTGCCGACCAGAATCCGGCGCTTCACCTCGGGCCCGAAGCCTTCGGCGCGCGACTTCTTGTACATGTCGAGCAGGTCGCCGTACTGCGCGGCGCGGTGGCCGAAGCGCACGCCATCGAAACGCGACAGGTTCGACGACGCTTCCGCCGGCGCGATCACGTAGTACACGGGGATCGACAGTTCCGTCTTCGGCAGCGACACCGGCACGAGCGTCGCGCCGAGCGCTTCGTATTGCTTGAGCGCCGCGTCGATCGTCGCGCGCACGTCGTCGGCGAGGCCGGCGCCGAAATACTCGTTCGGCAAGCCGATGCGCAGGCCCGCGAGCGGCTTGCCCGCGTCGTTGCCGGCCGCCCACGGCTGGCCGAGGTGGCGCGTGAAGTCTTCGTCGTCGCGCTCGAGGCTCGTCGAGTCGCGCTCGTCGAAGCCCGCCATCGCGTTCAGCAGCAGCGCGCAATCGGACGCGCTCTGCGCCATCGGGCCACCCTGGTCGAGCGACGACGCGAACGCGATCATCCCGTAGCGCGACACGCGGCCGTAGGTCGGCTTGATGCCGGTCACGCCCGCGAACGACGCGGGCTGGCGGATCGAGCCGCCGGTGTCCGTGCCGGTCGCGGCCGGCGCGAGGCGCGCGGCGACGGCGGCCGAGCTGCCGCCCGAGCTGCCGCCCGGCACCGCGTTCGTGTCCCACGGGTTCTTCACCGCGCCGAACGCCGAATTCTCGTTGGACGAGCCCATCGCGAACTCGTCCATGTTGGTCTTGCCGAGCGTGACCATGCCGGCCGCCTGCAGGCGGGCGACGACGGTCGCGTCGAACGGGCTCTCGTAGTTCGCGAGCATCTTCGAGCCAGCGGTCGAGCGCCAGCCGCGCGTGACGAACACGTCCTTGTGCGCGATCGGCAGGCCGGTCAGCGCGCCGCCCGCACCGCGGGCGAGTTCCGCGTCGGCGGCTTTCGCCTGCGCGAGGGTGAGGTCGGCGTCGACGTGGACGAACGCGTTCAGGTCGCGCGCGGCGTCGATCCGCTTCAGGTAGTGCTGCGCGAGCTCGACGGCCGAGCATTCCTTGGCGGCGAGCGCGGCGCGCAGTTCGGTCAGGCTTTTTGCGTGCATTGAGTGGTTTTCCTGGGAATTCTGGGTGGCGCGCGGCGCTGGACGGCCGGCGCGCTTGTCATCGAATGCTTACTCGATCACCTTCGGCACGAGATAGAGGCCGTCCTGGACGGCCGGCGCCGGACGCTGGTTGTCGTCGCGATCGACGACTTCCGTCACGGCGTCGTCGCGCAGGCGCTGCGCGACTTCCTGGATCTGTTCGATCGGGTGGGCGAGCGGCGCGATGCCGGCGGTGTCGACCGCCTGCATCTGTTCGACGAGGCCGAAGAATTCATTGAGCTGGCCGAGCATGTGCTCGGCGTCGGCGTCGGCCATTTCGAGTCGCGCCAGGTGCGCGATGCGTTTCACATCGGTCAGGGTCAGGGCCATGCGATCACCGGAAAAACAAGGCTGCGCAGCGCATCGACGACAGCACTGCGGCGGGGGGTTGGAGGGTGCGATCCCACCCTCAAAAATCGGGGCCGAAGCGGCAAAAATACCGCCCGTTTCGATTCAAATACCGAGAAATTATAAGGTATCATTACGCGTTCGACCCAAACCCGGCAGCCTTTTCCCGCACCGTTTCGCCCTGTTTCGGCAAGCCGTGCGTGCTTCGTGCGATCCCCGGTAGACATCACTCGCAGCTTCGTGCGCCGCGGCGGCCGCTTCCGCCACGCTTCCCGAGGCTGTTATTTTTTCCGCTGCCGCCCTCAGCGCTCGCTATGCAGGGCCGGCCCAGAGCGAAACAGGATTCTGAATGTTCGGTTTTTTGCGCAGCTACTTCTCCAACGATCTCGCGATCGACCTCGGCACCGCAAACACCCTGATCTACATGCGCGGCAAGGGCATCGTCCTCGATGAGCCGTCCGTCGTGTCGATCCGCCAGGAAGGCGGCCCCAACGGCAAGAAGACGATCCAGGCGGTCGGCAAGGAAGCCAAGCAGATGCTCGGCAAGGTGCCGGGCAACATCGAGGCGATCCGCCCGATGAAGGACGGCGTGATCGCCGACTTCACCGTCACCGAGCAGATGATCAAGCAGTTCATCAAGACGGCCCACGAGTCGCGCATGTTCTCGCCGTCGCCGCGCATCATCATCTGCGTGCCGTGCGGCTCGACCCAGGTCGAGCGCCGCGCGATCAAGGAAGCGGCGCACGGCGCCGGCGCGTCGCAGGTCTATCTGATCGAGGAGCCGATGGCGGCCGCGATCGGCGCGGGCCTGCCGGTGTCCGAAGCCACCGGCTCGATGGTCGTCGACATCGGCGGCGGCACGACCGAAGTCGGCGTGATCTCGCTCGGCGGCATCGTGTACAAAGGCTCGGTGCGCGTCGGCGGCGACAAGTTCGACGAGGCGATCGTCAACTACATCCGCCGCAACTACGGGATGCTGATCGGCGAGCAGACCGCCGAGGCGATCAAGAAGGAAATCGGCTCCGCGTTCCCGGGCTCCGAAGTCAAGGAAATGGAAGTGAAGGGCCGCAACCTGTCGGAAGGCATCCCGCGCAGCTTCACGATCTCCAGCAACGAAATCCTCGAAGCGCTGACCGATCCGCTGAACCAGATCGTGTCGTCGGTGAAGATCGCGCTCGAACAGACGCCGCCGGAACTCGGCGCCGACATCGCCGAACGCGGGATGATGCTGACGGGCGGCGGCGCGCTGCTGCGCGACCTCGATCGCCTGCTCGCGGAAGAAACCGGCCTGCCGGTGCTCGTCGCCGAGGATCCGCTCACCTGCGTCGTACGCGGTTCGGGCATGGCGCTCGAGCGCATGGACAAGCTGGGCAGCATCTTCTCGTACGAGTGATCGCCGAGTGATCGCCTAAGCAGTCCCGTTTGATATGACGCACCCGCGGCGCGGCCGGATCGCTCGTTCAGAACGAACCGCCGCGCCGTTTGCGCGTCTGAGCATTATTTAACCGATCACACGCGCCCGGCGCCGACCATGGAATACAGTCCGCCGCCCCTCTTCAAGCAAGGTCCGCCCGCGCTCGCGCGGCTCATCTTCTTCGTCGCCCTCGCCATCGCGCTCCTCGTGTCGGACGCGCGCTTCAGCACGCTCGAAATCGTGCGCGGCGTGCTCGGCACCGTGCTCTACCCGCTGCAACGCGCGGCGCTCGTGCCGCGCGACCTGTTCATGGGCGCGGCCGACATCGCCGTTACCGGCGCGTCGCTGCGCCACGAGAACGACGACCTGCGCAAGCGCAACCTGCAACTGTCCACGCAAGCCAACCAGGCCGCCGTGCTCACGCAGGAAAACGCGCACCTGCGCGCGGTGCTCGAACTGCGCCAGCACATCGCGACGCAGTCGACCCCGGTCGAGATCCAGTACGACACGAGCGACCCGTTCACGCAGAAGATCGTGATCGGCCAGGGGTCGCAGCAAGGCATCCAGGACGGCTCGCCGGTCGTCAGCGAGGACGGCGTGGTCGGCCAGGTCACGCGCGTGTTCCCGCTGCAGGCCGAAGTCACGCTGATCACCGACCGCGATCTCGCGATTCCCGTGCAGGTGCTGCGCACCGGCCTGCGCAGCGTGATCTACGGCACGCCGAAGGGCGATTCGCTCGACCTGCGCTTCGTGCCGACGAGCGCGGATCTCGTCGCCGGCGACGAGCTCGTCACGAGCGGCCTCGACGGCGTCTATCCGCCCGGCCTGCCGGTCGCGAAGGTCGTGCGCGTCGACAAGCTCGCCGATACCGCGTTCGCCCGCGTGACCTGCGCACCGGTCGCGGCCGTACGCGGCGCGCGCCAGATGCTCGTGCTGCATTACCGGAACGACATCCCGCCGCGCCCGGCCGAGCTTGATCCCGCGACCGAGAAGAACGCGAAGGGCAAGAAGGGCGCGAAAGCCGCCGCGAAGGGCGTGAAAGCCGAGAAGGCCGAGAAGGCCGACGCGAACGCGAAGCCGGCCGCCGCGGCCGCACCCGGCGCGAAACCCGCGCCGGCGGCGCCCGCCGCGCCGGCCCAGCCCGCTGCCGCGCCCGCGAAGCCCGCGGCCGGGCAACCAGGAGCCCAGCGATGAACCGTCCGCAATACATCCTGCAGCCGGTCAACCCGTACTTCATCGTCTTCAGCCTCGCCGCCGCGTTCCTGCTGAACCTGATGCCGTGGGGCCGCCTGCCCGGCGTGCCCGACTTCGTCGCGCTCGTGCTGCTGTTCTGGAACATCCATCAACCGCGCAAGGTCGGGATGGGCGTCGCGTTCGCGCTCGGCATCCTGATGGACGTGCACGACGCGGGGCTGCTCGGCGAGCACGCGCTCGCCTATACGCTGCTGTCGTACGGCGCGATCACGATCCACCGCCGCGTGCTGTGGATGCCGATCGGCGTGCAGGTGCTGTACGTCACGCCGCTGCTCGTCGCCGCGCAGCTCGTGCCGTTCGTGATCCGCCTGCTGATGGGCGCCGCGTTCCCCGGCTGGCGCTATCTGGTCGACGGTTTCGTCGAAGCCGCGCTGTGGCCGATCGCGAGCCACCTGCTGCTGATGCCGCAACGCCGCCCGGTCGACCCGGACGATACGCGACCGATCTGAGCCGGACCGACCTTGAATACCCGCCGCCCCCACGCCCGCCGCGCGTCGCGCTCCGGGGCGGCACCTCGCCCGCGCCCGCGCGCGGGCCAGATTGCCCTTAAATGACCGAATTCAACGACACCCAACAGCAGCTCTCGAGGTTCCGCCTGCGCGTCGCGGCGGCGGGCGTGTTCGTGTTCGTCTGCTTCGGGCTGCTCGCGAGCCGCTTCTTCTACCTGCAGCTGATGCAGCACGGCAAATACGCGCTGCAGGCCGAGGAAAACCGCATCTCCGTCGCGCCGATCGTGCCGAACCGCGGGATCATCACCGACCGCAACGGCGTGATCCTCGCGAAGAACTACTCGGCGTACACGCTCGAGATCACGCCGTCGAAGCTCGACGACACGCTCGACAACACGATCGACAAGCTGTCCGAAATCATCCCGATCGACGCCCGCGACCGCCGCCGCTTCAAGAAGCTGCAGGAAGACTCGAAGAACTTCGAGAGCCTGCCGATCCGCACGCGGCTCACCGACGCGGAAGTCGCGCGCTTCACCGCGCAGCGTTTCCGCTTCCCCGGCGTCGACGTGCGCGCGCGGCTGTTCCGTCAGTACCCGCTCGGCATGACGGCCGCGCACGTGATCGGCTATATCGGCCGGATCTCGAAGCGCGACCAGGATCGCATCGACGCGATGAGCGACGACAACGACAGCGACCAGGAGCACTACGATCCGCGCCGCGACGCGAACAACTACAAGGGCACCGACTACATTGGCAAGATCGGCGTCGAGCAGAGCTACGAAACCGAGCTGCACGGGCTGACGGGTTTCGAGGAAGTCGAGGTGACGGCCGGCGGCCGGCCGGTGCGCACGCTGTCGCGCACGCAGGCGACGCCCGGCAACAACCTCGTGCTGTCGCTCGACATCGGGCTGCAGCAGGTCGCCGAGCAGGCGTTCGCCGGCAAGCGCGGCGCGCTCGTCGCGATCGAGCCGAAGACGGGCGACGTGCTCGCGTTCGTGTCGTCGCCAAGCTTCGACCCGAACTCGTTCGTCGACGGCATCGACCAGCAGACCTGGGACGAGCTGAACAACTCGCCCGACAAGCCGCTGCTGAACCGCCCGCTGCACGGCACCTACCCGCCCGGCTCGACGTACAAGCCGTTCATGGCGCTCGCAGGCCTGACGCTCGGCAAGCGCACGCCGGGCTGGGGCTTCCAGGATCCCGGCTACTTCACGTTCGGCGGTCACACGTTCCGCAACGACGTGCGCTCGGGCCAGGGCTGGGTCGACATGAACAAGGCGATCATGGTGTCGAACGACACCTACTTCTACATGCTCGCGCGCGACCTCGGCGTGAACGCGATCGCGAACTTCATGAAGCCGTTCGGCTTCGGCCAGATCACCGGGATCGACATCCAGGGCGAGGCGCGCGGGATCCTGCCGTCGACCGACTGGAAGAAGAAGGCGTTCAAGAAAGCGGCGCAGCAGAAGTGGTTCGACGGCGAGACGATCAGCCTCGGGATCGGCCAGGGCTACAACTCGTTCACGATCCTGCAGCTCGCGCACGCCACGGCGACGCTCGCGAACAACGGCGTCGTGATGAAGCCTCACCTCGTGAAGGAAGTCGAGGATCCGATCTCGCGAGCGCGCCACCTGACCGTGCCGAAGGAAAGCGACGTGATCCCGCTCAAGGCGGCCGACATCGACGTCGTGAAGCGCGGGATGGAGAACGTGATCGAGAACCCGTCCGGCACCGCGTACAAGGTGTTCCGCGGCGTGCCGTACCTCGCGGCCGGCAAGACCGGGACCGCGCAGGTGTTCTCGCTGCAGGGCTCGAACTACAAGGGCCACCTGCTCGCCGAGCACCTGCGCGACCACGCGCTGTTCATCGCGTACGCGCCGGTCGACCATCCGCAGATCGCCATCGCGCTGGTCGTCGAGAACGGCGGCTGGGGCGCGCAGGCCGCCGGCCCGATCGCGCGGCGCGTGCTCGACTACTACCTCGTCGAGCGCCAGAACCCGAAGAACGAAGCCGCGGCCGTGGCCGCCGCGGCGTCGGCCACCGAGCCGGTGAGCGCGCCGGTGGTCGGCGACACGTCGAAGCCCGCCACGATCGCGGCCGGCTTCACCGCGCTGCCGCAGCCGGTCGTGCCGTCGGCGGCCAGCGCGGCCGATGCGGCATCGGCCGCATCGGGGGCGTCGGGTGCCTCGGGGCCGGCTAGCGCCAGCGCCACCGCGCCGGCCGACGCGAGCGCCGCGGCGCCGATGGCCGCGAGCCTGCCGCCGATCCGGCGCCCGCACCGGCCGCGCCGGCCCGCCAGCGACGCGCAGCCGGTCGTCGCCACGCCGCGGGACGACAACCACCGCGCAACGGCCCCCGCGAAAGCGGCGGACGCCGGCACCGCTCATTAACGGAGAAAGGCATGCAATTCGACAAGCGCGCCTGGCTCGACAAGATCAAGCAGATGTTCGCGGGCTTCGACCGCCCGCTCGCCCTCATCGTGTTCCTGCTGCTGTGCGTCGGCATCGTCACGCTGTACAGCGCGTCGATCGACGTGCCGGGCCGCGTCGAGGACCAGTTGCGCAACATTCTGCTGACGTTCGTGCTGATGTGGGTGATCGCCAACATCCCGCCGACCACGCTGATGCGCTTCGCGGTCCCGCTCTATACGTTCGGGGTCGCGCTGCTGATTGCCGTCGCGCTGTTCGGGATGACCAAGAAGGGCGCGAAGCGCTGGCTGAACGTCGGCGTCGTGATCCAGCCGTCGGAAATCCTGAAGATCGCGACGCCGCTGATGCTCGCGTGGTACTACCAGCGCCGCGAAGGCGGGCTGCGCTGGTACGACTTCGTCGCCGCGTTCGGGATCCTGATGGTGCCGGTCGGGCTGATCGCGAAGCAGCCCGACCTCGGCACGGGCCTGCTCGTATTCGCGGCCGGCTTCTTCGTGATCTACCTCGCCGGCCTGTCGTTCAAGCTGATCGTGCCCGTGCTCGTCGCGGGCGTGATCGCGGTCGGCTCGATCGCCGTGTTCGAGGAACGCATCTGCCAGCCCGAAGTGCAGTGGCCGCTGATGCACGACTACCAGAAGCACCGTGTGTGCACACTGCTCGACCCGACGTCCGACCCGCTCGGCAAGGGCTTCCACACGATCCAGGCCGTGATCGCGATCGGCTCGGGCGGCGCGCTCGGCAAGGGCTACCTGAAAGGCACGCAGGCGCACCTCGAATTCATTCCGGAAAAGCACACCGACTTCATCTTCGCGGTGTTCTCCGAGGAATGGGGGCTCGCCGGCGGGCTCGTGCTGCTGACGCTGTACATGGCGCTGATCGCACGCGGCCTCTACATCGCCGCGCAGGGCGCGACGCAGTTCGGCCGGCTGCTCGCGGGCTCGCTCACGCTCGCGTTCTTCGTCTACGCGTTCGTCAACATCGGGATGGTGAGCGGCGTGCTGCCGGTCGTCGGCGTGCCGCTGCCGTTCATGAGCTACGGCGGCACCGCGCTCACGACGCTCGGCATCGCGATCGGGATGATCATGAGCGTCGGGCGGCAGCGGCGGCTGATGAAGAGCTGACCGCGCGGCCTGCCCCGCGACACACGAAAACGGCGCCCCGGCGCCGTTTTTCATTGGGCCAGGCCGCTTACTGCGGCGGCGCGTACGGCTTGCCTGGCTGCACCGCGCCGGCGCCCGATGCCGGCGTCGGCGCCTTCAGCCGCGCGCTCAACTCCTTGAATTTCAGCCCGGCCGTCTCGTCGCCCTGCGCGGCGGCCGCCGCGTAATACGCGCGCGCGATGTTCAGGTTCTGCGCGACGCCGTCGCCGCCGCGCTCGTAGAACGACGCGGTCACGTACTGCGCGACGGGATCGCCGGCGTCGGCGGCCTGCTTGTACCACGTGAACGCCTGCCGGTTGTCGCGCGGCGTACCGCGCCCGTCGAGGAACTGGTTTGCGAGCGACAGCTCGGCCTGCACATGCCCCTGCTTCGCGGCCCGCAGGAACCAGCGATGCGCTTCGGCCGGGTTGCGCGCGACGAACTCGCCGTCGTCGAACATCCGGCCGTACACGTACTGCGCGTGCGACATGTTCGCGTCCGCCGCGCGCTTGAGCCAGCGCACCCCTTCGTCGATGTTCGCCGTCACGCCTTCGCCCGTCAGCAGCATCATCGCGTAGTTGAACTGCGCGAGGCGATCGCCGCGCTCGGCCGCATCGTGGAACTGCACAAGCGCCGCGCGATAGTCGCCGGCGTTGTAGTCGGCGACCGCCGATTGCGTCTCGCGCGCCGGATCGGGCTTCGCTTGCGACACGCCCTGCGCGGCGGCCGCCGTCCACACGGCCCACAGCCCGACCATCGCCCCGATCCGCACCCGCCTGCGGCCCGCAGCGTCTGCTCCGTTCATGACCGTACCTCCTGCAACGCCTGCCGCGTCGCGCGCAACAGCCAGCTCACGTCGGCCGATACGGTGATCATCCGGTATCCGGCGTCGCGATACTGGCGCGCGGCCGCCGTATCGCCGGCGAAGATGCCGACCGCGACGCCCGCCTGCTTGCCGGCCGCGAGCACGCGCGCCATCGCGGTTTCGACGTCCGGGTGGCGGATATCGCCGAGATGCCCGAGGCTCGCCGCGAGATCGGCCGGGCCGACGAACAGGCAATCGACGCCGGGCGTCGCCGCGATCCGCTCGACTTCGTCGACGCCGCGCGCCGATTCGACCTGCACGACCACCGCGACTTGCGCATTCGCCGTCTGCAGGTAGTCGCGGCGCATGCCGAATGCCGCCGCGCGCACCATGCCGGCCACGCCGCGCCGCCCGTCCGGCGATTCCGGCGACGGGAAGCGCGTGAGCCGCACCGCGTGCGCGGCGTCGTCGGGCGACTCGATACACGGGAACATCAGCGTGCGCGCGCCGGCGTCGAGCGCGCGCTTCACGAGCCACGGCTCGCGCGCCGGCACGCGCACGACCGGCTCGCTCGGCAGGTGCGCCGCGGCGATCGCGCGCAGTTGCGATGCCACGTCGCGACTGTCGTTCGGCGCATGCTCCATGTCGATGCAGAGCCAGTCGTAACCGGCATGCGCGAGCGCTTCCGCGGCCGAGTCGCTGCCGAGCGACAGCCACAGGCCGTACAGCGGCTCGTCACCGTCGCGCAGGCGTTGTTTGAGGGAATTGGTGAGCGTGCTCATCGATACGGCCTCCGGAACGGAACGGCAATCGAACGGGACAAGCAACAGGCGAAGCGAAACGCGCACCGCCCAAGCAATCGAAGCATGGCGGCGGCCGCAGACCGCGCGCCGCAGAACGTGAGTCGGACCGGGACGGCCGATCTGACAGCGCGGGCCGCGCGATCGCCCACGCGCGCGTTTTTCGGTGCCGCACGACGATCATAGCGCGGCGGGGTGCTCGATGCGGGAACAGACGGGGGAAGCCGTACCGGCGCGGGACGGCGGGAGGCGACACCGCCAGGCGCGGTGACGGGCAGCCCGCGCCGGACGGCGGGGCTGCCGGTGCAGGCAGGATCAGCGGCCGGACTGGCGCTCGACGTCGGCCCAGCAGTTCGGCGTTTCGTACAAGCGCACGCGCTCGAGGCGCAGGTTCACGCCGTAGTGCGCGTCGTACACGTTCGCGAGGCGGTCGAACGCGATCGCCGCGAGGTTCTCGACGGTCGGGATCCGGTCGATCACGACGGTCTTGTGGTCGGCCATCTGCTCGAGGAACGAGCGCACGACGTCGTCGCGCGCATAGACCAGGAACGCGTGGTCCCACTTGCTGACGAGGTGCTCCATCGCGAGCGCCTTCACGTCGGCGAAATCCATCACCATGCCGCGGTCGGGCGCGCCCTCGGTATCGACGAGATCGCCGCGCAGCGTGATTTCGAGCACGTAGCGATGGCCGTGCAGGTTCCTGCACTGGCTGCGGTGATCGGGAATGCGGTGGCCCGCGTCGAATTCGAGTTTTCGGGTAATCAGCACGATGTCAAAGGCCGTGGCTCAGGGAATGTTCAGATATTTGTGGGTCTGCATCGACAGCCGCCACTGCGGATGACGCTTGCACCAGTCGATCGCGAGCTTCGTGTTGAGGTCGCGCGACGGGCCGTCCATCGGCTGCACGAGAAAATACTCGAAATCGAGCTTCGCGTAGTCGGCGAGCCGCTGGTTGTCCTGCGGCACGACGACCTTCAGTTCGTTGCCCTTCGTGACGACGAGCGGCGCATCGGCCTTCGGGCTCACGCAGATCCAGTCGATCGTGTCGAGCACCGGCAGCGAACCATTGGTCTCGATCGCGATCTCGAAGCCGGCCGCATGCAGCGCGTCGACGAGCGGCTGGTCGAGCTGCAGCATCGGCTCGCCGCCCGTGCAGACGACGAAGCGGTGCGCTTCGCCGTCCGGCCACAGGCCGGCGATCGTCGCCACGAGCGCGGCGGCATCCTTGAACTTGCCGCCGTTCTCGCCGTCGGTGCCGACGAAATCCGTATCGCAGAAGCGGCACACGGCCTCCGCACGATCCTCTTCGCGGCCCGACCACAGGTTGCAGCCGGCGAACCGGCAGAACACGGCCGGCCGGCCCGCATTCGCGCCCTCGCCCTGCAACGTGTAGAAAATTTCCTTGACCGCGTAAGTCATCGTGCTTCGTCCGGCTCGCGCCGCTCGTTGTCGATCAGAATCCGTTGTCCATCAAGCGCTGCCCGCGCGAGCCGCGTCACAGCGGCGCTTCGGTCACCCGCTCGCCCTTCAGGTAGGCCTCGTAGCCGCGCTTGCGCAGCTTGCAGGCCGGGCATTCGCCGCAGCCGAAGCCCCAGTCGTGCAACTCCGCACGCTCGCCCACGTAGCACGTGTGCGTCTCGACGCGGATCAGTTCGACGAGCGCGTTGCCGCCGAGCTGTTCGGCGAGCTGCCAGGTCTGCGCCTTGTCGAGCCACATCAGCGGCGTCTCGAGCACGATGCGCGTATCCATCCCGAGATTCAGCGCGACCTGCAGCGCCTTCATCGTGTCGTCGCGGCAGTCCGGATAGCCGGAGAAATCGGTCTCGCACATCCCGCCGACCAGCACGCGCAGCCCGCGGCGATAGGCGATCGCCGCGGCGATCGTCATGAACATCAGGTTGCGGCCCGGCACGAACGTGTTCGGCAGGCCGTTGGCCGTCGTCTCGATCTCGATCGTGCGCGTCATCGCGGTATCGCTGATCGCGCCGAGCACCGACAGGTCGATCATGTGATCGTCGCCGAGCCGGTCCGACCACGCCGGAAACTTGCGCTTCAGCGCTTCGCGCACGCCTTCGCGGCACTCGAGTTCGACGCGATGACGCTGGCCGTAATCGAAGCCGAGCGTCTCGACCGTCTGGTAGCGCTCGAGGGCCCATGCCACGCACGTGGCGGAGTCCTGCCCGCCGGAAAACAACACGAGCGCGCCGTCTTTAGCGTCTGTCCGAATCACCGTGATACTCCGTGAATGTGTAGGCTCGCGTCGCACTGCGCCCCGAGGCCGGCTGCCACCGGGCGGCCGACGCGGCCGGCCTGCGCCGGCCCGACCAGTATAGGCAGCGCGGTTGGCCGCGAATGCGGCGGCGCGCTTATACCGCTCATCGCGCGGCATCGTGGCCGCGCGCCACGGCAGGTGCGCCGCGGGCAGCCTGCCATGCGCATGAAGCGATGCGCTAAGTCATTGAGCGGGCACGGATTTTATCATGCCCCGGCGAATGCTGCCGGGCCCGCCGCTCACGACGCGCGATATCCACCACAAACGAAAAACCCCAAGAACCTTCCGATTCTTGGGGTTTTAAATGCTGGTGGCCTGGGACGGAATCGAACCATCGACACGCGGATTTTCAATCCGCTGCTCTACCAACTGAGCTACCGGGCCAACGAAGAATGAAAGTATATCGAGCTATTCGGCCCCGAGCAAGTGCTTTCGCGAAATTTTTTACAGCGCGCCTTCCGACGGCTTCTTGCCGAGCTCGACGCCGAGTTGCTTCAGCTTGCGATACAGGTGCGTGCGCTCGAGGCCCGTCTTCTCCGCGACGCGCGTCATGCTGCCGTTCTCGCGCGCGAGGTGATATTCGAAGTACGCGCGCTCGAACGCATCGCGCGCCTCGCGCAACGGGATGTCGAACGGGATCGCGGCCGTCTGGCCCGCGAGGCCGAGCGCCGACGCCATGTCGTCGCCGAGCGTCGGCAGCGCCGCCGCGGACGCGACCGCCGCCGGCCCCGCGGCCTGCCCGCCGCCCGCCTTCGCCGCCGCGTTCGCGGACACCGGCGCTGCGCCGCGCGCAAGCCCGTGCTCGACCGACTTCAGCAGCTTCTGCAGCGCGATCGGTTTCTCGAGGAAATCGAGCGCGCCGATCTTCGTCGCCTCGACGGCCGTATCGATCGTCGCGTGCCCGGACATCATGATCACGGGCATCGTCAGCAGCCCCTGCGCCGCCCATTCCTTGAGCAGCGTGACGCCGTCGGTATCGGGCATCCAGATATCGAGCAGCACGAGATCGGGCGCCTGATTCAGCCGGTATTCCCGCGCGGCCTGCGCGTTCTCCGCCGCCTCGACGACATGTCCTTCATCGCTGAGGATCTCCGAGAGCAATTCCCGGATGCCCATTTCATCATCTACCACCAGGATGGTTGCCATTTACGCTGCCTTTGTCTGCTCACTTGCTTTTGTCTTGGCGGGAGTCGTCCCGTCCTGCGCACCGGGTTCGGCGCCTGGCGTATCGCTCGCCATCTGCAGGAACAGGATCGACACCTGCGCACCCTCGACGGTCTCGCCGTGCATGCGATTGCGCAGATCGATCCGCGCGCCGTGCTCGTCAACGATTTTCTTGACCGTGGCCAGCCCGAGCCCCGTGCCCTTCGCCTTCGTCGTCACGTAAGGCTCGAACGCGCGGGTCAGGATGCGTGCCGGAAAACCGGGCCCGTTGTCGGACACGGTCAGACGTACCGCGACGCGCGTTTTGCCCTCGGCGTCGGGGTCGCCATATTCTACTGTCTTGGTTTCGATCAACACACGCGGATGCGCGGACTCCGCAACCGAATCCTGCGCATTCTGCAGCAGGTTGTGAATCACCTGGCGCAATTGCGTCGCGTCGCCGCGAATCACCGGCAGCGACGGCGCGAGTTCGGCGACGATCGGGTTCTTGCCTTCGCCGACGCCGTACAGCCCGAGCACCTCGCTCGCCAGTTCGTTCAACTGCAGGTTCGCGAGCACCGCCGGCGGCGTGCGCGCGTATTCGCGGAAATCGTCGACCATCCGCTTCATCGCGGCCACCTGGTTCACGATCATCGTCGCGCCGCGCTTGAGCACGTCCGCGTCGGGCGGTGAGAGTTTGTCCGACAGCTTCATCTGCAGCCGCTCGGCCGACAGCTGGATCGGCGTCAGCGGATTCTTGATCTCGTGCGCGAGCCGCCGCGCGACCTCGCCCCACGCAACCGAACGCTGCGCGGAAATCACGTCGGAGATGTCGTCGAACACGACGACGTAGCCGGACGTCTGCGGATCGTCGGCCTGCCCCTCGACCGTCGACACGAGCCGCGTGCCGCGCACGAGCAGCGTCAGCGGATCGGTTTCGCCCGGCACCTCGATCGCGAACTGCTGCTGCCAGTGGCCGCGATCGCCGCTGCCGCCGTCGGACGCCGCCTCGCGATCGGCGAACGCCTTGCGCACCATCGCGCCGAACCCGGCGGCCACGCCGATCCGGTCGAGCGTCGTACCGATCAGCGAGTTGAACGGCTGCCGGAAGATCCGCTCGGCGCCGCGATTGGCCGTCGTCAGCCGGAACTGCCGGTCGAGCACGAACACGCCGGCCGTCAGGTTCGCGAGAATGCTCTCGAGATACGTCTTCGAATGCTCGAGCGCGATGCGGTTCTTCTCGACCGCGAGCCGCGCCTCCGACAACTGGCGCGTCATCGCGTTGAACGACTGCGTAAGGAAGCCGAGCTCGTCGCGCGTCTTGATCTCGCGCTTCGGCGTGTAGTCGCCTTCGGTGATCTCCTTCGTGCCCTGCGCGAGCAGGAACAGCGGCCGCGCGAGCTGCTGGCCGAGCGCGAGCGCGAGCATCATCGCGATGAAGGTCGCGAGAAACAGCGCGAGCGTCAGCGTGCCGATGTACATCTTGCGCAGGCCCGTGCGGCCGAGCGACTTTTCCTGGTACTCGCGGTACGCGCGCTGCACCGCGTCCGCATTGTGCGCGAGCCCGGGCGGCACCGGCTGCGTGAGCTGCAGGAACCGCTCCGCCGGCTGCAGCAGCGACGTCGTCGCATCGGGAATCGGCCGCACGACGCGCAGCCGCAGCGCGCCCTTCGCACCGTGCGCGCGCGGGTCGCCGTCGACTTCGCCCTCGATCGCCGCATACGCGCCGTGTTCGCGTGCCTGGCTCAGCATCAGCGGCGTCGGCAGGTCGTCCGGAATCAGCGCCGCGAAATTGCCCGACGCCTGCGCGACGATGTGCAGGTCGGGCGCGGCACCCGAGCCGCCGCGGCTCGGCTCGACGATCGTCGCGTCCTGCACGCCGAACTGGTCGCGCAGCCGCAGCAGCGTGAGCGTCGTGCCGTTCGTGTTCGCATCGACGCTCGCGAGCTGGTCGGACATCAGCCGCGCCTTCGTCTGCAGATCGGACAGCGACGCATCGAGCATCCCGCGGCCGAGGTTCAGGCCGGCCGTCAGCGCCGTCTCGACGTTCACGTCGAACCACGATTCGATACTGCGCGACACGAACTGGTACGACACGATGTAGATGATCCCGCCCGGCACCACACCGACGAGCGCGAAGAACACCGCGAGCTTCGCGAGCAGCCGCGTGCCGAACTTGCCCTTCCTCAGGCGCACGACGATCATCCCGATCAGCCCGAGCACCACGAGCAGGAACACGAGCGCGACGACGATGTTCGTCGCGTACAGCCACGAGTAGTAGCGGTCGAAGAATTCGGTGTTCGCGCTCGCGGCCGCGAGCAGCACGAGCAGCAGCAGCGCGGTCAGCGCGACCGTCGAGACGATCACGCGGATCAGGAGGCTCTTCCCGCTGGCCGCGCGGCGTACTTTATTTAGCACGTTCGGTCACCGTGAAGTTGAAGCGCTTCCAGTCCGACCCGAGCGTCCAGTCGCGGTTGTTCACGGCATCGACCTGGAACGGCTTCGGCATCAGCGCCGTATCGAGCTGCATGCGCACCGACGCCGTGTAGGTTTCGCCCGCGCGCACCTGGTTGCGGTCGATCACGTGCCACGACGTGATGTGCCGGACCACCGCGAGCGCATCCTTCAGCGACGGAAAGCCGAGCTGCAGGCCGCCCGTCGACACGCGGTACTCGCGCGTGAGCGGCTGGAACGACAGGCGGATCGTCTGCGTGACCGCCACCGGCTGCTCGTCGAACCAGTACCAGCGCGCGCGGCTCAGCTCGAAGTCGGTCGTGAAGTAAAGCGGGATGCCCTTGTTGACGGCATCCTCGAGGTTCGGATTCAGCTCGAAGTCGAACCGTGCGTCGAGGCTCCAGCCGCTTCCGTCGGACTGGAGCGACGCGCGCTGCACGGCGATCGATTCGGCATGCGCCGGCCGGACGACGGCCAGACACAGCGTCAACGCGACCAGCAAGACGGCCGCGAGCCGAAAGGGAAAAAGGTGTTTGATCGTCACCGTTTCTGAAACCGCGCGTAGAAAAATCCGTCGTGATCGGTGTTCTGGTCGAGTGCGCCGGCGGCCGCCCGTCCCTGCACGCCGCCCGGCAGCAGTTGGCCGGGGGCGTCCAATCGTACCGCATCTTCACAGGCCGCTTCAAACCAGCGGGCCTGCCCTTCGCCTTCCTCGGGGAAGATCGAGCAGGTCACGTAAAGCAGTTCGCCGCCCGGTTTCACGAGCGGCCACAGCGCGGACAGGATGCGCCGCTGCTCCGCGACCAGCGCCGGGATGTCGGCCTCGCGGCGCAGCCAGCGGATGTCGGGGTGCCGCCGCACGATGCCGGACGCCGAGCACGGCACGTCGGCCAGGATGCGATCGAACGGACGCCCGTCGTACCACGCGTCCGGCGCGCCGGCGTCGCCGACGCACACGTTCGCGGCGAGCGACAGGCGCACGAGATTCTCGCCGATCCGCGCGGCGCGCGTCGCGTCGCTTTCGAGCGCCACGACGTCCGCATCGGCGAGTTCGAGAATATGGCCCGTCTTGCCGCCGGGCGCCGCGCACGCATCGAGCACGCGCATGCCGTCGCGCGCGCCGAGCCATTCGGCCGCGAGCTGCGCGCCGGCGTCCTGCACCGACACCACGCCGTCGGCGAAGCCCGGAATGCGTTCGACCGGCAGCGCCGACGCGAGTCGCACCGCATGCCGGCCGATTGCGGTCGCTTCGATTCCATTCGCGCGCAGCGTGTCGAGATACGCGTCGACGCTCACGCGGCGCGCATTCACGCGCAGCGTCAGCGGCCCCTGACGCTCGCCGGCCGCGAGAATCGCCTGCCACGCGTCGGGCCATGCACGCTTCACCGCATCGACCCACCACGCGCGGTAGTTCCAGCGCGCGACCGGGTCGTCCTGCATCGCGGCGACGAGTGCGTCGCGCTCGCGCAGGAAACGGCGCAGCACCGCGTTGACCATCCCCTTCGCGAACGCGAATTCGCGCCGCGCGCCGATGACGGTGACGGCCTGGTCGACCACCGTGAACGCCGGGTACGCGGCCTCGTCCGCCGGGTCGAGCAGCAGCGCGAACGCACCGGCGAGCACCGCGTGCACGTGCGCGGGCGGCGCCTTGCTGACGAACTTGCCGATCAGCCAGTCCGCGCTGCCGAGGCGGCGCATCGTCCGATAGGCGACGTCCTGCGTCGCGCCGCGCGCGAGTGGCTGCGCACCGGATGGCATCTGCGCGAATACCGCCGACAATGCCGCCGGCAACGCGGTGCCGCGTCGCACCGCATCGACCGCCTGCGCGGCCGCGTCGAGCGCGAAGCCGAGCGAATCGGGCGCCAGGTGCAGCGCAGCCAGGCGCGCCGGGCGGCCGGAGGAAGTCGAAGCGGAAGAACGGGGTCGTGTCATCGGTGCGGAATCGGCAAACAAGCGCGGCAAACAGGCGCGAGCAATCGGGTGCGGCAAACGGCGGGATCGCAACCGCCAGTTGGCCCGGCGATCCCAAACCGCGCATTGTAGCGTGCGGCCATGCTGCCCCTTTGGCCCCTTTACGGCGCGCACAAATGAAACACCCCGCAGCGCGAAGCATGCGGGGTGGCGAAGCGACCCCGCGCGGCAACGGCCGCGCGGGTCGCCAAGCGTCACTCGAAGCGGCCGGTGCGCGCCATCTCCATCAGGCGCGCGATGCGCTCCTCGGTGGCCGGGTGCGTCGAGAACAGGTTCTGCAGACCGCCGCCGTGCAGCGGATTCATGATCATCATCTGCGCGGTGGCCGGATGCGCTTCGGCCGCCTGGAACGGGATGCCCGCCGCATAGCGATGGATCTTGTCGAGCGCGGTGGCGAGCGACTGCGGATCGCCGGAAATCTGCGCGCCGCCGCGGTCGGCCTCGAACTCGCGGGCCCGCGAAATCGCCATCTGGATGAGCGCGCCGGCGATCGGCGCGAGCAAGGCGACCGCGATACCGGCGATCGGGTTGGCCGGCCGGCCGTTCTCGTCGCGCCCGCCAAAGAACATCGCGAAGTTCGCGAGCGCCGAGATCGCGCCCGCCATCGTCGCGGTGATCGTCGAGATCAGGATGTCGCGGTGCTTCACGTGCGCGAGCTCGTGCGCCATCACGCCGCGCATCTCGCGCTCCGACAGCACGCGCAGGATGCCCGTCGTCGCGGCGACCGCCGCGTGCTCCGGGTTGCGGCCCGTCGCGAACGCGTTCGGCGCATCCTCGTTGATCAGGTAGACGCGCGGCATCGGCAGGTTCGCGCGCGTGGCCAGCTCGCGCACCATCCGGTAGAACTGCGGCGCCGTGTTCTCGTCGACTTCCTGCGCGTTGTACATGCGCAGCACCATCTTGTCCGAGAACCAGTACGAGAAGAAATTCATGCCGAGCGCGAACAGCAGCGCGATCGTCATGCCGCGCGAGCCGCCGATCATCCCGCCGATCACGATGAACAGGGCCGTGATCGCGGCCATCAGCATCGCCGTTTTGACCCAATTGAACATACCCACTCCTTATCCGTCAGGGGACCCGCCGCGCATCACAGCGCACGGCGGAAAATTGTAAGCGATTTGTTAGATAAGGTCTTGCCGGAAAAATTCAATCTCAGCGTTGCGAAGCGGCGAGACGAAGGCCGAGCCCGACGAAAGCGCTGCCGACCGTGCGGTCGAGCCACTTCCTGACGCCCGGCTTGCCGGAAAAGCGCTGCGTGACGCTGCCCGCCACCCACGCGACCACGCTCGTCCAGACCGTGCTCATCGCGACGAACACCGCGCCGAGGGTCAGGAACGCCCAGGCCTTGTGCGGGCTGTCGGCCGATACGAACTGCGGAAAGAACGACACGAAGAACAGCACGACCTTCGGATTCAGCACGTTGGTCCAGAAACCCTGCATGAACAGCTGGCGCAGCGGCTTGGCGGCCGCGGCCTGCGCGGCTTCGGCGCCCGACGGCGCGGCGGCCTGCTTCGCGATGATCATCCGCACGCCGAGATAAATCAGGTACGCGGCGCCGACCAGCTTGATCACCGTGAACGCGGTTGCCGACGCGGCCAGCAGCGCGGTCAGGCCGAACGCGCAGGCGAGCGCATGGACGCAGCAGCCGGCCGAAATGCCGAACGCCGACATCAGCCCCGCGCCGCGCCCCTGCGCGACGCTGCGGCCGACGATGTAGGCCGTATCGGGACCGGGCGTGATGTTCAGCAGGAAAACCGCGAACACGAAGAAGCCGAAATGGGTGATGCCGAACATGAAAACCTCGAAACCGGAGAGCGCAGGGAAATTCTACGCGCGCCTGCCGCCCCGCGCGACTCGGCCGTCCGGCCAGTTGCGCCGGGCCGGCGGACCGGGTCGAATGACGCTCAGGTCCTGTCAGTCCACGTCGGGCAGCGCAAACCGCTGGCCGGCGGCGAGCGGCGAACCGGCGAGGAATTCCCGCGCGGGCAGCCGCTTGCCGCCCGGCTTCTGCAGCTGGGTGACGCGCAGCGCGCCGCTACCGCATGCGACCACCACGCCTTCCGGCGCGGCTTCGACGATCGTGCCGGGCGCCGCGTCGGCAATCGTGGCCGGCGCAGCCACGGGCTCGGCCGCCCACAGCTTGATGGCCGCGCCGTCGAGCGTCGCGACGCCGCCCGGGAACGGATCGAACGCACGCACCTGACGCGCGAGCACGTCGGCCGGCTTGCGCCAGTC
Source organism: Burkholderia sp. AcTa6-5 (assembly GCF_017815075.1). Taxonomy (NCBI): domain Bacteria; kingdom Pseudomonadati; phylum Pseudomonadota; class Betaproteobacteria; order Burkholderiales; family Burkholderiaceae; genus Burkholderia; species Burkholderia sp. AcTa6-5. The sequence goes on along the minus strand of NZ_JAGIQE010000012.1, from coordinate 59,891 downwards.
GAGCGCCGCTTCGTGCTTGCCGATCTTTTCCGCGTAGGTCACGCCGTCGGCCGGCTGCGGCGTCGCCGGCAGCGTGCCGTCGCGCTCGAGCCGCACGAGCGCATCGACGATCAGCCGCGCGCCGTCGGCGGCGAGCCGGTCGTGCAGCGTCGCGGTCGTATCGTCGGGCGCGATCGCGAGGCGCGCCTCCTCGATCATCGCGCCGGTGTCGAGGCCAACGTCCATCTGCATCAGCGTAACGCCCGTCTCGGCGTCGCCGGCCTCGATCGCACGATGGATCGGCGCGGCGCCGCGCCAGCGCGGCAGCAGCGACGCATGGATGTTGATGCAGCCGGCGCGCGGGATGTCGAGCACTTCCTGCGGCAGCAGCAGGCCGTACGCGGCCACCACCATCACGTCGTGCGGCGTCGTGCGCAGCAGCTCGATCGCGTCGGCCGCCTCCGCCGGGTACTTGCCCGCGCGGCGCAGCGACGGCGGCTGCGCGACGGTCATCCCGTGCTCGACGGCGTAGCGCTTCACCGCGCTCGCCTGGAGTTTCATCCCGCGCCCGGCCGGGCGATCGGGCTGGGTGAGCACGAGCGGCACCGGGAAACCGGCCTCGTGGATCGCGGCAAGAGCGGCCGCGGCGAATTCCGGCGTACCGGCAAAAATCACGCGCAACGTATGGGTCATGACAGCGTTCGGGGTCGGGCTGGGCGCACGCGCATCACATCGCGCGTTCGAGTTTCTTCATCTTCGTCTTGATACGCGTCTGCTTGAGCGGCGACAGGTATTCGACGAACACGCGGCCCATCAGGTGATCCATCTCGTGCTGGACGCACACCGCGAGCAACCCTTCGCAGTCGAGCTCGAACGTCTCGCCCTGCTCGTTGAGCGCGCGCACGCGCACGTGGTCGGGACGTTCGACTTCGTCGTAGATGCCGGGCACCGACAAACAGCCTTCCTCGTAGGTCTGCTTCGCGTCGCTCGACCACACGATTTCCGGGTTGATGAACGCGCGCAGCTCGTTCTTCTCCTCGGAGACGTCGATCACGATCACGCGCTCGTGCACGTCGACCTGGGTGGCCGCCAGGCCGATGCCGGGCGCCGCGTACATGGTCTCGGCCATGTCGGCGACGAGCTTGCGGATCCGGTCGTCGACCTTGTCGACGGGCTTCGCGACCTTGTGCAGCCGCTTGTCGGGGTAATGAAGAATATTGAGCAAAGCCATGGTGTTCGGTATTCGGTGGAGCGGCGCGCCGCATCGGCCATCCGGCCGGCTGGCGCCGCCGCCGGGATGCAATGAAGATGAGGCGGATGCGTGGCATATCAATGCCGCGGATCGCGCCTCCTGCAATCGGCCGGGCGCCTGCGCGCACGGCCCTGTCGAGTATTTCGGATGATGAAAATTTTATCATGGCGCCACGCGCTCCGCTGGACGCCGCATTCGAGGGCCGCCTCATGTCCCCGCAAGCGCTGACGCCCGCCGCGCTGCGCGCCTGGCTGCAGCTCGCGCATGCGCCCGGCCTCTCGGCCGCCGTGCTACAGGCGCTGCTCGCGGCATTCGGCTCGCCGGCGGCGTTGCTGCGCGCGTCCGACGAAGCCATCGCCGCCGTGAGCAGCCCCGCCGCCGCGCAGGCCGTGCGCGCAAGCGAGCGCGACGATCTCGACACGCGCACCCGCGCCGTGCTCGCGTGGCTCGACGGGCCGGGCAACGGGCTCGTCACGCTGAGCGACCCGGCCTACCCGCCGCGGCTGCGCGACCTGCACGATCCGCCGCCGCTGCTATATGTAAAGGGGCGGCTCGACCTGCTGCACGCACACGGCCTCGCCATCGTCGGCAGCCGCCATGCGACGCCGCAAGGGCTCGCCGACGCCGCGCACTTCGCCCACGCGTTGTCCGACGCGGGCCTCACGATCGTCTCGGGCCTCGCGCTCGGGATCGACGCCGCCGCGCATCGTGGCGGGCTCGACGGCCGGTCGGGCACCGTCGCGGTGATCGCGACGGGCGCCGATCTCGTCTATCCGGCGCGGCACCGCGCGCTCGCCCACGAGATCGCCGCGCACGGCGCGATCGTGTCGGAATGGCCGCTCGGCACGCCGGCCCGCGCCGCACATTTCCCGCAGCGCAACCGGCTGATCGCCGCGCTGGCGATCGGCGCGCTCGTCGTCGAGGCCGCCCCGCGCTCGGGCTCGCTGATCACCGCGCGGCTCGCGAACGAACTGGGGCGCGATGTGTTCGCGATGCCCGGTTCGATCCACGCCCCGCTCGCGCAGGGCTGCCACGCGCTGATCCGCGACGGCGCAAAGCTCACCGCGGCGCCGCTCGACGTGCTCGAGGAATACGGGCTGGGCGAGCCGGCCGCGCGCGCAACGGGCGGCGCGACGCGGGCCGGCAACCGGGGCGAGAACGCCGGTGCGATTCGCGAACCCGAAGCTGCCGGCGTCGCGCCAACGGATCGCGCCGTCGCGGGCGCGCCGCCGCCCCCTCGCATCGAAGCCCGGCCACCGGGCAACCCGTCGGAACAGGCAGTGCTCGCCGCGCTGGGATACGGGCCCGTGACGTATGAATGGCTCGCCGAGCACAGCGGCCTGTCCGACGACGTGCTGCATGGCGCGCTGCTCGCGCTGGAACTGGCCGGCCGCGTCGCCAGTGTCCCCGGCGGACGCTTCGCGCGGCTTGATGCGGCGCCCACCCCGTCCGCGCGGGGCGTGCTACATTCCCCGGCATAGGGGCGGCCCGGCCGCCGACGCTACCCAAGGAATGCCATGCCCGCGCTGAATCTCGACACCGACGCAGATCGGATCGCCGAGCGCCTCGCCGATCCCGGCACGTTGCTGGTCGCGTGCCTGTGCGCCGACTGGTGCGGCACGTGCCGCGACTACCGGACCGCCTTCGACCAGCTCGCCGACGCGCATCCGGACGCCTGCTTCGCGTGGATCGACATCGAAACCCATGCCGACCGGCTCGACGATCTCGACGTCGAGAACTTCCCGACCATCCTGATCGAGGATGCGCACACCGCACGCTTCTTCGGCACGGTGCTGCCGCACGCGGCGATCGTCGAGCGCATGCTGTCCGACCTGAGCGCGGTGCCTGGTGCGCCGCACGCACCGAAATTGCGCGACGTCCTGAACGTCGAAGCCTGAATTCGCGGGCCGGCGCGGCGGTTTGGCGCAGGTTTGCGCGCGCCGCCGCGCCCGGCGCTTGCCGCCGTTGCGGCCCCCCTCTATGATGAGCCGCTTTTTACACGCTGAGCCGCCGTCGCTGCGGCGTGTGCTATAAAGCGGTCGTAAAAGGGACCTACACCGGCGAACCCGGTCTACCAACACACACCTGTCATGTCCAAAGCACTGATCATTGCGGAAAAGCCTTCTGTCGCGAACGACATCGCACGCGCTTTGGGCGGCTTTACCAAGCATGACGAGTATTACGAGAGCGACGATTTCGTCCTTTCGTCCGCTGTCGGCCACCTGCTGGAAATCGCCGCCCCGGAGGAGTACGAGGTCAAGCGCGGGAAATGGAGCTTCGCGCATCTACCCGTCATCCCCCCGCATTTCGACCTGAACCCGATCGCAAAAAGCGAGTCGCGCCTGAAGGTGCTCACGAAGCTGATGAAGCGCAAGGACGTCGACCGCCTGATCAACGCATGTGACGCGGGGCGCGAAGGCGAGCTGATTTTCCGCCTGATCGCGCAGCACGCGAAGGCGAAGCAGCCGGTCCAGCGGCTCTGGCTGCAATCGATGACGCCGCAGGCGATCCGCGACGGTTTCGCGAACCTGCGCAGCGACTCGGACATGCAGCCGCTCGCCGACGCCGCACGCTGCCGCTCGGAAGCCGACTGGCTCGTCGGGATCAACGGCACCCGCGCGATGACCGCGTTCAACAGCAAGGGCGGCGGCTTCTTTCTGACCACCGTCGGCCGCGTTCAGACGCCAACGTTGTCGATCGTCGTCGAACGCGAAGAGAAAATCCGCCGCTTCGTCCCGCGCGACTACTGGGAAGTGAAGGCCGAATTCGCGTGCGCGGGCGGCTTCTACGAAGGCAAGTGGTACGACCCCAAATTCAAGCGCGACGAATTCGATCCGGAAAAGCGCGACTCCCGCCTGTGGAGCCTGCCGGCCGCCGAAACGATCGTCGCCGCCTGCCGCGACCAGGTCGGCACGGTGTCCGAGGAATCGAAGCCGTCGACGCAACTGTCGCCGCTGCTGTTCGACCTGACGAGCCTGCAGCGCGAGGCGAACGGGCGCTTCGGCTTCTCCGCGAAGAACACGCTCGGCCTCGCGCAGGCGCTGTATGAAAAGCACAAGGTGCTGACCTACCCGCGTACCGACGCGCGCGCGCTGCCGGAAGACTACCTGTCGACGGTCCAGTCCACGCTCGAGATGCTCAAGGAAAGCAACAACTACCTGCCGCATGCGAAGCAGGTGCTCGACAAGGGCTGGGTGAAGCCGAACAAGCGGATCTTCGACAACTCGAAGATCAGCGACCACTTTGCCATCATCCCGACGCTGCAGGCGCCGAAGTCGCTGTCCGAACCGGAGCAGAAGCTGTACGACCTGGTCGTGAAGCGCTTCCTCGCGGTGTTCTTCCCGGCGGCCGAATTCCGCGTGACGACGCGGATCACCGAAGTCGCCGGCCATCACTTCAAGACCGAGGGCAAGGTGCTCGTCGAGCCGGGCTGGCTGCAGGTGTACGGCCGCGACGCCGAAGGCGCGGACGCGAACCTCGTGCCGGTGCAGAAGGACGAGAAGGTGAAAACGGACGAAATCGCCGCCGTCGCACTCGTGACGAAGCCGCCCGCACGCTACTCGGAAGCGACGCTGCTGTCCGCGATGGAAGGCGCGGGCAAGCTGGTCGAGGACGACGAGCTGCGCGAGGCGATGGCCGCCAAGGGCCTCGGCACGCCGGCGACGCGCGCGGCGATCATCGAAGGCCTGCTCGGCGAGAAGTACCTGTTGCGCGAAGGCCGCGAACTGATCCCGACCGCGAAGGCGTTCCAGCTAATGACGCTGCTGCGCGGCCTCGGCGTGAAGGAACTCACCGCGCCCGAGCTCACCGGCGAATGGGAATACAAGCTGTCGCAGATGGAGCGCGGCAATCTCGGCCGCGACGCGTTCATGCAGGAAATCGCCCGCATGACGCAGCAGATCGTCAAGCGCGCGAAGGAATACGATTCCGACACGATTCCCGGCGACTACGCGACCCTTCAGACGCCGTGCCCGAATTGCGGCGGTCAGGTGAAGGAAAACTACCGCCGCTTCGCGTGCACGAAGTGCGACTTCTCGATTTCGAAGATCCCGGGCAGCCGGCAATTCGAGATCCCGGAAGTCGAAGAACTGCTGCAGAAGAAGGAAATCGGGCCGCTGTCCGGGTTCCGCAGCAAGATGGGCCGCCCGTTCTCGGCGATCCTCAAGCTGTCCTTCGACGACGAGACGAAGAACTACAAGCTCGAGTTCGATTTCGGCCAGGACCAGGGCGGCGAGGAAGGCGAAGCGCCCGACTTCTCCGCGCAGGAACCGGTCGGCGCGTGCCCGAAGTGCAAGGGCCGCGTGTTCGAGCACGGGATGAGCTACGTGTGCGAGCACTCGGTCGCGAACCCGAAGACCTGCGACTTCCGCTCCGGCAAGGTGATCCTGCAGCAGGAAATCACGCGCGAGCAGATGGGCAAGCTGCTGGCCGACGGCCGTACGGATCTGCTGCCGGGCTTCAAGTCGTCGCGTACCGGCCGCAACTTCAAGGCGTTCCTCGTGAAGCAGCCGGACGGCAAGATCGGCTTCGAGTTCGAGAAGAAGGAACCGAAGGCGGCCGCCGCGAAGAAGACGGCCAAATCGGCGACGAAGGATGCCGAAACCGTGACCGAAGGCGCCGAAGAGAAACCGGCGCCGGCACGCAAGACCGCCGCCCGCAAGACGACGGCGCGCAAGACGGGTTCGTGACGGCCCGGCCGCCGGGCGCCGCTTCGAGCGTGCCCGGCGCCGGCACGCAGCCATGAAAAAACGCGGATCGATCGATCCGCGTTTTTTATTTGCGCCGGCCGTAACGCTACCGGGCGCCGCCCCGTTACAGCGGCGACGGCATCGCCACGCGCGTGCGCGGCGAGCGCGCCACACGCGGCTGCAGGTTCGGACCGGTCGATTCGGGGGGCGGCTCGGCACGCATCTCGACACCGATCGGCGGCGCGCTCTGCGCGGCCCATTGTTCGCCCATCGTCGCGTCGGTCGAGTGGCTGAAATGCTCGACGAGGTGATCGATGAACGTCCGCACCTTCGCCGGCAGATGGCGCCGGCTCGGGTACGCGATGTTGATCTCGACCTGCGGCAGCCGGAAATCCGGCAGCAGCCGCACGAGCGCGCCGCGCGCGATGTCGCTGCCGATCAGGTAGCTCGGCAGGATCGCGACGCCCATCCCGAGCAACGCGAACTGGCGCAGCATCGCGGTGTTGTTCGCGACGATCACGTTGGTCGGGCGCACGCGCACTTCGCCGTCCGGCCCCGTGAACACGCGCTCGTCGCCCCAGTATTCGGTCGGCAGGCTCAGGGCCGGGTGCTCGGCGAGCTGCTCCGGATGAATCGGCACGCCGTGCTTCTCCAGATAGCTGGGCGTCGCGCACACGGTCATGCAGCCGGTGGTCAGACGCCGGGTGACGATGCTCGCGCTACGCATCTGGCGCGTGACGACGATGCCGACGTCGAAGCCTTCCTCGACCAGATCGACCTGTCGGTCGACCAGCGTGAGATCCGGCACCACTTTCGGGAAATTCTCCGTGTACGACTGCAGCACGGGCGCAAGGTTGTGCAGGCCGAACACGACCGGCGCGACGATGCGCAGCGTGCCGACCGGCTCGTGATTGCGTGCGACGACCATCTGCTCGACGTCCTCGAGCTCGTCGAGGATCTGGCGGGCACGCTCCAGATAGACCTGACCCGACTCCGTCAGGGAGAGGCTGCGCGTGGTGCGGTTAAGCAAACGCGTGCCGAGCCGGCCTTCCAGATCGGCGACGTGGCGCGTCGCGACCGCGTTGGAGATATCCATTGCGCTCGCGGCCCGCGCGAAACTGCCGAGATCTGCAACCTTGACGAACACGCGCATCGACTGCAAATGATCCATAAACGACTCCTGCCGCTGTTACAACTTCAAAAAGATGAAGCAAATGCGTAATTCTCCTACGACAGCGGAAATGATGCAGAGTTGCTCAACAAGGCGCCGGTTGACGATAAAAATAGTCAAAAATCCTCGCCTTCTGCGGATACTTGATCCAATTATTCTGCTTGAAGCAACAATTGGGTGAACCTCGGCGAGTAAACGGCCGAATCAGAAAGGACGTGTTTGATGCGACACAACAGCGCACCCGTTTGCACGGGCCGGGAGCGGCGCCGGGGGCGGCAGGGCCGATTGCGGCGGAGCGTAACAACCTGTTAAAAAGACACCACCAAGGCGGCCGACGTTGCATCATGTCGGCCCCGGCCGGGCGAGACGGCCGCGCAAGCTGCGCCGCCGCCCTTGCCGCTTTCAACGCGCGACACCCCGTTCACCATGAAAATTGCCATCCTCGACGACTACCAGGACGCCGTCCGCAAGCTGAACTGCTTCGACATGCTCGCCGGCCACGACGTAAAGGTCTTCAACAATACGGTGCGCGGCCTCGGACAGCTCGCCAGCCGTCTGGCCGAAGTCGAGGCGCTCGTGCTGATTCGTGAACGGACCCCGATTACGTCCCAGCTATTGGCCAAGCTGCCGAACCTGCGCATGATCAGCCAGACCGGCCGCGTGTCGAGCCACATCGATCTCGACGCGTGTACCGATCGCGGCGTCGCGGTGCTCGAAGGCACCGGTTCGCCGGTCGCGCCGGCCGAGCTGACCTGGGCGCTCGTGATGGCCGCCCAGCGCCGCATCCCGCAATACGTCGCGAACCTGAAGCAGGGCGCGTGGCAGCAGTCGGGCCTGAAGACGTCGGCGATGCCGCCGAACTTCGGCCTCGGCCAGGTGCTGCGCGGCCAGACGCTCGGCATCTGGGGCTACGGCAAAATCGGCCGGCTCGTCGCCGGCTACGGCAAGGCGTTCGGGATGAACGTGCTGATCTGGGGCCGCGAGCATTCGCTCGAAGCCGCGCGCGCCGACGGCTACACGGCCGCCGACAGCCGCGAGGCTCTGTTCGAACAGAGCGACGTGCTGTCGCTGCACCTGCGCCTGCACGACGACACGCGCGGGATCGTGAAGCAGGAAGACCTGATGCGGATGAAGCCGACGTCGCTGCTCGTCAACACGAGCCGCGCCGAGCTGCTCGAGGAAAACGCGCTCGTCAACGCGCTGTCGCACAACCGTCCGGGGATGGTCGCGATCGACGTGTTCGAAAGCGAGCCGATCCTGCAGGGTTACAGCCTGCTGCGGATGGAAAACGTGATCTGCACGCCGCACATCGGCTACGTCGAACGCGAAAGCTACGAGCTGTATTTCAGTGCCGCATTCCGCAACATTCTCGCGTTCGACGACGGCGACATGTCGAGCGTCGCCAACCCGGAAGCGCTGACGCCGATCCGCAAGCGCTGATCGCACGGGCTGCGCGCGTCGCGCGGCCCCTTTTGCCCTTTACTCCCTTCCCGATCGTTCGTCAGGCGGCCACGCGGCCGCCCGTCATCGCGCCGACGCGCGTGAGAAAGTGCTCGCCGTCGCGCCGCCCGAGATCGTACGCATGCCGCATCTGCGACGGGCTCGTGTAATCCCAGCTCGAAATCGGCACCTTGCTCGACGGCTGCACGTACAGCCGCCGCTGGTCGCCATGCGCGACCGTGAACATCTGCGGACGTGGATACAGCCGCGTGACGAGCACCAGCACGTCGCCCGGCGACGGGTCGAGCGCATCGACCGGCACGTTGTCGACCATCCCGCCGTCGAGCACCGGCCGGCCGCCGCGCCGCAGTACCGGCGTGAACGGCGGCGTGCAGGACGACTGCAGGATCAGGTCGGCGAGTTCGTCGACGTGCGTGCAGGCCTGCGCGCGCACGAATTCGGGCCGAAAGCCGAGCGTGCGCCCGAGCGTCGGGTGCAGCGTCTTGCGCACGTACTTTTCGATGTTGTATGCGACGAGGCCGGCGGCCACCGCGCTGCGCGCGCCGAGCCAGCGCGGCACGTGCGACACGCCGATGCGGATCTCCGGCGCAGCGGCGAGCTTCGCGAAAGGCTCGCCGTAGATGTCGAGCAGCGCCTGACGGTAGATCCGGTAATGCGGAAACACGGGCTCGCGCCCGAACAGGTTGCCCCAGTACGCGTTCTTCCGGTTGTGGCGCAGCGCCTCTTCGTAATAGCGCATCACCCACGCGGCGTCGCGCGTATACAGCATGCATGCGGTCGCCGCGCCGGCCGAGATGCCGGTGATCACGCGCGGGCGCAGGCCGAGGGCCGGCTGCGCGACGTCCCAGAAGCCGGCTTGCCACCAGCAACGATTGCCGCCGCCCGCGAAGACGATCTGGTCGAACATCGCGCCGCTCAGCTGATGAGCGCGTAGGTCGACGTCGCGTGAACGGCCATCGTGCCGTCCTCGTCGAACAGTTCGACTTCGCCGAACACGAGGTTGCGGCCCATCCGCAGCACGCGCGCGGTGACGAGCACGTCGCCCTTGCGCACCGGACGCATGAAATTCGTGTTCAGCGACACCGTCGTCATCGGCCGGAATTCGCCCAGCGCGGCCGAGATCGCGACCACCATCGCGGTGTCGGCGGCCGCCGTGAACACCTGGCCGCAGATCACGCCGCCCGAATGACGGAACTCGCCGGAAAACGGCAGGCGCAGCGTGACGCTATCGTCGCCGATCGACACGGGGACCAGACCCAGCGAGCGGACCCACGGGGCCAGCAGGCGATCCAGCAATTCGCGGACTGCGTTTTCGTCCATCTTCGAATGTCCAGAAAACGTTGCGCGACCGCCGCGCAACGCGTGTGGCGTCATCATACCGGGAGCGCGCAAACTGCGACCGCTCGTTACCGCGCCGACAGCCGCCGTTGTCTTGACGAAATATTTTCAGGCAATCTGCAGAAAGGGCTTGCCATGTCCTGAAAACCCCGGCATAATCTTTCTTCTGTTGGGGGCGTTAGCTCAGTTGGTAGAGCAGCGGACTCTTAATCCGTAGGTCGAGTGTTCGAGTCACTCACGCCCCACCAGGAATTCCAAAGGCCGGTCAGCGAAAGCTGACCGGCCTTTTTCCGTTTTGGCGCGCCGCACTCGCGGCGTGCGCCCTTCGCGGCGGTACGCGACCGCACGCCCGTCGCGCATCGTTTCCGCTAGAATCGTCCGACAAATATCACACGACCGGCGCCAGGCATCGTCGTTGGCCCGCCGGCACTGAGAGAGCATGGGACGTCAGACATGGAAGCATGTGAACGACGCGCGACCATTCAGAGGGCATGGTTGCGCCAATATCGGCCTGTCCGTCGCGATGGGCCGCTCACCCGGGCATACCCGAATCCGCGCGACGCACGAACCGGATCGCGTCATGCCGGGTAAGAACGCGCTGGTCGCGCTGATGATCGGGGTCGTCCTGTCCGTGCTGGCCGGCGCACTGGCCATCACCGCCAGCCGGGAACCCGGGCACCTGGTCCGCGCGCCGGGCACGGTCGTGCGCATCGTCCAGGACAGCGATGCGATGCGCGCGTACCGCCCGATCGTCGCATACCTCGCAAACGACGGCCAGCGCCGCGAAGTCGCCGGCAATACCGCGTCGACGGTCCCCGCCTACGACATCGGCGAAAACGTCGACGTCCTGCTCGACCCCGACCACCCCGAGCGCCTCGCGCTGATCGACGATTTCACGCAACGCTGGTTTCCGGTGGCCGTGCCGGCGCTGCTCGCCGTCGCGGCGTTCGCGATCGGCGGCCTGCTGATTGCCGGCGAGCGTCGCCGCCGCCAATCGGACCCGGCGCCGCCCCGCGCCGCACGCAAGCCGACGCAGCGCCGCTGGGATGTCGCGATCGTGCTGATTCCGATCGCGATCGGCACAGGCTTCCTTGCCGGCGCCGGCGCGGCCGGCCTGCATCAGTGGCAGATCGTCCACCACTATGCGCGTTCGACCGGCCATGTGGTCGAGATCGCGAAAAACGGGCGGTCGTCGCGGTCGCGCACGGCGCCGTATTCGGCCGTCGTCGCGTTCACCACCGACAGCGGTCGGCTGATCACGTTCGCCCAGGGCTCGGCGTCGTCGCACCCGGGCCTGCACGAAGGCGACGCGGTCAACGTACTGTACGACCCCGTCACCCCCGAGCGCGCGCTCGTCGATCGCTTCTGGGATCGCTGGGGCCTCACTGCCATCCTGTTCGCGATCGGTGCGCCGTTCCTTGCAGCGGGGCTGTTCATCGCCGCGACGTTATGGCCCGACCACCACCGTTCACACGAAGCCGCTCCATGACGCACGCGCGGCGCGGCAACCGTCGCGACGCGCACGTCACCGCTCCCTGAACGCCTCCACCTTCGCGCGATTCCCGCACGTGCGCATGTCGCACCAGCGCCGGCCGACGCCGCGGCCGCGATCGACGAAGAACCACGTACACCGGCCGCACTGCCGCACGCGCGCGAAATCGTCGCTGCGCATCAGATGCTCGAAACCGAGCGCGACCGCATCGATCCAGCGCGACGCGGTACGCGCGTCGAGCCGCCACGCGAAACGGCCGCCGACCGCGTCGAACGCACTGCGCCCGATCGCCTCGCGGATCGTCACCGCGAGCCGGTCCGCCGCACGCGCGCCCGCGCTGCCGCCGCCTTCGGTCGTCAGATGCGCGATCGCGACGTACGCGTCGTCGCGAAAGCGGTGCAGCGCCGCCAGCTCGTCGGGGCCGTCCTGCCGAGGATGACGCAGCAGCCGCGCCAGATCGTCCGGCGCCAGCAACCCCGCCTTCGCTGCCCACGCGCGCACGGCCGGCCAGTCGACGAGCTTCTCCTCGTCGCGCGTCTTGCCCGTGTCGGCCACCGTGTTCAGGAAGTCGAGCGCCGGATGGCCGCCGACGAAATCGGCCGCGCGCCATTCGTGCTCATGTCGCGCCGGGTCGGATCGAGTAACCATTTATTTTCACCTATCGGTTTCATATCCGGAGAATCCGGCGTAACCTTTTAATAACCGAAACAGGTTATCACGGAGAAGCCGATGCTCGAACTCCCGAACCGCTTCAATTTCGAAGGCCACCGGATTGCATGGGGCACGCTCGGCGAAGGCCCGCCGCTCGTCCTCGTGCACGGCACGCCGTTTTCGTCGCAGGTATGGCGCCGGATCGCGCCGTGGCTCGCGCGGCGCCATCGCGTGTATTTCTACGACCTGCTCGGTTACGGCCGGTCCGACATGCCGGACGCGGACGTATCGTTGGGCCGCCAGAACGCGCTGTTCGGCGCGCTGCTGAATGAGTGGAAACTGTCGCGGCCGCGCGTGCTCGCGCACGACTACGGCGGCGCTACCGTGCTGCGCGCGCACTTTCTCGACGGCATCGCCTATGCGGACCTCACGCTCGTGAATCCGGTCGCGATCGCGCCGCAAGGGTCGCCGTTCGTGCGCCACGTCGCGCAGCACGGAGCCGCGTTCACCGGCTTGCCCGCGTACGCGCATCACGCGCTCCTGTCGGCCCATATCGGCCAGGCGGTCGCGCGGCCGTTGCGCGACGACGTGCTGTCGATCTACCGCGAGCCATGGTTCACGCCGGCCGGCCAGGCCGCGTTCTATCGCCAGATCGCGCAGATGCGCCAGCGCTACATCGAGGAAGCGGAGGACCGCTACGCGCCGCCGGACTTTCCGGTGCGGATCGTGTGGGGCGAGGACGACATGTGGATCCCGCTCGAGCAAGGGCAGGCGCTGGCCGATCGCATCGCGAACGGCAAGCTGATCCGGGTTCCACACGCGGGCCATCTGGTGCAGGAGGATGCGCCGGAGGCGATCGTCGCCGCCGTGCTCGACGGGTACGCGCCGGGCTGAGCATCACGGCATCGCGTACCGCGTGTCGCGTCAGAACACCGGCCCGCGTTGCGCGAGCGTCGCGACGAATTTCGCGGTGCGCGGATCGCGCGGCCGGCCGAACACGTCGCGCGATGGCCCGGCTTCGACGATGCGGCCGTCGGCGAGGAACACCGCATCGTGCGCGATCGACGCGGCCAGACGCAGGTCGTGCGTGGCCATCAGCATCGTCGTGCCTTCGCGCGCGAGCTGGCGCAGCACCTCGACCACTTCGACCGACAGCTCCGGATCGAGCGCCGACGTCGGCTCGTCGCACAACAGCACCTGCGGAGACGGCGCGAGTGCCCGCGCGATCGCCACGCGCTGCTGTTGTCCGCCCGACAGCGTGGCCGGCCATGCGTCGGCCTTGTCCGCGATGCCGACCTTGTCGAGCAGCGCGAGCGCCCGCTGGCGCGCCTGTTCGCGTGGCCGGCGCTGCACGGTCACGAGCCCCTCCATCACGTTCTGCACGACGCTCAGGTGCGGAAACAACTGGAAGTTCTGGAACACCATGCCGGTCTGCTTGCGCACCGCGAACACCGCGTCGCGCGACGGCCGGTGCGCCGGCACGAAGTCGATGCGCGCATCGCCGACGACCAGCGCGCCGGCCTCCGGCACTTCGAGCAGATTTACGCAGCGCAGCAGCGTGCTCTTGCCGCTGCCGGACGGGCCGATCAATGCGGTCACGCTGCCCGGCTGCAACGCGAGGTCGATGCCGCTCAGCACGCGATGCGCGCCGAACGACTTGTCGATGCGTTCAAGGCGGATCATCGCAACTCCGCGTGGAACAGCGCGTGGCGGCCGAAGCGAAGCTCCAGCCGGCGTTGCAGCGACGACAGCACCGAGCTGAACAGCAGATAGATCAACGCGGCTTCGGTATAGAGAATCAGCGGCTCGTAGGTCACGGCCGCGATGCGTTGCGCGGCCTGGAAGATCTCGGGGACTGTCAGCACGGCCGCGAGCGACGTGTCCTTCACGAGCGAGATGAATGAATTCGACAGCGCGGGCAGCGCGACGCGCGCGGCCTGCGGCAGGATCGCGCGGCGCAGCGCCTGTGCGCGCGTCATCGCCATCGAGTACGCGGCTTCCCACTGCCCTTTCGGGATCGACTCGATCACGCCGCGGATCACCTCCGCGTTGTACGCGCCGACGTTCAGCGAGAAGCCGATCACGGCGGCCGTCAGCGGATCGAGCACGATGCCGACGTTCGGCAATCCGTAGAAGATCACGAACAACTGCACGAGCAGCGGCGAGCCGCGGAACAGCCAGATATAGAACCGCACGACCGCCTGCGCCCAACGCGGCCCGAACAGCCGCACGAGCGCCGCGCCGAACGCGAGCAACAGGCCGATCGCGAACGACGCGAGCGTGAGCGGACCCGTAAACACGAGCCCTGCAACCAGCAGGGGACGCAGCGATTCCACCATCAGGTGCAGCCAGGCCGGCATCGTTCAGCCTCGCGTCACGGCTGCGACACGTCGCGGCCGAAGTACTTCTGCGAGATTTTCGCGTAGGTGCCGTCCGCCTTGATGTCCGCGAGCGCCTTGTCGATCGCGGCCACCAGCGCGGGGCTGCCCTTGCGCAGCAGCACGCCGGATGCGTCTCCCGCGCCGGTCTTGTCGGTCGCCGCGATCTTCAGTTTCGCGTCGGGCTTGTGCTTGCGGAAATCGAGGTACGACAGCGAATCGTTGATCGTCGCATCGACGCGGCCCGACGTCAGCAGGTCGATCGATTCGTTGAAGCCCTGCACCGGCACCACGTCGGCGCCGTGCGCGGCCGCGAGCTTGCCGAAATTGCTGGTCAGCGTGTTCGCGGACTTCTTGCCCTTCAGGTCGTCGAACGAGCGGATCGTCGTGTTGTCCGCGCGCACGATCAGCACCGCGTGCGACGTGATGTACGGCGTCGAGAAATCGTATTTCGCCTTGCGCGCGTCGGTGATCGACACTTCGTTGACGACCGCGTCGTAGCGGTTCACGTCGAGGCCCGCGATCAGCCCGTCCCATTTTCCTTCGACGAACTGCGGTTTCACGCCGAGGCGCTGCGCGATCGCGGTCGCGATGTCGACGTCGAACCCCGTCAGCTTGCCGGTCTCGTCGTGGTACGTGAACGGCGCGTAGGTGCCTTCGGTGCCGACGCGGAACACGCCGGCCGACTTGATCTGCGACAGGTCGTCGGCAGCCAGCGCGCTGGTGGCCGCGACGGCCTGCAGCAACGCGACGACCAGGATGGAGCGGAGGAATTTCATGGTGCGGACCCCGAATGATTGGAGAGGATCGTCCCGCCGGCGCGCGGGCGCCGTTCGAGAGGTCCGCGAATTCTACCGATGCGTCGAGGCCCGGCAAAAACGCAAATCGGCTAACGATATGAGCCGATCGAATAACGCCCGCACCGGCCGCCACGCCGGCGCGCGCGCCTTACATGCCGCTTACCACGGCAGCGAATACGTCTTCGTATTCGTGAAGCTCTTCATCGCTTCCTGCACGCCTTCCTTGTACCCAAGACCCGAATCCTTCACGCCACCGAACGGCGTCAGTTCGAGCCGATAGCCGGGCACCTCGCGCACGTTCACGCTGCCGACTTCCAGCTCGGTGATGAAGCGCGTGATGTGGTCGAAGCGGTTCGTGCATACCGACGACGACAGCGCGTAGTCGGTGCTGTTCGACATCCGGATCGCTTCGTCGATGTCGCGAAAGCGCATGATCGGCGACACCGGCCCGAAGGTTTCGTGCTTCACCAACGGCATGTCGGGCGTCACGCGATCGACGACGGTCGGCGCATACAGCGCGCCGTCGCGCACGTTGCCGACCAGCAGCCGCGCCCCACGCACGAGCGCGTCGTTCACCTGCTGCTCGCAGAACTTCGCGGCCGCTTCGTCGATCACCGTGCCCATGTCGACCGACGGATCGGACGGATCGCCGTACGACCACGCGCGCGTCTTCTCGACGACCAGCTCCGTGAAGCGATCGGCGACCGCCTCGTGCACGAGCATCCGCTTGATCGCCGTGCAGCGCTGCCCCGAATTCCTGTACGAGCCCGACACCGCGAGCGTGCTCGCCTCGTCGAGATCGGCATCTTCCATCACGATGATCGGATCGTTGCCGCCGAGTTCGAGCACCGCGCGCCGGTAGCCCATCCGCGCGGCGATCGACTTGCCGATCGACACGCCGCCGGTGAACGTGATCATGTCGATCGCCGGGTTCGTAATCAGCTCGTCGGCGATCTCCTTCGGGTCGCCGGTGATCACCTGCAGCATCTGCGGCGGCAGGCCGGCCTCGTACAGGAGGTCCGCGAACAGGTAGCACGACAGCGGCACCTTCTCCGACGGCTTCACGACGATCCGGTTGTTCGTCGCGACCGACGGCACGATCTTGTGCGCGACCTGGTTCATCGGATGATTGAACGGCGTGATCGCCGAGATCACGCCGAGCAGCGGGTCGCGCTGCGTGTACACACGGCGCTTCTTGCCGTGCGGCGTCAGATCGCACGAGAAGATCTGCCCGTCGTCCTTCAGCACTTCGCCGGCGCCGAACGTCAGCACGTCGGCCACGCGGCCCGCTTCGTACGTCGAATCCTTGATGCACAAGCCGGCCTCGGCCGTAATCAGCGCCGCGATCTCCGCGGTGCGCGCACGCACGATGTCGGCCGCGCGGCGCAGGATCGCCGCGCGCTCGTGGCGCGTGAGCGTCGGCCGGTACGCACGCGCGACCGCGAATGCGCGGCGTACGTCGTCGAGCGTCGCCTTCGGCACGGTGCCCACCCGCGCGCCGTCGTACGGGTTGCGTACGTCGATCACCGCGTCGCGATAGATCTTTTCACCATCGATTCGCAGCGCTTCACGATGTGGCGCGCGGACATCGGCCGATGCTGCAATGGCGTTCATGACAGTCTCCTGGCGGATCGTCTGCGTCACTGCAGATGGTTGAGCGCGATGTCGATGACGTCGAAGTTACGCAGCCGCGCTCGGCCCGTGACGTGGGCCGCAACCGGCTTGCTGAAGATCAGCGGCACGATCTGCTCGGAGATCCCGCCGTGCGAGCGCAGCGGCACGTCGAGGCCCGACAGGTCGTGCTTGATGCGGCGCGTGCCGAGCACGACGTCCTGCTTCGAGATCACGATCAGGTCGCCCATCCGCGCGGGCGGCAGCTCGAAGCGCGCGCAGCCTTCGGCGCCCGCCAGCACGACCTCGATGCCGTCGACCGCGGCGAGCCGCGCGCGCAGCGCATCGGTGTCGGCCGTCGCCGGCACGTAGACGGTCGCGAACGAACCGAGCGCGCCGTGGTGCACGACGTATGGATCGGTGATCGGCAGGATCACGCGCGCCGCATCGGGGCCGAGCCATTCGTCGAACAGCTCCTGCAGATAGATCACGTTCGGCTCGCCGGTCGTGTCGTCGTGCTTCGCGTTCATCCCGTGATCGGCGGTGATCGCGACGATCGCGCCAAGTGCGTCGAGGCGTTGCAGGTAGGTGTCCATCATCGCGTAGAACGCGTTCGCGCCGGGCGTGCCGGGCGCGCACTTGTGCTGCACGTAGTCGGTGGTCGACAGGTACATCAGGTCGATCGGGCGCGTCTCGAGCAGGCGCACGCCGGCCGCGAACACGAATTCGGACAGATCCGCGCTGTACACGCTGGACACCGGCTTGCCGACCAGCTCCAGCACGTTGTCGATGCCGTTTTCGGCGACACTCGCTTCGTCGGCCTTTTCCGACGAGAAGCAGATGCCCTTCAGCCCCTTGCCGAGCAGGCGGCGCAGCTTGTCCTTCGCGGTGACGACCGCGACGCGCGCGCCCTGTTCGCCGAAGGCCGCGAGCACGGTGGGCGCGACGAGGTATTTCGGATCGTTCATCAGCACCTCGGTGCCGGTGTCGCGATCGTAGAAGTAGTTGCCGCTGATTCCGTGGATCGCCGGCGGCACGCCGGTGACGATCGACAGGTTGTTCGGGTTCGTGAAGCTCGGCACCACGCACTCACCCTTGAGCGCCGTGCCCGGCTTCAGCAGCGTGCGCAGGAACGGCGCGACGCCGGCCTCGGCCGCTTCCTCCAGATATTCGTATGCGCAGCCATCGACGCAGACCACCACCACGGGCCGGCTCATCCAGTTGTAGCGGCGCCCATTCACTTCCACGGATACAGGCGTTTCAGTCATGACGTTCAGTCCTTTCCGATCGAAGGGGTGAGCCGTCGGCGCCCGCGCCGCGCCGATGGGAAGTGTTTCCAGGCTTGACATTAAAATGGATGATTTGTAGATTGTCAACAATATGCAGAGAACAGAAAGCCAGAAAGCAAACGGCGGACGGGTGAGGAACATGAAGGGTGGCCACCACCCCGGCCGCCTCGGGCCGCGGCGTGGTTTTTATCAGGCGGTCAAAAAGCGCGGCTACATTCGGTCTCGGGGCACGCTCGCCGAGGTCGACGCGTTCCGCGTTCGCTGCATCGGCCACTTCGATGAAGCCGGTATTCCGGGAGCGATCGCCGACACGCTGAAGGCGATGGGCGTGCGCCGAATGTCCACGGAAGCGATGGCCTGACTCGACGAATCGTGCCGCAGGACGGCGCGCGGCGTGCAGCCCTCCGGCGTGCATCGCGGTGCGGCGGTGTCGGTTTCGCGTTTGCACTGGTTTTCGTTTTTGCGCCGTGTGCGGCACGGCAACCTCACCCTCACTGGTACGACCCCGATGCGCCCCTTCTGGATCGAACAAGCGCTGTTCAACGACGGCGACCTCGTCCCCGCGCTGCAAGGTGCGACGCAGGCCGACGTGTGCATCGTCGGCGGCGGCTTCACGGGCCTCTGGACCGCGATCCAGGCGAAGCAGCAGCACCCCGCGCTCGACATCGCGATCCTCGAGGCCGACCTGTGCGGCGCCGGCGCGAGCGGACGCAACGGCGGCTGCCTGCTCACGTGGTCCGCGAAATTCCTGACGCTGCGGCGCCTGTTCGGCGAAGCCGAGGCGATCCGGCTCGTGAAGGCGTCGGAAGCGGCCGTGCAGCACATCGCCGATTTCTGCCGCGCGCACGACATCGATGCGGAGCTGCGGCGCGACGGCACGCTGTACACCGCGACGTCGCGCGCGCAGGTCGGCACGCTCGCACCGGTGCTCGATGCGCTCGCCGCGTGCGGCATCCACAGCTACGAGCCGCTGCCGCCCGCCGAAGTCGCGCGCCGCTCGGGCTCCGCGCGCAATCTCGACGGGGTCTACTCGCCGCTCGCCGCGACCGTCCATCCCGGCAAGCTCGTGCGCGGGCTACGCCGCGTCGCGCTTGCGATGGGCATCCGGATCCACGAGCGCACGCCGATGCTCGACTTCACACCCGGCCAGCCGGCCGTCGTGCGCACGCCGTCCGGCAGCGTGAGCGCGGCCAAGCTCGTGTTCGCGATCAACGCGTGGATGGCGAGCCGCTTTCCGCAGTTCGAACGGACGATCGCGGTCGTGTCGAGCGATATGGTCATCACCGAGAAATGTCCGGATCTGCTGGAGAAGACCGGACTGGTGGACGGTGTGTCGGTGCTCGATTCGCGGATCTTCGTGTACTACTACCGCACGACCGTCGATGGCCGGCTGATGCTCGGCAAAGGCGGCAACACGTTCTCGTGGCGTAGCCGCATCGCGCCCGTGTTCGACCGCCGCTCGCCGTACGAGGCGCAGCTCACGCGCAGCCTGCGCGAATTCTTCCCGTCGCTTGCGGGCGTGCCGATCACCGCGAGCTGGAACGGGCCATCGGATCGCTCGGTGACGGGCTTCCCGTTCTTCGGCCACCTCGACGATGCGCCGAACGTGTTCTACGGCTTCGGCTATTCGGGCAACGGCGTCGGGCCAACCTACATGGGCGGGCAGATTCTGTCGTCGCTCGTGCTCGGCCTCGACAACGCGTGGACGCGCAGCCCGATCGTGCGCGGCCCGCTCGGCCATTTTCCGCCGGAGCCGATCCGCTATGTCGGCGCGCACGTGGTGCGCAATGCGATTCGTCGCAAGGAGCGCGCGGAGGACGACGGCCGGAAGCCGTCGGCGGTTGATACGTGGCTCGCGAAGTTTGCGAGCGCGGCGGGGAAGGCGGATAAGGCGTGATTACATCATTCGGATAACGTATCGAAGTACCTGCCCCGTAGGCGGATCGCGTTGCAAAGATCCATGCATACACCCGAGTGCGCTGTGAATCCGGAACCGGCTGGGTACTGGACGATTTCTTCGATAAACGGCGCGGCAAATGATCGGTCGCCGGCGATCACCGCATTCGGCCGGACATCATCAACGTCGAGCGAAGCGACGGTCGTGATCCAGCCGCTCCGCGGCCTTTCGTCGTGAACGTGCGTGACCGGTAACGCGACAGCCTACGCGCCCGCCCTCTCCCGCGCCGCCTTGCCCGTCACCGGCAGCCCCTGCTCATGCATGCGGCGCATCCGCGCGAGGCCGTGCGCGACGTGCTCGCGCACGAGCGCGACGGCCTTGTCCTCGTCGCCGGCCGCGAGCGCCTGCACGATCTTGTCGTGCTCGGCCGCCGACACGGCGATCGCACCCTTCTCGGCCTCGATCGCCGCCTGACGCAGCAGGCCCAACTGGCGCACGAGCCGCCGGTAGGTATCGGTGAGATGCGTATTGCCGACGCCGACCACCATCGCGTCGTGGAACTGCACGTTCAGCTCGGTATAGCGCGTGACGTCGTGCGTCTTCGCGGCGCCCTTCATCGACTGGACGATGCCCTTCAGCACTTTCAGCGTATCGGGCGAGATGCGCTTCGAAAGCGCGCGCGCGACCGACTCGTCGAGCATCGCGCGCACTTCGTAGATCTCCTCGGCCTCGCGCAGCGGCACGACGCGCACGGTCACGCCGCGGTTCTTCTCGTTGCGCAGCAGGCCGGCCTGTTCGAGCGCGCGGAATGCCTCGCGCACCGGGCCGCGCGACACGTTCAGCCGGGTCGCGATATCGACCTCGTTGAGCTTTTCGCCCGGTGCATATTCGCCGGAGACGATCGCGCGCTCGAGCATGTCCTGGACGATCATCGCGAGCGACTGGCTTTGCAGGAGTTCGATGGCGCTGAGCGCGTTCGGGGCAGTCATGGTCGGGCAGGCAGCGGGGCTGCAGGTGAAAACGAGGGCGCCATGTCGGCGAGTGGTCTTTGTATACCTCTCACCCCGCCAAATTGTCAACAGTTTTCAGTTTCCAAAAGCCAGTCCGGCGTACGACTCACATTCGCAATCGCCATGCAACCGGCACGCGGCGGTCGCGCGATGCGGGCGAACCCTCCCGCGTCGCGCGCCACCGCCTGCACAGCCGTCAGGCCGTACGCTTCACCGGACCCGGATCGCTGTGGCTCGGCCGACCCGTTTCGACGTGGCCCGCGAAGCGGCGCACGACCTTGTCGTCGCCGCCGCGCAGCGTCGTCGCGGTGATCGTCAGATCGTACCAGCCGTGGCTCGACGACAGCTCGAAGTGCGCGTCGACGCGCTCGCCCGGCTCCAGCGTGTACGTGCGTGCATGTGCATGGCTGTACGCATTGTCGACCGACACGCGACACGTCGCGCGCCCGCTGTTGCGCAGTTGCAGATACACGTGACGATTGCGCACGTCGTAGCCGATCTTCGCTTCGGGGTTCGCGTGGCGGCCGTCGGCGGCCAGCCGCGTATTGCCCTGGAATTCGCACAGATAGCCGTTCGGGCCGTAGGCGGCCAGATGATAGTCGCCGCGCGCGGCCGACGTGCTCCACGTATCGACGAAGCGGTCGCGCGCGGACACCGCGTAGCGGCGCGGCGGCGTCGCCGGGTTGCGGCGGTCGTACACATAGAACGCGGCGCCCGCGTCGCCGGTGTTCGCGAAGTCGAGCGACACGGTGTCGTCATGCGCGCCGACGCGGCTGTGCACGAACAGCTCGTATGGCAGCGCGCGCGCCGGACGCGTGCCGGGCTCCTGCGTCGGCATCGACTGCTGCGCGGGCACCTGGTACGCCTGGCCGGCGGTGGCGATGTGCTGCGGCACCGTGAAGCCGACCGTGCGCGTGTCGGGGCGCGCGGAGAAGTCGAACGCCGACGTGAGGTCGCCGCAGATCGACCGGCGCCACGCGCTGATGTTCGGCTCCTTCACGCCGAACCGCGCCTCGAGGAAACGCAGCACCGACGTATGGTCGAACGTCTCCGAGCAGACCCAGCCGCCCTTCGTCCACGGGGAAATGATGATCAACGGCACGCGCGGCCCGAGGCCGATCGGCTGGATGCCGCCCGGGTCGGCGCCCGGCACGAGCGGGCTCATTTCGCCCGGGTACTTGTTCAGGTCGAGCAGTTCGTCGCCGAGGTTCGACAGCAGGTTCGACGACACGATGCCCTGCCCGCCCACGCCGCTCGTGGCCGGCGGCACCGGCGGCACAACGTGGTCGAACAGCCCGTCGTTCTCGTCGTAGTTCAGGATGAACACCGTCTTCGCCCACACTTCGGGGTTCGACGTCAGCGCCTCGAGCACCATGTTGATGTAGAACGCGCCGTCCGTCGGCGATGCCTGCGGATGCTCGCTGTACTTGTACGGCGACACGATCCACGACACCTGCGGCAGCCGGTTGGCCTGCACGTCGGCCTTCAGCTCGGCAAGCGTGTGGTCCGACGCGCCCTTGTCGACCAGCGGGCCGCTCGCGCCTTCCTTCACCTGGAAGCGCTTGAAGAACATCAGCGAGTTGTCGGTGTAGTTGTCGGTCGGGTCGCCCGGGATGCCGGTGCCGCCCTGGTACACCTTCCAGCTGATCTTCGCGTTCTCGAGGCGTTCCGCGTAGGTCGTCCACGTGTAGCCGTTCACGTCGTTGCGCTCGCCGATGCCCGGGCCGTTCGTCGCGCTGCCGTAGACGTTGCGCGAGTCGACCGTGCCGGTCCACAGGTAGATGCGGTTCGGCGCCGTGTCGGCGTGCGCGGAGCAGAAGTACGAATCGCAGATCGTGAACGCGTCGGCGAGCGCGTAGTGGTACGTGAGATCCTGGCGCTTCAGGTAGCCCATCGTCAGCACGTCCTGCTTCTGGTTCACCCACTGGTCCCACTGGCCGTTGTTCCAGGACAGGTGGCCACTGCTCCAGCCGTGATTGGTACCCGGCTGGAATTCGGTCGTCTGCTTCGGATCGAGGTAGAACGGCAGCACGTACGGCGCCTGCGGATCGAGGCCGCGCGAATGGTAGTTCTTCGTGAACACCGACGCCGGCGGCTGCTGCCACACCGGCGCGCCGTTCGGCAGCAGGTGCGGACGCGGGTCGTCGAAGCCGCGTACACCGCGCAGTCCGCCGAAGTAATGGTCGAACGAACGGTTTTCCTGCATGAAGATCACGACGTGCTCGACGTCGCGGATCGTGCCGGTACGATAGGCGGCCGGCATCGCCAGCGCATTGCGGATCGCGGGCGGGAAGCCCGCGTAGGCGGCCATCGCGCCGGCCGACTGCGCGGCGAGGCGCAAGAAATCGCGTCGATTGTTCGAGGACATGAAGAGCACCCTGTGGTCGGTGGGAGTGGGGGCGCCGGGCGAGCGGGGCCGGCGATCTGCGTCGTCGTTATTACCCCGCACCGGCATGTCCCGGCCGTGACCGGTTCCCGCAGGTTTCTTGCCGTCATCCCCAGCTTTTTTTCGAAGTCTCGCATGGCGCGCCTTTCATCCGGCCGACACATGCGTACGCTACGCTGACGCGCGATGAAGAGGGGGGAGAAGCCGAGTCGTGTTCGATCAGCTGAAGGCGTTCCACGCGACCGTCCGGCAGGGCAGCATCACGCGCGCCGCGCGCCACCTGGGCGTGAGCCAGCCGACGATCGCCGCGCAGATCCGGCAGGTCGAGCAACTGTACGGCGTCGAGCTGTTCTACCGCAGCGGCCGCAAGCTCGAGGTGACCGAGACGGGCATCGAGCTGCTGCCGCTCGTCGAGAAGATGATCGCGCTCGAGGCGCAGGCCGACATCATGCTACGCAACATCGGCGGCCTGTTCGAAGGCCATCTGAGGATCGGCGCGACGGGCCCGTACTACATCATGGACGCGGTCGGCCGCTTCTCGAGCGCGCACCCGTCGATCGCGCTCACGTGCCGGATCGGCAACTCCGAGGAAATCCTGCAGGCGCTGCAGGAATTCCGCATCGATCTCGCGGTCTCGTCGCAGCGCAACGACGCCGACGGCCTCGAACGCAAGGTGATCTCGACCGATCCGCTCGTGCTCGTCGTGCACCGCCATCATTCGCTCGCGCGGTTCGATTCGATCGACGCGGCGCAGCTCGCCGACGTGCGGCTGCTGATCCGCGAGGAAGGGTCGGTCACGCGCCGCTGCACGGAGACGATCCTCGCAGCGGCCGGCGTCGCGGCCACGTCGGTTGCCGAGATCGGCAGCCGCGAAGCGATTCGCGAGGCGATCCTGCATGGCGTGGGCGGGAGCCTCTTTCCGCTCGGCGAAGCCGAACGCCATCCGGACTTGCGCGTGATCGCGCTGCGCGGCGTCGACACGACGATCGACGAATACGTGTACTACCTGAAGGCGCGCCGCCAGAGCCCCGCGATCGACGCGTTCCTCGCGTGCATCCTGCCGGGCCGTGCTGAAGCAGCCGGCGCATCCGACCACGGACAACCGGCGCGGCGGGCGAACGCACGCTGAGCCGCCGCGCGTTCACCGCTTCCGCACATGACCTAGCGCTCTTCCCGCGCCTTCCCTCGTTGTTTTCCTCGTGCCTTTCTTCTGTCGTGGCGCCGTGCGTCACTTCGGCAGCGCCGGAATCATCCAGGTCAGCACGTGCTGCTGCAGGAACACCAGCACGCCGAGCAGCAGCGTGAGGATCACGCTGTGCCAGAAGGTGCGCGCGAACACGACGCCTTCCTGCCCTTTCAGGTCCGTCGTCGACACGCCCGTCGCGATATTCTGCGGCGAGATCATCTTGCCCATCACGCCGCCCGACGAGTTCGTCGCGGCCATCAGCACCGGGTCGAGGCCGAGCTGCCGCGCGGCGACGACCTGCAGGTTGCCGAACAGCGCGTTGCCCGACGTGTCGCTGCCGGACAGGAACACCGCGATCCAGCCGAGCGATGCCGACACCAGCGGGAACAACGCACCCGTCGACGCGACGCCGGTGCCGAGCGTATAGCTGATGCCGGAGTAGTTCAGCAGGTACGCGAGGCCGACGATCATCATCACGGTGACGATCGCGATCCACGTCTGCCGCCACGTCTTCACCACGCATTCGATGAACGCCCCGGGCCCGGTGCGCGTCAGCGCGGCCGTGATGATCGCCGACAGCAGGATCGCGGTGCCCGTGCCGAGCGGCTGGAAATCCCAGATCGCCGCATACGGCTTGTGGTACAGCGACACGTACACCGCGTTGTGCAGGCCCGGCCACTTGATCTTCACGTCGCCGATCGCCGCGATGTTCGCGTGCACCCACACGATCACGACCACCGACACGACGAGCCACGGCAGCCAGCCGCCGAAGCCCGCGCGCGCGGCGCCGGCGGCGGCCGGCACGCTGCGCGCGAGCGCGTATTGCGGATCGGGCTGCGGCTTCCACAGCTGCAGGAAGCCGATCGTCACGATCAGCGACGAGAGCGACGACAGCACGTCCGTGAGCTGGTAGCCGAGGAAGTTCGACGTGACGAACTGCGCGATCGCGAAGCTGCCGCCCGACACGAGCAGCGCGGGCCACAGCTTCGCGATCGAGCGCAGCCCGCCATACGCGCCGACCACATAGAACGGCAGCAGCAGCGCGAAGAACGGCAACTGGCGGCCGACCATCTGCGCGAGCGTCGCGGGCGGCAGCGACGTGACCGCGCCGAGCACGGTGATCGGCACGCCGAGCGCGCCGAACGCGACCGGCGCCGTGTTGAACAGCAGCGTATAGGTGAGCGCTTCGAGCGCGGGGAAGCCGAGCGCGATCAGCAGCGCGCTCGTGATCGCGACCGGCGTGCCGAATCCGGAGATCCCTTCGAGCAGGCAGCCGAACGAGAACGCGACGACGAGCAGCACGAGGCGGCGGTCGTCGGGCAGGTTGTCGAGCATCCACTGCCGGAACTGGTCGAAGCGGCCCGACTTCACCGCGATGTTGTACAGCAGCAGCGCGTTGAAGACGATCCACATCACCGGCACGACCGCGAGCGCCATGCCGGCGCCGACCGCGTTGAACGCGAGCCCGGCCGGCATCCCCCACGCGCCGATCGCGACCGCGAGGCCCGCGACGAGCCCGGCGAGCGACGCCTGCCACGCGGGGCGGCGCAGCACGCCGAGCGCGATCAGCGCGACCGCGATCGGGATCGCGGCGACGAGGAACGACAGGAGCAGCGAGTGCGCGACGGGCGTCAGCGGCTGCGCGAAGACGATGCCGGGCGGGAGGGCGTCGGTGGGGTTCATCGTGTCTCCAGATGTCGACCCGAGTCGGCGCTTCAGCGTCTACTCGGGTCCCATGCCTTGTGCGGCCGACCCGGGTTCGCATGTCGATGCGCCGGGCTCGGTACAAGGCGATGTCCTGCGGTCACGACCGCGCTCGGGCGCTTGCGTACGCAACGACGTTGCGCGGCCAACCGATCGGTTGCTTAAAAGAGGTTAGGAGGCGCAACGCGCTTGTACAAGGGGGAGAAGCCCGATGCGGGCGAGCCGATGCGAACCGGCCGCCGCACGATGGCCGGCAGATGGCGCGCCGCTGTCGCGTTCGACAGGCAGCCCGCCGCGGCCGCCTCACCGGTGCGCGCAATGTTGCGCGACCGGAAAAGGTGACTGCCCGCCACGAGGATGTTTCGTTTGGCGTCCGAAGCCTAGACTGGCTGCATCGTTTCCGCCCGCGCCGCCGATGGCGCGGCGGCGGAACCTCACGGAGCCAACACGATGAAGACGATGAAACACGCGGCATGCGCGTGCGTGCTGATCGGCGCGGCGTTCGCCGCTCACGCGCAAGCCGCGTCGACGCTCACCCGCGCGCAGGTCCGTCAGGAACTGGTGGAACTGCAGGCCGCCGGCTACCGGGCGAGCCTCGCAAGCAGTCCCGACTTTCCGCGGAACATGCAGGCGGTCATGCAGCGTGCCGCGCAGGCGCGCGGTGAGGGCGACGCCGCCGGTTACGGCAGCGACGGCCGGGCGCACGGGGAATCAGGCAAGCCGGCGCTGCCGCACGCAGTCGATCGCGGCACGTATGCGCATCACTGACCGGATCACTGACGGAACCGGATGGATCGCGCGGCAGCGGCGCGGCGCACCCTGCGCCGGCCGCATGCGCGACCGTCACACGCTGAAGCGGTTCAGCGTATAGGCGCGATAGGCGGCGACGAACGCGTCGAACGATCCGGCCTCCTTCGCTTCGAGCTCGGCCTGCTCGGCGAGCGACTTCGCGGCAAGCGCCTGCTCGGCGTGCAGCGTCTCGGCCGACGGCGGGCGCGCGCGAAAATGCGCGGCATGCGCTTCGCTCTGCGCGAGCGCGAACGCGAGGAACGACTGACCGTTCTCGCGCATCGTGCGCAGCACGCGCGCGGATGGCGTGCGCTCCGGATCGGCGAGCTTCTCGCGCTGCGCGGCGATCGCGCGCGCATGCTCGTCGCCGCCGCGGATTTCGTCGAGCCGGCGACCGACGATCTCGATATCGGCCATCAACTCGTCGGCCCACTGCTGCAGCGTGACCGGCTGGCCGTCGCGCGTCAGCGTGAGGCCCGGCTTGCGGCCGTCCAGCGTCACGCTGCCGAAGTTCGCGTTCGCTTCCTTGTACGCGTCGCAGTCGAGCGGCGCGCTGTCGTCGAGCGCGCACGCGAGCAGGAACGCGTCGATGAAGCGCGCGGTCTCCAGCGCGATGCCGGTCGGCTCGAATGGATCGATGTCGAGGCAGCGCACTTCGATGTACTGCACGCCGCGCGACGCGAGCGCATGCAGCGGCCGCTCGCCCGAATACGTCACGCGCTTCGGCCGGATCGTCGAGTAGAACTCGTTCTCGATCTGCAGCACGTTCGTGTTGATCTGGATCCACTCGCCGTCGCGATGCGTGCCGATCGCCTCGTACGCCGGATACGGCTCGCTCACGGCCTTCGACAGCGCGTCGAGATAACCGGGCAGCGTGTTGTAGTCGACGTGCAGCGCGGCCTGGGCCGTCGTGTTCGAGTAGCCGAGATCGCTCATCCGCAGGCTGGTCGCGTACGGCCGGTACAGCGTATCGGCGTCGAACGTGTCGAGCTTGTGCGGCTTGCCGCGCAGGAACTTCGTGTCGAGCACCGGCGACGCGCCGAACAGGTACATCAGCAGCCAGCTGCGGCGGCGGAAGTTGCGGATCTGCGCGAGATAGCGTTCCGACTGGTAATCGACGAGCGTCGCCGTCGACCCTTCTTCCGCATGCAGGCGCCGCCACACTTCCTCGTGCAGCGAGTAGTTGTAGTGGATGCCGGCGATGCACTGCATGGTGCGGCCGTAGCGATACGCGAGGCCGCGCCGGTACACCGTCTTCAGGCGGCCGATGTTCGACGTGCCGTAGTCGGCGATCGGAATCTCGTCGTCGGCCGGCAGCAAGCCGGGCATCGAGTCGTTCCACAGCATCTCGTCGCCGAGCGATGCATAGACGTAGCGATGCAGATCGTCGAGGCGCTCGAGCGTGAGCGCGGCGTCGCGCTCCGCGGGCGTGATCAGTTCGATCAGCGCTTCGGAATAGTCGGTCGTCAGCGCCGGATGCGTGAGCGCCGAACCGAGCGCACGCGGATGCGGCGTGAACGCAATCATCCCGTCGCGCGTCACGCGCAGGCTTTCCTTTTCGATGCCGCGCAGGCCGTCGGGCAGATGCTGCCGCGTCGGGCCCGAGCTCAGCGCGTCGAGGCGTTTCAGCAGCAGTTCGGACTGGCGGTGAGTCATGGTGTTCGACATGGAGACGCAAGTGCGTGACGGCCGCGCGCAGAACGCCGCGCGCGGCCGGCTGGATTGTTGGTCGCTTCGTTGGTAGCGGGCACTTTAACATCTCGCCGAAAGCCGCGCTTGAGGTGGCCGCGAGCACGGCGCGCGGGCCTGAACGGGCGATCGGGCGGGCCGGGCGCGGTAGCGCTGGCGCATATCGCCGGGTCGGGACGAGGGCGATCGGCACGCCGGTCAGCGGAATTCGTCGGACGGAATGGGAACGGCGAACGGTTGGCGGCAGGTGCAACCGTGTCGCGGAATGGATCGGAAAACGACGCATGCGGAGGCGTCGCACGCGCGGCCTCCGGCCGGTGCCGAAGGCATGGAATCGCCATGACGGGCCGCGTCACGCCGGCACTCGGCGCATGCTGGCACCGCCCGCGCAATGGGTTGCAGCCCGCCTTCCTGCGGTCGCACCCGGCCGCAGGCCGCCGCGCTTATCCGCCGCGCGCGCCGCCCGCCCGGTCGGCCACCTCGTTCCACAGATGCAGCGCCGCATACGCGCGCCACGGCCGCCAGCCTTCGGTGCGGCGTTTCTGGCTGGTGAGCCGGTCGAGCGCCGGGTCGCGCGCGGCGATCGACTGCATCAGCACGAGATCGGATGCCGGCCACGCATCCGGATCGCGCCATGCGCGCATCGCGATGTATTCGACGGTCCACGGGCCGATGCCGGGTAGATCGAGCCACGCGCTGCGCAGCGTCGCGAGATCGGCATGCGCGCGATCGACCGGCACGTCGCCGGCCGCCACCGCGCGCGCCACGCCGGTCAGCGCGGCCACGCGCTTGCCGGGCATCCCGATCTTGTCGAGATCGCACGCGGCCAGCGCGTCGGGCGTCGGGAAACGCCACGCGGGCGCGCCGTCGTCTTCCGGCATCACGCGTTCGCCGGCCCGCTCGACGAGCCGGCCGACGATCGTCGTCGCGGCCTTCACGCTCACCTGCTGCCCGACGATCGCGCGCACGGCCAGCTCGAACCCCGACCACGCGCCCGGCACGCGCAGCCCCGGCGCGGCCTCGACGAGCGGCGCGAACCACGGATCGCGCGCGAGGCCGCCGCCGATCGCGGCCGGATCGGCGCCGAGGTCGAACATTGTCGCGACGCGCGCGGCGAACGCATCGTCGACGCGACGCGCGACCGCCCCTTCGACGGTCGCGATCAGGCAATGCTTGCGCGGGTGTTTCGTGACGGTGAGCCGGCCGGCCGCGCCGTGCAGATCGACGATGCGGCGATACACGCCGTCGGCAACCTGCTCGACGCCCGGAATCGCGCGCCCGCTGAAGAAGCGCAGCACGCGCGCCCAGTCGTACGGCGCCTTGTAGCGCAGTTCCATCTGCGCGGACGGCGGCACCAGGCCGCCGTTCCCGAGGGACGCGATCGTTATCGTGTCGATGCTCAAACCGCACTGCCCTCCGTCTCGGCTTCGGCTTCATCGTTGTGAACATGACGCGCCTCCGCCGCGAGCAGCGTCGCCTTGCGGCGTACACCCCAGCGATAGCCGGCGAGCGCGCCGCCCTTTTGCACGACCCGGTGGCACGGAATCGCGAGCGCGACCGGATTCGACGCACACGCGGACGCGACCGCCCGCACCGCGCGCGGCGAGCCGAGCGCCTCCGCGATCTCGGAATAGCTGCGCGTTTCGCCGTACGGGATATGCGTCAGCGCTTCCCACACGCGCTGCTGGAACGCGGTCGGCGCGATGTCGAGCGGCAGGTCGAACGCGTGCCGCGTGCCGTCGAGGTACGCGCGGATCTGCGTGACGAACGGCGCGAGCCGCGCGGACGATTCGACCAGTTCGGCCCGCGCGAATGCGTCCTTGAGTTCGCCGACGAGCGACGCCGCATCGTCGCCGAACGCGATCCGGCAGATGCCCTGTTCAGTGGCGGCGACGAGCACCGTGCCGAGCGACGTCGACGCGGTCGCAAAGCCGATCCGCAGGCCGGCGCCCTGGCGACGGAACGCGGACGGCGCCATCCCCAGCTCGCGCGGCACCGACGCATAGAGCCGCGACGGCGAGTTGAACCCCGCATCGACGGCCGCCTGCGTGACCGGCTGCCCGCTTTGCAGCGCCTGCCGCAGCGCGGCGCCGCGCTGCGCGGCCTGGTACTGCCGCGGCGACACGCCGACCACACGCTTGAAGAGCCGCTGCAGATGAAACGGGCTCACGTGCACGGCGTCGCTCAACTGCTGCAACGTGAGCCGCTCGGCCTGCGCGTCGAGCACCGCGCACGCACGATTGACGATTTCCAGCTCGCGCGGCAGCCCTTCCGGCTGGCAACGCTTGCAGGGCCGGAAGCCGGCCGCGCGGGCGGCCGCCGGATCGGCGAAAAAGGACACGTTCTCGCGGCGCGGCTGCCGCGACGCGCAGGTCGGGCGGCAGAACACACCGGTCGTGCGGACGCCATAGAAGAACGCGCCGTCCGCATGCGGATCGCGCGTGGTCACGGCGGCCCAGCGGGCATCGTCGGTCGGATAGGCGGTTTTCATCTGAACCTCGCACTTTCTAGTGTAGATGGTGCCTACTCTAGCCATCGGCACATGCCGTCGCGCCCTGAATCTTGCTCTGTGATTCGTGTCGGCGAATCGGGGCCGTATCGATCGAAATAAACCCGACGAAACCCGCGCGGCGGCCGCTCCGGCGCGGTTTTCGTCATCGTCCCGTCACCGTTTTGCTGCAGTGCGGATGCGACAAATCGCCGTCCTGACGTTTTTTTGCAATCGGAATATTGCGTCGCACCATCGCCGTGTGTATAGTTGGAACTGTCTCCTCCATGTCTCCTCCTGATATGGATTAAGCCCGTTCCGCACTGCGTGAACGGGCTTTTTTTCGTCCGTCGATTGTGCCGCGTACCGGCCGGCAGCGCAGGCGCGATGCGTCTACACTCGATGCTCGTCGACTGCGAAGGAGTCCCGCCCATGAAGCCCACCATACGCGGAATCGATCACATCGTGCTGCGCGTGACCGACATGGCGGCAATGACACGCTTTTACTGCGATGCCGTCGGTTGCCATGTGGAGAAGGAGCAGCCCGATCTGGGCCTCGTGCAACTGCGCGCCGGCGACGCGCTGATCGACCTGCTGACGGTCGGCGGCCTGATCGACCGTCCCGACAGCGGCCCGCCCGGCACCGGGCGCAACCTCGATCACCTGTGCCTGCGCGTCGAGCCGTTCGATCCCGACGCACTGATCGCCCATTTCGCCGCGCATGGCGCGCGACCGGGCGCGCCGGCCGAACGCTACGGCGCCGGCGGCTACGGGCCGTCGATCTACCTGTTCGATCCCGAAGGGAACATGGTCGAATTCAAGGGGCCGCCGGCCGCGCTCGGCTGAACGCGGCCGGCGCGCGGGCCCTGACGGCCCCTTACGCGCCCTCGCGCGCCTTCAGCACCGTCCATTCGACCGCGACCGGATCGTGGTCGGCGCTCGAGACCCACGCGGTGCCGTCCTGCACCGTGCACTGCAGGCGCATCGTGCGCGCCGCGAGCCGCCCGAGCGCGGCCGCGACGCCGTCGGCGAGCGACAGCACCTGCACGTTGCGCAGCCGTTCGACCTTGCTGCGCACGCCCTGCCACCAGATATCCGACGTCTTGCCGCCGTACGCGATCACCGTGACCTGCCCGGCACGGCCGGCCGCCTTCGAGATGCGCCGTTCGTCCGGCTGGCCGGCCTCGATCCACACGTCGATCGCGCCCGTCAGGTCCTTCTGCCACAAGTCGGGCTCGTCGACGTCCGACAGCCCCTTGCAGAATTCGAGCCGCTCATGCGCGAACAGCGCGAACGCGACGATGCGCACCATCATCCGGTCGTCGGTTTCCGACGGATGGCGCGCCACCGTCAGCGCGTGATCGGCGTAGTAATGCCGATCCATGTCGGCGATTTGCAGTTCGGCTTTGTAGATCGTGGATTTCAGCGCCATGCGGATGCGGCCCGGGCGGGCATTCGGTTCGGTCGGGCCGTGATGATACCGAATGCGCGCCGTCCGGCGTGCGTCATGCGCCGTTCACAGCGCAACGGCCCGGCATGCGCCGGGCCGTGTTCGGTTCGCGCCGCCCGCTCGTCGGGCCGGCGCGCTCGCGCGTCGTGCGACGGCGCGGCGAATCGACGGTTACTGCTTGACGAAGCGCGAATCGGTCCAGAGACCTTGCTGGTCGCTGTTGTCCGCG
The DNA here is from genome assembly GCF_017815075.1 of Burkholderia sp. AcTa6-5. Classification (NCBI taxonomy): domain Bacteria; kingdom Pseudomonadati; phylum Pseudomonadota; class Betaproteobacteria; order Burkholderiales; family Burkholderiaceae; genus Burkholderia; species Burkholderia sp. AcTa6-5. The sequence continues at coordinate 26,953 of NZ_JAGIQE010000012.1, read as the reverse complement.
CTGACGAATTGCACGTCGCCCTGGTCGACCGCCACCACGCGGAAACGCTGGCCTTCCGGCACCGACAGGCAGCGGAAGTCGTCGAAGTACTGCTGCTTCGCCTGCGATTTGCCGTCACGTTCGTGATTCAGTACGGAATCCAGATTGTCTTTCGACAGGCAGCCCCATGCATTCTTCGTCAGCTGGATTTCCTGCTTCGGCTTGACGGCCGAATCGCCGCCGGCCTGCGCAATCGACACAGCGCAAAATGCGCCGACAAGGGCAAAAAGGACACCGGTACGCTTCGTCATGTTCTGTCTCCAGGCTTGCGGGCACCAGGCCGGGTTAGCTATGTGTTTAAAGGTGATCGTGAACCCACGTTTTTCACTTTAGAAGACCGGTAAACGATAGCAAGCACATTTGTTGTGCGACCGCAATAGCGGCGGATTGTCGCACCCCGTGCGCAGGCGGCTTTTGGCGCGACGGGCGCGCGCGGCAAGCGTCGCCGAATGGCGGATAGGCCTTGGCCGCCGGGCGGAAACCGTTATCCGGCAAGGCTTTCAGCAAAGTTACAATGCATCGATTGAACGGTTTGGATAATCCATTTCGCTATCCGGATCATTTTGATGCGTTGCACATAAAGTCATCCGAAACGATTCGACTTTACCGCAGTGCGGAATCGCATTTACCTTATACAAGAAAAATGCCAGGTATAAGCGCATCCGTATTTATCCGTAGTTCCCCGCATCCATTCGGCGCCTTGAAGCCCCATCGCAAGCGCCTTTCGTCCGCGTGGTGTTTACCCTGCCTTATTCGACCCGATTTGCTGGCGCTCGAAATAATCGCGCTGGAAAATGCACATGCGATAAGCGTTGTGATACGCGCCATTCCCGAAAAATTCTTCCTTCAATTCGGCCTCGTGCTGGAATCCGCATTTTTCGTACACGTGGATCGCCGCGGCATTCGACGTATCGACGATCAGGTAAAGCTTGCGCATGTTCAGCACCTTGAACGCGTACTCGATCGCGAGGCGCGTCGCCTGGCCGGCGTAGCCGCGCCCCTGGCACTGCGGCGCGATGATGATCTGGAACTCGCCGCGGCGGTGGATGTAGTCGAGTTCGATCAGCTCGACGAGGCCGACCAGTTCGTCTTGCGCGTCGACCGCGACGAAACGGCGTTCGCGCTGGTCGTGCACGTGGCGGTCGTACAGTTGCGACAGTTCCGAGAAGGTTTCGTACGGCTCCTCGAACCAGTAGCGCATGATCTTCGCGTCGTTGTTCAGTTCGTGGACGAAGCGCAGGTCCTGGCGCTCCAGCGGCCGCAGCGCGAGCGTGTTGGTATCGTTCTGGAGTTGCATGGTCATGTCCTTTTTAAAGCCGGCGCACGTGCGGAACGCCCGCGCGGCGCGGCCGCGTTCGGGCCCGTTTCGCACTGTAAGAATTTGAACGCGGGCGCAGTTCAGAGCCTAGAATGGGAGCAAGGGTTCCTGCCACCGCAAGGAGGCTATCGTGATCGAGCAAGTCATCCTCGGAATTTTCCTCGTGCTGCCGCTCGTCATCGTGGCCGCGCTGTTTTCCGACGAACTCTGGCAGGAGCACCGTCGCCAGCATCCGCGCGACGAGAACGCGCCGCACATCGACTGGAAGCATCCGTGGCGCCGCGTGCGACGCGGGCACTGACTTCGATCACCGCCGATTCGCCGCCCGCGCCGGCCGGGCCATCTGGACCGGGTAACATGCGATGCGGGTACAGCTCTTGCGCTCGATCCCATTCCCGCCCCACCCGCGAGACACCGACGTGAACGACAAGCCCGCCATTCCCCCGCACGATATCCCGAACGAAACGATCGATCTGCAGATCGCCGATGTGCTGGCGGCCGTCCGCTATCCGGCGAACAAGGATGCGATCGTCGATGCCGCGCGCGACGCCGGCGCCAGCAACGAGGTGCTGTCGATGCTCGACGGCCTGCCCGAACAGGACTACGCGGACGTCGACGCCGTCACGCGCTGCGTCGCCGGCAACTTCGGCCCGGGGCTCGGCATTTGAGCGGATGCCAATAACGCGATAGGATCGGGCCGCACCGGTCGCGCCGCGATCGGGATGCGTGCCGCCCGGCGCAAGATCGGGCGCTTCGCACGCGTGTCCGGGGGACTCCATGGAAGGCATCCTGATCCAGCACACGACGCAACGTCAGCTGTGGTTCGGCGCGCTGACGGCGCTCGTCATCCTGCTCACGCTCGGGATCGCCGCGCCGCACGCGAACGTCGCGCTGCCGCCCGTCGAGCCGTTCATGCCGATGTGCGCGCTCACCGTGTTCACGACCGCGAGCATCGCGGCGTTCTTCCTCGGCGCGCAATTCACCGTCACGCGCCAGCCCGTGCTCGGTGCGCTCGGCGGCGCCTACGCGTTCACCGCGCTCGCCGTCGCGCTGCAACTGCTCACCTTTCCCGGCGTGTTCGCGCCGCACGGCCTGCTCGGCGCGCGCCCGCAAAGCGCCGCATGGATGTGGATCTTCTGGCATGCCGGCTTTCCGTGCTTCGTGATGGCCGCGCTGTTCGCCCGCGAGCGGCTGACGCGCGCCCCGGTCGGCGCGAAGGAGACGCGCCGCTGGACGATCGCGCTGGTCGGCGGCCCGGCCGTCGCCGCGGCGCTCCTGTGCGCGATCGCGCTGAACGTGTCGCTGCCGCCCGCGTTCCATCCGCCCCGCGACGCTGCCGTGCTGCCCGTCAACGGCATCGCGCTCGTCGTGTGGATCCTCAATGTGCTCGCGCTCGTGGCCGTACTGGTCACCGGCCGGCTGCGCACGACGCTCGACCTGTGGCTCGCGATCGCGGTGCTCGCGTGCCTCACCGATACGACGCTGAACTTGCTGAGCACGAACCGCTTCACGGTCGGCTGGTATGTCGCGCGCGTGTTCAGCATGTTCACGCCCGGCGTGCTCGTGTGCGTGCTCGCGTGGGAAGTGACGATGCTGTATCAGCAGTTGTTCGAAGCGCACGCGACGCTGATCCGCTCGTCCGCGCGCGACGGGCTCACGGGCGCGTTCAACCGCAGCCATTTCAACGATCATTTCCACACGCTGTTCCTGCAGGCGCGGCGGCAGAGCGAACCGCTGTCGCTGCTGATGGTCGACGTCGACCACTTCAAGGCATACAACGACGCGTTCGGTCATGTGAAGGGCGATGCGTGCCTGATCGCCGTCGCGAATGCACTGACCGGCGCGGTGCGGCGGCCGTCCGATATCGTCGCGCGTTACGGCGGCGAGGAGTTCGCGGTCGTGCTGCCGAACACCGGCGCGCGCGGTGCGCGGGTGGTGGCCGACGAAGTGCGCGACGCGGTGCTGCGGCTCGACCTCGCGATGCCCGACTCGCCGGCCGGACGCGTGAGCGTCAGCGTGGGTTGCGCGACCGTGTCGGCCGACGATCTGTCGACCCCCGACGCGTTGATCGAAGCCGCCGACGCCGCGCTGTATCGGGCGAAGGATACGGGGCGAAACCGGGTCGTCGTCGCCTGAAACGTCTGCTGTTTGGCCAATTGTTACGGTCATTGTGACCGGAATAATCCGCCGTTACGGATTGCGGCGCCGGGATACGATCGCTTACAGCCCGGGCCGGGGCCGCTCGCTATGCTGGGTTTCATATTGAACCCGAGCAGGTGAACGCGATGAAGAAGGCCCTTTTGCTGATTGCCGGCGTCGCCGTGTTGTTGAGCGGCTGTATCGTCGTGCCGGATGGTGGCGGGTATTCCGGTGGGGGTGGGTATTACCATCATCATCGGCATTGGGATTGATAGAGGTGACGGTCCGGACGCTCGAGGCGCGCATCTTTGTGGGCTGATCTTCGATCAGTCATGCCTCGACCGTCGTCCAGCATATCGCCCTCGCTGCGGCGAAATTGACAGCGAGAAGTTCGAAAGGACCCGACGTGTCGGCACCGCCCCGGTGGACATCAGCGGCACGAGCGTCGTGGCGACCCACAGACGCCCATTCCACGAAACGTTAGGCCTCTCCTCGAGTTCGTGGTTTAGATGCGGGCTAACGCTCGCTCCAACTGCCTTGCCAAGAAGAATTTTAAAGAGCGCAGTTCCTGCGGGTATCGACTTACCCATCGGCGATCTCATGCGCCCAGCGCGCTTAGATGGCCGGGAAAGTTCAAAGAATATTTCGTCTGAAACTCAACCATCTGGATAACCATTTCAAACTAGTTCGATTGATTTCCGGGGCATGAGCACGTTAGCGTAACAGGCATTACGCATACCGCCCAACATCAACGGAGCTAAAGCAGAAATGCCATCAGATCTGGATAAAATTCCCTACTTCACAATAAATAAGTTCATTTGGAAATGGAAATTTCATGACGGCGCAGATGGGTGCAAAATCGTTCCAAACATCGCGCTTTCCATGGATAAGCCTGCACCACCGCTTCCGATACTACAAAAACCGAAAGTAGCCGAACCCAAGCATGCATCCACCGAGCCAAAGCGCGACTCGCTTGACAAAATGGTTGATGGTTTGGAGAGGGTCGGCAAGTCGCTGGCACGCTTTCAAGCATGGCTCAATGCCCCCGATTCTCCCAAACCCACCATCGTGAAGCTAAAAAGGGACGATTCCGTACCAGCGTTCGATATCCAGGAAATTCCCGCAACAATGCGCAAGATATACCTCCCGACATCTGCCGCACTGATGGAGCGATGGTTTTCCGGGAAATTAAATTACTCACGCACCTCTTCGGACGAAGAGGCGGAAATCAATCAAGACGGACTATCATACCCCTCCGACATGTACGACATGTCTACCGTTAAATTGGATTGGGTTCTTCGTTTCCCCCGGGCGAAGCAGCAATTCGACTATCTGATCAATGAAGCGATTCGCTCACAAAAATCCATAACCCAACTCCACAAGCTTCTGCTCCCGTATAAAGACTGTGCAACGCGACTCTATACCGACGATCTTTGCGGGAACGATCTTCGCAGCATGCACCAACGATTTCAATTTCAATACTCAAGAGTAGACAGCACGCTCGGGCAAAAAATTGGAACTCAACTGGATGCACAACTTCGCAACAATGGCGTACCCGATGACTTATCTGGGGCGCTCGGTTCCTTCAATATATATGCGGCGCTCGGAAGTGCGCGCTTCTCATGGGATGTGGATTCGCGCCGAACGACAGCCGAAGTGACGGGACTATGGGTGTATGTGAAAGACAACTATACATTTACCGACAAACCCGGCGAGCGATCTCAATATTTAGGGCACTGGAGTAACGACGGCGTCATCGTCGTCCCATACAGTGCAGCCGCTGCATTCTTGAACTCCGAGCATGTCCCATATGTCAAATACGCCGTCGCCAGGGGCAATCCATTCATCAAAGGGAATGTTTACTATCCTGTGGAGAACATCGATTTTAGAAGATGGTCTGAAATGCATGGCAGAGGTGGGGACTTTATCATCTACTCCGACAAAAAATACATTCCAATTTCCCCATTCATAAAAATTCGGCTATGATCAAACCCAACAAAAAATCATGACGAATTCTTCAAAAATTATCTTCTCACTGCTCTTTGCGGCACTGATCGGCATTTTTGCATTTGACAGAACACCTCAAGGGGTAGAATGTAGAAAATCGACATCTCCAGATGGAATATATATTGCCGACCTGTGCCTTTTAGCCTGGGTTCCGGGTGGAGATTCTCGGTACGTTGGCCGCGTGTACCGCGCGCAAACCGGGAGGCTGTTGGCTCAGCACACATTTAACACACCTACTCCCGAAATTTCCTGGAATAGCTATAGCGACGCCTACGTGGCCTTTTCAAAAGGCGACGGCGGAGATGATTCTGTATATATACCGCTTCCGCCAGCGTTCATCGATCGGCTGCTAGCGGCACGTCCGCGCCTGTAAAACCACTGTGGCAACCTGGTTGGCAGTCGTCACGCGGATGCAGACATGCTCTATAACCGGGCAATGGCCGTGCCATTCCCGGCCTGCAATCCTTTTCGTTTCTATTTCCCGATACAAAACCTGCTGAAAATCACCCCCAGCAGATCATCCGACGTAAACTCCCCGGTAATCGCATTGAGCTGCTCCTGCGCGAGCCGCAGCTCCTCGGCAAACAGATCGAGCGACTGAGCGCGTTGCTCCGCATGATCCGCCGCCTGTGCAAGATGTTCCTGCGCGGCCCGCAGCGCGATCAGATGCCGCTCGCGTGCGAGATACACGCCTTCCGCCCCCGCCTGCCACCCTGCAATCCGCAGCAGCTCCGTGCGCAACATGTCGATCCCGTCGCCGCGCTTCGCCGACAGATGCACCTCGGTCAGATCGCCTTCCGCGGCCGGATGCTCGACGCACGCCGGCACGCCGGTCAGATCCGTCTTGTTCAGCACGCGCACCACCGGCACGCCGGCCGGAAACCGCGCAGCGATCGTCCCGTCGTCCGGCGTCATCCCCGTGCGCGAATCGAGCAGATGCAGCACGACGTCCGCACGCTCGATCTCGCTCCATGTGCGCGCAATGCCGATCCGCTCGACTTCGTCCTCCGTCTCGCGCAAGCCGGCCGTATCGATGATGTGCAGCGGAATCCCTTCGACCTGGATCGTCTGCGCGACCTTGTCGCGCGTCGTGCCGGCGATCGGCGTGACGATCGCCAGCTCGGCGCCCGCCAGCGCGTTCAGCAGCGACGACTTGCCGACGTTCGGCTGCCCCGCCAGCACGACCGACAGCCCTTCGCGCAACAGCGCCCCCTGCCGCGCGTCGCCGAGCACGTGTGCGAGTTGTTCGCGAATCCTCGCGAGCTTGCCGCGCGCGTCGGCCGCTTCGAGGAAGTCGATTTCCTCCTCCGGAAAATCGAGCGTCGCCTCGACCAGCATCCGCAGCGTGATCACGTCCTCGACGAGCGCATGGATCTGCCGCGAGAACGCGCCGTCGAGCGAACGCCCGGCCGAGCGCGCGGCCGCCTCGGTGCTCGCCTCGATCAGGTCGGCGACGGCCTCGGCCTGCGCGAGGTCGAGCTTGTCGTTCAGGAACGCGCGCCGCGTGAATTCGCCCGGCTCCGCGAGCCGCAGCCCGAAGTCGCGCCCTGCATCCAGGCAACGCTGCAGCAGCAACTGCATCACGATCGGCCCGCCATGCCCCTGCAGTTCGAGCACGTGCTCGCCGGTATACGAATGCGGCGCCGGGAAATACAGCGCGATCCCGCGGTCGAGCGGCGCGCCGTGCGCGTCGAGGAACGGCACGTAGCTCGCATGGCGCGACGCGAGCTTCTGCCCGCACAACGCGTCGATCAGCGGCAGCGCGGCCGCCTCGCCGCCGCGCCCGAACGACACGCGGACGACGCCGATGCCGCCCCGGCCGGCAGCAGTGGCAATGGCGACGATCGGATCGGAATCGGTAGCGAGCATGGCAATCAGAGCAATCGGGTAATCAGCGAGTCAATGGTGCGCCCGCGCAACAGTTCGGGCAGAGGAACGCCGGCATTGTAGCGTGCGGGCTCATCAGCCACCGGCCGCGGCGCCCGATTCGGACTTGCCCGAATTTATCCCGTCAGGGATAAGCTAAGTATCAGTCCAGCGTGATGAGCCACCCGCCATTTCGGACAAGTATGTTTGCTGGAGCGGCTCGACACTGCGTCCCTCAATTTCTTCCACCATCCTGATCACGGTCGGGATTCGTCCGAATGAGATATGTTTATCCCATATGGTTGTCTGAGACGCGGCGATGAAATTGCACAATCTCCCCCATGCCGACATCCGAAGAAAAAGCCGCGTTCTCGGAACGCCTGAAATTCGCCCTGCGGCGCAGCCCGGAGAAGGTCACGGGCGCGACGGAGCTGGCGAACCGATTCAATCTGCGTCACCGCGGAACGCACCCCGTTTCGCCGCAAACCGCGCACAAATGGCTGACGGGCCGCACGATCCCGACGTCGGACAAACTCGAAACGCTGGCCGAATGGTTGCGCGTCGAAGTGCACTGGCTGCATTACGGGCCGTCGCCGAGCGTGGTCGAACATCCAACGCCGCAACCGCTGCCGCGCGACGAACGCTATCCGCCAACGCCCGAGACGATTGAACTCGCATCGAAGATCGAGGCGCTGTCTCCACACCAGCGCTACCTCGTTCAGGAACTCGTCGAGCAGTTCTACGGCGATCCGAAACTCGAAGCGAAGAAGGCCTGAGCGGCAGCCACCGCACGCGCCGCCGCCGCCGGGAAAACAAAAAGCCGCATGGTCGCGAACCATGCGGCTTTTTTTGCGAGCATCGCAGGCGGCTGGCCGCCCGCGAATGCATCAAGCGTCAGGCCGGCTTCTTCTTGACGCCGCCGAGCTTGCGCGTGATGTAGTACTGCTGCGCGATCGACAGCACGTTGTTCACGACGTAGTACAGCACGAGGCCAGCCGGGAAGAAGAAGAACATCACCGAGAACGCGATCGGCATGAACTTCATCATCTTCGCCTGGACCGGGTCCGGCGGCGTCGGGTTCAGGCTCGTCTGCACGAACATCGACACGGCCATCAGCACCGGCAGGATGAAGAACGGATCGCGCTGCGACAGGTCGTGAATCCACAGAATCCACGGCGCGCCGCGCATTTCGACCGATGCGAGCAGCACCCAGTACAGCGAGATGAACACCGGGATCTGGATCACGACCGGCAGGCAGCCGCCGAACGGATTGACCTTCTCGGTCTTGTACAGCTCCATCAGCGCGGCGTTCATCTTCTGCGGATCGCTCTTGAAGCGTTCGCGCAGCGCCTGCATGCGCGGCGTGATTTCCTTCATGCGCGCCATCGACTTGTAGCTCGCAGCCGACAGCGGGAAGAACACGGCCTTGATCAGCACCGTCAGCAGCACGATCGCCCAGCCCCAGTTGCCGACGTAGCTGTGGATCTTCTCGAGCAGCCAGAACAGCGGCTTCGCGATGATCGTCACCCAACCGTAGTCCTTCACGAGCTCCAGGCCCGGCGCGATGCCTTCGAGCATGCGCTCTTCTTCCGGACCGGCGAACAGGCGCGCCTGCACGTCGGCCGACTGGCCCGGCGCGATCGCGGCGACCGGCTGCTTCACGCCGACGCGATACAGCGTCGGATCGATCTTTTCAGCGTAGATGTCGCGCTTCGCGCCCTGCTGCGGAATCCAGGCCGACGCGAAGTAGTGCTGCACCATCGCAACCCAGCCGTTGTCGGCGGCCTTCTCGAAGTTCGCCTTGTTCTTGTCGAGGTCGCTGAAGTCGATCTTCTGGAAGTGCTTCGCGTCCGTATAAACCGCCGGCCCGAGGAACGTATGCGAGAACATCGGCGTTTCGACGGCCGTGTTGTCGCGCACCAGTTCCATGTAGACCGTCGGCGTGACGGGCGCCGTGCCGACGTTGTCGATCTTGGTGTCGACGCCGATCACATAGCTGCCGCGCGTGAACGTGTAGGTCTTCACGACCTTCACGCCGCCCTTCACCGGCGATTCGAACGACAGCTTCAGCGTGTTCTGGTCGCCCGTCAGCGACGTCGAGCCGGGGTTCAGCTGCGTGTAGACGTCGTTGTGGTTCGGGAAATCGCCGCCGAGCAGGCCCGTGCGTGCGAGATACGTGTGGCCGGCCGTGTGGTCGAACAGCGTGATGTACAGGTCGGGCTGCTTGCCGTCGCCCTGCTTCTTCAGCGTCAGCTTCGCGAGCGTGCCGCCGCGCGTGTCGATTTCGCCGTCGTACACGTCGGTCGAGAACTTCACGAGCTGCGCCTGCGCGGCCGGGGCCGTCGTCGACGGTGCGGCGCCGGCTGCGGCGGCCGGCACGTCACCTGCGGTCTTCGTCGCGCCCGTGCCCGATGCGCCGCCGGCAGCAGCCGGGGCCGTCTGCGTGGCGCTCGGGAAGAACATCGACGGGCGTCCATGGTCCCGCTGCCAGTTGTCGTACAGCATGACAGCTGACATGAAGAAGATCACCCATAGGACGGTGCGTTTGATATCCATGCGTTGTCTCAGAGTCGATGGGACCGCGCGTCGGCTTCGCCGCGAGCGCGAGTGTCGGAGTTGGGCGGCGGGACGAGGTCGATGCCGCCCGCGGAAAACGGATGGCATCGGCACACGCGCCTGACGGCGAGATACGTGCCGCGCGCGGCGCCATGATACTGGATTGCCTCGCGCGCGTAATCCGAACAGGAAGGATAAAAACGGCAACGGTTGCCGAGCATCGGGCTCACGGCAACCTTGTAGAAGCGCAGCAAGGCGATCAATACCGTTTCCATACCTTGGGCGGCGCCGTACGACGCCGCGTCAAAACCGGCCGGGCGGGCGCGAACGCCGCGCCGGGCACGGATGCGTCACTCGGACGCGGGCTTCGACGCACGGCGCGCGATTTCCCGGACTGCCCTGTCGAGCAGTTCGCGGATCTCGGCCGCGCACATCGCCGCGAGCGGGGCGGAGGCCGCGCTCGGCAGCGCTTTCTTGTCGAAGCGCGTGTGCTGCCGCAGCAGCAGGTCGTAACCGGCGAATTCGGCGCGGCGCAGGCGAAACTGATCGCGCGCTAGCCGCTTCACGAGGTTACGGGTGACCGCTCGCGGCGCATACTTCTTGCCGATGACGAGCCCCAGACGTGCAGGCTGACCGGTCGGCTTGCCGTAGATCACGAAGTGCGCGGAGCGCCGCCAGGGGCGCAAACGAAAAACGGATGAAAATTCATCCGTTTTCAGAAGTCGCGCAGCTTTCGGGAAGGCGGCTTTCGTCTGCGACGGATTCGCACCCGGCTCGACGGCACCTTCCGCAGGACTGCGGACGGCGGACACAGCGCGCAACCTGCCTTAGATGGCGAGGCGCTTGCGGCCCTTCGCGCGGCGAGCGTTGATGACCTTGCGGCCGCCTGCCGTCTTCATGCGGACACGGAAGCCATGGGTGCGCTTGCGGCGCGTCACGGACGGTTGGTAAGTACGTTTCATGATGTTCTCACTTGTTCGAGAATGTCGAAATTCAGGGGACCGCGTGCCCTTAACCGGAGGCATTCGGGCGAACGCAATCGCCGGGAATACAGGATTGGTTTTCGCGGAACCCGCTATTTAAACCGTTTTTCCGTTGACGGTCAATACTTTACGAGTCGCTCGCCTGTGCCGGGCCGCTCCGATCCGGCCCCGCGACCCACAAACCCAGCCTGTGGATAAGTCCCGCTGTGGCCGCGTTTGGCGTTAGAATCTCGCCTTATCTCCAAGAATCCCGCACGCCGCTTCGGCTCGCGCCTGCCCCTCCAACACTGTGATGCAGGCGTCCGAGGCACGCTCGCACGACCGCTTCGGGCCTTGTTGCGCAACCGCCACAAGGGCGCCGGCGAGCCGCGCTGTGCACGCAAAAAACGACAGTTACTTGATGAACGATTTCTGGCAACACTGTTCCGCACTGCTGGAGCGCGAGCTAACGCCCCAGCAGTACGTGACGTGGATCAAACCCTTGGCCCCGGTGGCCTTCGATGCGTCGGCGAACACGCTGTCCATCGCGGCGCCGAACCGCTTCAAGCTGGACTGGGTCAAGAGCCAGTTTTCGGGCCGCATCTCCGATCTGGCCCGTGAATTCTGGAACACGCCGATCGAAGTCCAGTTCGTCCTCGATCCCAAGGCAGGCATGCGTAGCGCCGCCGCAGGCGCCGCACCGGCCGCCCCGCGCGCGCCGCTGGCCCCGAGCGGCCCGGCCGCGACGGTTGCCGCGATCGCCGCCAACCTGACCGCGAATGCCGCCGCCGCGCCCAGCGCGCCGGCCGACGTGCCGATGACGCAATCGGCCGCCGCCGCGCATCACCTGAACGCCGACGACGTCGACATCGACCTGCCAAGCCTGCCCGCGCACGAAGCGGCGGCCGGCCGCCGCACGTGGCGCCCGGGCCCCGGCGCCGCACCCGCGAACGGCGGCGAAGCCGATTCGATGTACGAACGGTCGAAGCTGAACCCGGTGCTCACGTTCGACAACTTCGTGACCGGCAAGGCGAACCAGCTCGCGCGCGCCGCCGCGATCCAGGTCGCGGACAACCCGGGCATCTCGTACAACCCGCTGTTCCTGTACGGCGGCGTCGGCCTCGGCAAGACCCACCTGATCCACGCGATCGGCAACCAGCTGCTGCTCGACAAGGCCGGCGCGCGAATCCGCTACATCCATGCCGAGCAATACGTGTCGGACGTAGTGAAGGCGTACCAGCGCAAGGCGTTCGACGACTTCAAGCGCTACTACCACTCGCTCGACCTGCTGCTGATCGACGATATCCAGTTCTTCTCCGGCAAGTCGCGCACGCAAGAGGAATTCTTCTACGCGTTCGAAGCGCTGGTCGCGAACAAGGCGCAGGTGATCATCACCAGCGACACGTATCCGAAGGAGATTTCGGGCATCGACGATCGCCTGATCTCGCGCTTCGACTCGGGCCTCACCGTCGCGATCGAGCCGCCCGAGCTGGAAATGCGCGTCGCGATCCTGATGCGTAAGGCACAGTCCGAAGGCGTGAATTTGTCGGAAGACGTCGCGTTCTTCGTCGCGAAGCACCTGCGCTCGAACGTGCGCGAGCTCGAAGGCGCGCTGCGCAAGATCCTCGCGTATTCGAAGTTCCACGGCCGCGAGATCTCGATCGAGCTGACCAAGGAAGCGCTGAAGGACCTGCTGACCGTGCAGAACCGGCAGATTTCGGTCGAGAACATCCAGAAGACCGTCGCCGACTTCTACAACATCAAGGTCGCCGACATGTATTCGAAGAAGCGCCCCGCGAACATCGCGCGGCCGCGGCAGATTGCGATGTACCTGGCGAAGGAACTCACGCAGAAGAGCCTGCCGGAAATCGGCGAGCTGTTCGGCGGGCGCGATCACACCACCGTGCTGCACGCGGTGCGCAAGATCGCCGACGAGCGCAGCAAGGACGCGCAGCTCAACCACGAGCTGCACGTGCTGGAACAGACGCTGAAGGGCTGAGCGCGCGCGCCGCGCTTGATAATTCGGCCTCCGCCCCAATTTAAGGGGGGCGGTTCGGTTTTGAGGCACAATACTGGTTTGACCGCCCCGGTGGTGGCGGGCCAAGAGCCCGGCCGGCGGGGCGCTGCGAGGCTGCTGCGCTGCAGGCCGTTACTCAACGAAGGAACTCTATGCAACTGGTCAAGACCGAACGAGACACCCTCCTCAGGCCGCTGCAAACGGTCAGCGGCATCGTCGAACGCCGCCATACGTTGCCGATCCTCGCCAACCTGCTGATCACCAAGAACGGCCCGGACGTTTCGTTCCTGTCGACCGACCTGGAGCTGCAGATCACCACGCGCGCCGATTTCGGCGTCGGCGGCGACCAGGTCGCGACCACCGTCGCCGCGCGCAAGCTGCTCGACATCCTGCGCGCGATGCCTGACGGCCAGGTCACGCTGTCGCTCGCCGACAAGCGCCTCACCGTTCAATCCGGCAAGAGCCGTTTCGCACTGCAGACGCTGGCGGCCGACGAGTTCCCGACCGTCGCGCAGGCGAAGGATTTCGGCGCCACGCTGACCGTCCCGCAGAAGTCGTTCCGCCAGTTGCTCGGCATGGTGCACTTCGCGATGGCGCAGCAGGACATCCGCTACTACCTGAACGGCATGCTGCTCGTCGTCGACGGCGACCAGCTGATGGCCGTGGCCACCGACGGCCACCGCCTCGCGTTCTCGTCGATGAAGCTCGAAGGCGGCACGTTCGGCCGCCAGGAAGTCATCGTGCCGCGCAAGACGATTCTCGAGCTGCAGCGCCTGCTCGAAGACATCGACGACACCGTCACCATCGACATCGCGCAAACCCAGGCCAAGTTCACGTTCGGTCAGGTCGAGCTCGTGTCGAAACTCGTCGAGGGCAAGTTCCCCGACTTCCAGCGCGTGATCCCGAAGGCGCACAAGAACACGTTCGAGATCGGCCGTGAAGAGCTGCAGCGTTCGCTGCAGCGCGCGGCGATCCTGACCTCGGACAAGTTCAAGGGCGTGCGCTGCATCATCGCGCCGGGCCAGCTGAAGATCATGTCGACCAACGCCGATCAGGAAGAGGCGCAGGAAGAACTCGAAATCGCCTACCAGGGCGATACCGTCGACATCGGCTTCAACGTCACGTATCTGCTCGACGTGCTCGCGAACCTGAAGGTCGACACCGTGCAGGTGAGCCTCGGCGACGCCAGCTCGAGCGCGCTGATCACCGTGCCCGAGAACGACGAGTTCAAGTATGTCGTGATGCCGATGCGCATCTGACGCGCTCGACATCGCGACACACACCAGGGGGCGGCAAGCCCCTTTGGCGTTTTTATGGCGAACTGACAACCCGCCCTTTTGGTGCCGTTTCGGCGCTTGGGGCGGGCCAGGAAACTGGAGCGGCCCGGCCTAGGCGGCCCCGCGCTTTCTCTCGCTGAAACGCACCGCGCCGCCACGAGAGTGGCCCCGCAGAACCGGAAGATATCCATGAGTGAACAGCACAATTCGCAACCCGATAACAGCAGCTACGGCGCCTCGTCGATCCAGATCCTCGAAGGTCTGGAAGCGGTGCGCAAGCGCCCCGGGATGTACATCGGCGACACGTCGGACGGCACCGGTCTGCACCACCTCGTGTTCGAGGTGCTCGACAACTCGATCGACGAAGCGCTGGCCGGATACTGCAACGACATCCACGTGACGATTCACGCCGACAACTCGATTTCCGTGACCGACAACGGCCGCGGGATTCCGACCGACGTGAAGATGAACGACAAACACGAGCCGAAGCGCAGCGCCGCCGAGATCGTGATGACCGAGCTGCACGCCGGCGGCAAGTTCGACCAGAACAGCTACAAGGTGTCGGGCGGCCTGCACGGCGTGGGCGTGTCGTGCGTGAACGCGCTGTCGAGCTGGCTGCGCCTCACCGTGCGCCGCGACGGCAAGAAGCGTTTCATGGAGTTCCACCGCGGCGTCGCGCAGGATCGCGTGCTCGAAGTGGTGGACGGCGTGGAAGTGTCGCCGATGCTCGTGACCGGCGACACCGAGAACCGTGGCACCGAAGTGCATTTCATGGCCGATCCGACCATTTTCGGCACGGTCGAGTATCACTACGACATCCTCGCGAAGCGGATGCGCGAGCTTTCGTTCCTGAACAACGGCGTGCGGATTCGCCTCACCGATCTTCGTTCGGGCAAGGAAGACGATTTCGCATTCGCCGGCGGGGTGAAGGGCTTCGTCGAGTACATCAACAAGACGAAGACCAACCTGCACCCGACCGTGTTCTTCGCCAACGGCGAGAAGGACGGCGTGGGCGTCGAAGTCGCGATGCAGTGGAACGACAGCTACAACGAGAACGTGCTGTGCTTCACGAACAACATTCCGCAGCGCGACGGCGGCACGCACCTGACCGGCCTGCGGGCCGCGATGACGCGCGTCATCAACAAGTACATCACCGACAACGAAATCGCGAAGAAGGCGAAGGTCGAGACGACCGGCGACGACATGCGCGAAGGGCTGTCGTGCGTGCTCTCCGTGAAGGTGCCGGAGCCGAAGTTCAGCTCGCAGACGAAGGACAAGCTGGTTTCGTCCGAAGTGCGTGCGCCGGTTGAAGAAGTCGTCGCGAAGGCGCTGGAAGAGTTCCTGCTGGAAACGCCGATCGACGCGAAGATCATCTGCGGGAAGATCGTTGAGGCTGCTCGTGCGCGTGATGCTGCGCGGAAGGCACGCGAAATGACGCGCCGCAAGGGCGTGCTCGACGGCGTTGGCCTGCCCGGCAAGCTCGCGGACTGCCAGGAGAAAGACCCGGCGAAGTGCGAAATCTACATCGTCGAGGGTGACTCGGCAGGTGGGTCGGCCAAGCAAGGACGTGATCGCAAGTTCCAGGCGATTCTGCCGCTGCGCGGCAAGGTGCTGAACGTCGAGAAGGCGCGCTACGACAAGCTGCTGTCGTCGGAACAGATCGTCACGCTCGTGACCGCGCTTGGGTGCGGGATCGGCAAGGAAGACTACAACCTCGAGAAGCTCCGCTATCACCGCATCATCATCATGACCGACGCGGACGTGGACGGTGCGCACATCCGGACGCTGCTGCTCACGTTCCTGTATCGCCAGATGCCGGACATGATCGAGCGCGGGTACGTGTATATCGCGCAGCCGCCGCTTTACAAGATCAAGGCGGGCAAGGACGAGCGGTATCTGAAGGATGACGTGGAGCTCAACGCGCATATGCTGCGGTTGGCGCTGCAAGGCTCGGAGTTGGTGCCGGGTGAGAATGCGGCGGCGATTTCGGGTGATGCGCTTGGGGAGCTGGCGCGGTCATATCTGCTGTCGCAGAGCGTGATCGACCGGTTGAGCCGGTTGTATGACCCGGCCGCGCTGGAAGCCGTTATGGATGGCGTGGTGATCGATCTTTCCAATGAAGAGTCGACCGAGGCATCGGCTAAGGCGCTGCACGCTGCTTTGCATGACGAGGCGCTGAAGAACGAAGTGCGGGTTGTGCCTTCGTATGACGCGGTTCGTGAACAGCGGGCGCTGCACGTCGAGCGGACGCATCACGGTAATGTGCGGGTCTCGGTCATCGACCAGGAATTCCAGCACACGGCGGATTATCAGCAGCTCGTGACCACCGCGAATACGTTCAAGGGGCTTATTGGGGAAGGCGCGGTCATCAAGCGCGGTGAGCGCAGCATGGCCGTGGCGGACTTCAAGAGCGCGATGAAGTGGCTGCTGGCGGATGCTGAACGCAACGTCTCGAAACAACGCTATAAGGGGCTCGGCGAGATGAACCCCGAGCAGCTGTGGGAAACGACGATGGATCCGGCAGTGCGGCGTCTGCTGCGTGTGCAGATCGAAGACGCGATTGCTGCGGACGGGATCTTTACTACCCTCATGGGGGATGACGTCGAGCCGCGGCGTGCGTTTATTGAGAGCAATGCTTTGCGAGCTGGCAACATTGATGTCTGATGCTGTCAGCCGGTAACTGCAAAAGCTGAGAAAGCAAGGCCCATAAGTTGAGAAACTTATGGGCCATTTCTATTGAGTAAATCGTACCGCTATGACTATCGCCGGACGTATATGCCTGCCTCGATGAATTTCGCCGCTAGGTATTACGCCCAAACCTTCCTCCACTTTCTGCGCGTCGGCTGCGCTCCTTGTCGTCGTTCGTTGTTACCGACGTCGTTGGTGCTCTAGTCAACTTGGGACCGGAACAGCTCGGACGATGTCCATGTCTGCCTGCGATAATCCGAACAATTCGGTAATGCGCACCTCGATTCGATTTCGAAGCGTGTGAACACGCCGTTTATACAAGATCCGCTCATGCGGGGTACGGGCAGAGGCGAGAGTGCTACTCGTTCGAATAAGTTCGGCAACGATGTTTTCTATCTCCACTCGTTGGCAGTCGGTAGGTACCGGTATCGGAAGATTCTCAATGTATTGCTTGCCGTGAGAGTAATAGCCACCGCGGAAAGTACTGGTATTAGTCCGCACAATGGCCTCACTGAGGGGGTGGTTGAGCACGGCGAGGAGATAAAAGTCACTCAAGCCTTGATCGGGAAGCGCGCGAACCATATAGTAAGGACCATTCCCACCGCCAGTGACGATAATGTTCGTGTCGTCGTAGGCATACCGCGGTTCTAGGGAAAGGATGGGCAGAATGATCTTCGGCGTGTTGAATTTGGTAAGACTTTGTGAGCGGCCGAACTGGTAAAACTGTCGTTCTCCAGCGACACCGCCATTGATCCTGCGAGCATCGAGAGCTGTGCGCCTGGCAGCTAGATATGCGAAACAGCCGGGAAAGCGCTCGGCCATCTCGTCCGGCTGGATGAGCATGGCCTTCTCGCCGCGCTCAGTCGCGACAAGCACGTAAGGGAAGATCATCCACGCATTCGACCGAGGCTTCGCGTAAGCATCGACAGACACGTCAAGTAGGCACGGGCGCAGGATGCCACGCTCGATCGGCCAATCGCGCCCGTCCCAGTGAAGCGTGACGGAATCGTGCGTCTCGGTCACGCTATGGAATATGTAGATCGCATCGGCGCTCGTCTGAACGCCGACGAATATCTCGGCCACGGCTCCGAGTCGCGATGTGTGCATTTCTCGGATGCGCTCGAACAACTGGCGCGTTTCGTTATCCGCAAACTGCCATGTGCCATCACCGAGCGCGCTCGAAGGAATATCGGTGATCAAGCCACGTCTGCCGTAACGCCAAGCTTCGAGGTGGTCGACTTGCTCTACGCGAACCGTCGTCGTGCCGCGGCGATCCAAGATCAGTATGCAGGTATAGTTCGACGCCTTGCGACCGAACACCTGCTTGACGCCGAAGTGCACAACTTGCTCGAGGAACCGGGGCTCTGCGATCATGTGACGCAACGCCCGGCCCGCCTGCGTGCTCATGAATTTGTGTGGCGTGATCACTCCGAGCCGTCCGCCCGCGCCCAGCAGCGATACTGAGCGCTCGATGAAAAGCGCGTATTTGTCGAAGTTGTCCTGATGCGCGGTGGCGTAGGGCGAGGCCGCGTTCTGATAGTAGGCGACTTCTTCCGGCGAGTAGACCGCCATGTTCTGAATGCGGATATATGGCGGGTTGCCAACGATCACATCGAAGCCGCCGCGTGCCATTTCGACGGCAAACTCCTCTGGCCAATCGAACGGATTGACTTTCGCAACAAGCGCAGCCGGCATCGGGCCTTGCGCTTGAGCCCACTCATCGGGACTAACAAGACTGTTGCCGGACTTGATCACGCCCTCGAGGTCAGGTAGCGCTGGCGTGCGGTGCGCCCGGACGTAATCGCGAAGGCTCGTCGCCTCTTCGCCCTCAATCAACTTGAGCAGCAAGCTGAAGCGAGCCACCTCCACCGCATTGTGGTCGATATCAACACCCCGGACATGTACGATCAGAATGCGGCGCTTTTCAGCGTATGTCAGGCGCCAATGCCCCGCGCCGGCATCGTAGATCGTACGTCCAATATGCGCTTCACGATCGTTGGTCAGATACCATGCCAGATAGTGATCGAGGATGAGCTCGTAAAGCGCCAGCAGGAAGATGCCTGATCCGCAGCAGATATCGGCTGCTGTGAACGTCGCAAGTGCAGCCGGACTCTTACCCGACAACAAAGGAAATAGCGTGCGTTCGACAATCGCATCGACGATATAGCGCGGAGTCGGCACCACGCCGCCGCTTTCACGGACCTCGGGCTTACTAACGATCGTGACAGTGCCGTCACCAATCGTGATCTCCTCGCCGAGGAACTGCTCGTAGATCTCACCGAGTACCTCCGTCTCGACCACAGCGAACGTGTAAGGGCTCTGCGGATAGTAAAGCTCGGTGATGACACTGTGCAGAATCGCGTCGCTAATACGAATGCCGAGCCGCGAATCGTCGAGCAGGCGAAAGAGCCCCGAATCGTAGAATGCGTCGGCGCGGCGCAACTCGTTCAGCAGCGCGTCGAATGTGTTCGCCGCCGGCAGATTCCTCAGCGTTTCGTAGCGCTCGATCTCACGGTCCTCGCAAATGCGCAGGAAGACGATCCGCGAGAGGAAGATCTGCACTGCGTAGGTCAGCTCTGCGGGGCTCAAGCCTGGCGTATTTACATGAATGTCGGCTGCGAGCCTCTCGCGCCATGATCTGACTTGTCTGAGAAAGAAATCGTCGAATTGCTCCGCGCCGTGGCGCGTCACGCCGACGGCGAAGCGCCGGTCGAAATCACCCGAATAGACGGCTTGCCGCGAAAGGATTGGCCATAGCTCGTCAAAACGCGCCTCGAATTCGTCGTAGTGCACGAGCAGCAGCCGGGCGACATGCGCCTCGTCCGTGGGAGCAGGAACGGGCCGGCAATCGTAAACCGCGAGTTGGTGGAAGTTCGTCAGGATCGCGATCGGTAGGCTCGCCGAATAGCCATATCGACGCGTTTGAAAAGCAGCTGCGGTACTGCGATCCATTGCGACGCTCGGCTTCTTCGCCTCGACGAAAAGCTTACGCTGCCGGGCGAGTCGGAGTTCATAGTCGGGGCGCTTCGACAACCGCTCATCCCCGACTTCGACAGTGGCCTCTTCGACGACTTCACGAAAGCTCGCGGGAAGGCCCGCCGTATTATGGACATCCCAGCCAAAGGCTTCGAGTAGCGGCGTGATGAAATCGGTACGGGCCTGCGTCTCGTTGTAGGTCGCTCGGTGGTGGTCCGCTTCGTTGCGCCGAAACTTCTCGACGAGCGCGGCGACTTTTGCGCGCGAAGCATCTCGTTGATCGGCTTCTGCTAACAACACGCTCTCCGCCATCATTCCGCCGCTCGCTGCGCGGCGGCGGCCGCACGCGAACTCTTGCTGCGCGCCATGCGACGATTGCGCATCTTGCCCCAGATATCGCGCAGCAGCAGGCAATCCGATCTCGAAAGCCCCATATGCCCCATCAGCACGAGCCGCCCGTTCTCTTCGAGCACGTCGTCAAGACGCCCCTCGCGGGTAAGCTTGTCGCATTCCGCAAGCGGCAATGCGCCGTTGAGTATGGCCGGAACGAGCAGGCGCTCCGCCTCAGTTGGCTCGAGCTCGAGCACGCCACCGCCATAGCTGCGGCCCTCGATCTCGGCAGACGCAGCCGTCAACCACGAATAGGTGTTGGCGATGACGCGCTCCGGCGTGGACGTTTTCGCGCGCATCCGGTGGATCGTATCGGTCGACGTAGCGCCCGCCTGGTTCAGCACGACACGAGGGAAGTCGTAGATCTGGCGAAAAAGAAAGCCGTCTGGAACCCATACCGAAGGCACTTCATACCAAGGCTCACGAATCGAGCACTTGTAGCCCGTGTGCACCTCATGCTCCTCACCATGACGGATGTATCGCGCAAGGGCGCCCGTGGGTTTGGTGCC
Source organism: Burkholderia sp. AcTa6-5 (assembly GCF_017815075.1). NCBI lineage: Bacteria > Pseudomonadati > Pseudomonadota > Betaproteobacteria > Burkholderiales > Burkholderiaceae > Burkholderia > Burkholderia sp. AcTa6-5. Next base: position 6,209 of record NZ_JAGIQE010000012.1, on the reverse strand, counting down.
CCGTATGGGCTTCAGGTGAAGTAGGTGGACGCGGTCCCCCGAAGCTGACATCGCTTGCCAGTCCCTCTTGCCGACACGGGCACCTTTCAGGTGCATGGAGCGCGAGACGAGCGGCGCCGTGTATTCCGCAAGGCCCAGTTCCTCGACCTGTTCACTCGTCAACACAAAAAACTCATTTTTGCCCGTCACAACACCCACATCGACGCTCGCGTGCGTGGAGAGCGAGGTCGTCACATCAGACGTGCGCAATTCGCGCATGAACGAAATTTCGCGTTCGGTCAGGAAGTACTTAAGCCACTTTTCACTGTCGTGGCGAATCGTCTTCGGCTGGGCATTGACGAGCAAAGCCTCCGGCGACCTACCAATGATATCTGCGACCGCACCCGCCTCAGTCATGGTGACGCGGCAAGGGTTCGCCTCCGACGCGGCAGGCAGGCGACCATCTGCAAGCAAGAGCACCACCTCCTGCTCGGCCTTCTTGAAGAAGAGCTCGTTGCAAGCGACGATGTCAATGCGATCGAACCGATCCGTGAGAAAGGACCTCAGCTGCGCGGCATAGGTGACCTGCAACAATTCGGCCGGTAGGACCATGGCCAGTCGGCCGCCGGGCCTGAGGCCAGCGACGGCCGCCACCACAAACGGTACCCATATATTCGTGAGCCGGTTCGGCGAGAGGCCGTTTTCCGCCATCAGCGCCATGGCCATGCTGCGGTGCGGTTCCGGGAAAGTCTGATAGCGAATGAACGGCGGATTGCCGATGACAGCATCGAAGGATGGCTCTCCGTTGTTCATCCACCAGGAGAAAAAGTCCGATGTCTGCACCACATGATCGGCATGCTCACCGAGTTTTGCGCGCAAGGCCTCTTTGGCGTGCGCGGCTTCAGCCGGAATGATTTCGACGCCCGTCAACTTGCCGGCGATCGTCGCGCTTCTTGCACCCAGTTCGGCGTACCGGCGGGCAGCAGCGCAGAGGAAGGCGCCATCGCCGCAACTCGGCTCTAGCACGCGCTCATTAGAAGACCGGATTGCCCACGTACAAAGCCAATCGGCGACTTCAGGGGAAGTGTAGTAGCCGCCCCGAAGCTTGTCTTGATCCAGGTCTTTGAATCGACCGCTTTGCGTCCGCTTAAGGGGGCTGGAGAGTGTTGTCTTTCTGACAGATGACATGGTCGGCTCAAGTTGATTTTTCGAGGAGCGGCCATTGATCCGCAATGTACTTCTCGACGGCGTCGCGGACAACCCAAGCAAGTGAGACCTTCTTCTGCGAAGCAATCTGTTCGAGAAGGTGGTAGAGATCTGGGGGAAAGCTGACCGAAGCTCGGAGAGGAGCCTCCGTTTTTCTTTGCTTTCCTTTCGTCTTGTTTGCGGCCGTCACGTCGTGACCCCGTGGTGGAATAATGCACCATTTTACACCACTGTGCGGCAGGGAGATGGCTTTCGGGGTATGGGCAGAGTGAGACAGCGGCATGTTCTGCGGTTGGTCGGGGCTGGGGTCCGAGTTGCGTCGATGCCTGCGACGTCGTGTCTGGTGGTCCGCTCAGCCCTTCTTTCTGCCCCGGACCGAGCCCTGAGACGTGTTTAACCTGCAAGATTCAAGCACGCTTGGCAACATGTGCATTCTTGCTGGGCAAATGCAGCCAGAGGGGCACTGGGCGGTCTTAGCCCCAGCGCCACCGCAAGTGTGTGCAACTCCTGCAAAGACGGAGGGTTCTAGTGAGTACTAGCCGATTCAATGCAGAAAAACCAGCCACGATTAACAAGTGCGTCTTGTCAATTAATATCCTTCACGCCTGGTTGAGATCTTGCTCATGCTCGATACCGGGCGCTTCACGAACATACCCGTGAGGAGGAAGCCCTTTATAACGTTCTTTGTAGCAGCGGGCAATTTTCTGCGAAAAATTTTCCAAGCCAATGACGGAATCTTCGCCGAGAACGGTTTGATCTATTTCGCCTGTCTCCGGCTCCCAAACGATCAATGCGATAGCCTCAGCCAAATGGTGCTGATCCAACACGTGTTCACGAGTGCCAAGGCGCTCAAGAGTACGAACTATGTCTGCCTGCTGTTTCGCTTCAAGCGCCGGCTTTGGGAGGATGACCATGAACGCAACAACAGCATACGGAAAGCGAGTATGAATCGTCGCCGCCTCCGTGGCGAGGTCATTTATCATGTTTTGCCAGTTTTTCCCGATACTCTTTTTATCATTTAATGACTTACTATCGAACGCCACTCGTGGGCCGTCAGGCCGATAGGCTGCATCGTAATTTTGGGGGCGAATACCACCCACAATCCGTGTCAGGCCAACCTCCACGCAATCTTCTTGTGGCGGTAGTAACGAGTCGCCGTTGGGTACTACCACAGGCACACTACCAAGGAACTTAGCAAGGGCCTCGCCAAATGCTCGATCAAAAAGAGAGCCGAACTGGATGGATTCATCCTTTGCGAAAGCACCGCTGATTGAAGACGGATTAAATTCCTTCTCCTTGAATTTACGGCCTGCTGCATGCGCCGCCTTCTTCCGCGCTTCCTCCTTTTCCGCGAACCTCTTTTTCCCTTCTGCTTCCGCTCTTTTTTTGTTCTCGAGCCATTTTTCTCCCCATTTTTTAAGTTCAGCCGAGCCAATAGAAACTATCGGCATCGTCAGTGCAAGCTGTCCCATTTCCCCTCCCTGTACTATTAATTCACGAAATAAGCATGTGCATTCGCCGAGCACCGGATTTACTTGCAACTATCGACGCCACTCCGAGTGACGAAGGCGCCGTGACCTTCACACGTGTGTTCCGACGAGATCCCTTGTTTCAAGATTGAATTAGGGCCCATGTCCGATTGACACAGCACCTCGCATGCCGAGTCACTAAACAGCGGTGTGCCGCTCCAAGCGGCAGTGTTTGTCAAGGTCACGCACTTCGAACAACTTCGCGATCTGCGACAGCAGCGAACACGAAGTGCGGCCAGTCCTGATGGGAATTCACGCTCGGATAGCGGCCTTCTTGTTACTGCGCTGGGTGCGTACGTCGCAAGCGCGCAGCTAACGAGTTGTTTAGCCTCGCCCACAAAAACGCGGACAGGTTCCCAGCGATCGAGAAACAGGAGAGAACTTTGCAAATGTTCAGACTCCGAGCAAACTGATCCTGTACTCGTCTCCACTTCAGCGATCATGAGATCGGCGCCCACACTTGGTCCAAATTCGTCGCCGCCAGAACCTTCTCTCTTAGAGCGTAACGCGGCGACTGCATGTTGACTTCACTATCCACTGGGCGTGGGATCGGACCAATCTCTTGCGCCGCCCCTTTAAAGTGAATCATGTATTTCCCGGTATCGTTGTAGGGAACGATTGATTCGATTTCCGCAATGTGAGTTATCGCCGCCACGGGAGCAACTTGATATGCCACGATGTACTTTAACTTTGGAATGTGCTTCGCATTAATTCTTACTGCGAACCAACAGTTCTCACCCAAGTAGCGTCGATTAAACCCCTCTTCTCGAGCAGGCACGACGATCGTGTCGAATTTCTCGCTGTCTGTCTCAATTGCTTGAACTTGACCAGAGGTATCACTCTGCTTCGGCGCATTGAACGCGTTGATTCCAAGCATCGGCAAGATCAACAGCATGTCAGCTAAAAATGCTTGTGCGGTCGCCCTCGCGGCAGGTGCCATCGTTGGCGTTGTCGGACTGTTCTTGTTCAGCAAGATCGCGCGGCCATGCTTCTTAGCCAGCGCAACCAGCTCAGACTCTAGAAACTGAACTTCCGTCTTGCCGATCTTGTGATTTCGGTCGAAAAAATACACACCCCAGACCCACCCCTCCTTGTTCGCGACGTGATTCTTTAGGCGATCACCAACCGGGTCTGCCTCACCGATGTAGATAGTCTCCTCTGCTGCGTTACCAACAAGGATGTAGACGCCTGCCTGGGAGATGCCAGGCTCCTGCTTCAGTAGATGGAAGAGTTCCCTCGTGAAGACAACCCCATAACCAGACCAGTTCGATTTATCGACGTGGCGAATTCCCTCCGGATCACCGGTGGTTGCGAATAGCGTGATGGAGAACGGTTGCATTGGGTCCCTCTTTCTTCAAGTCTTTCTGGCGAAGTCCCGTTCGCTTGCTGGCTGATCGAGTTCGCTACCGCGCAATTGTAGTCGTCAATTTCGATGGACCGAGCGTGAGGACTTCCCTATGTCCATGTCGTTATACACAACGTCGCCGCCGGTCTGCGGCGGCGAGAAAGCTCGTTTACTTTCAATGACATAGTGCGGCGCTTGTAAACTGTCGGCGTTTCGCGTTTACTCTCCGCATTTGAGCGGACGCCTTCTTCATCCGCTCTCGATATCGAGCATCCCTCGTTCTGATCATCACCGACGGTTTCGTCGCTAGTTGCATTCGCTGAGCAGAGCGAGATTCCAAGTGGCTAATCGTCCCTACTTAGACTCTAGTTTCAAGTGCAGCACCTGTAATGAGGTAGGGTGTTGCGATGAAGAAATACAAGCATCTGAGCGCCGAAGAGCGCGCGGCGATCATGATCGAGAAAGGCAGGAACACAAGCCTCAGCGCGATTGCAAGACTGCTGGGTCGCAGCGCGTCGACGATCACGCGGGAACTGGCCCGCAATCGCGCGGAATCGCCACGCGGCTATGACGCCACGAGTGCGGCCCTGGCATACCGGACGCGCCGCGCGCGGAGTCGGCGGCAACCGAAGCTGGCAGTGGGAAATGCGCTGTACTGGCAGGTGCATCACGATCTGGTTTATCGGCGCTGGTCGCCGCAGCAAATTGCTGCCAGACTTCGCGAGATGCATCCAGACAGTCCCGACCAACGCGTCAGCCACGAAACGATCTACGCGGCGATTTATACGCATCCTCGTGGTGGCTTGAAGCAGGCCATGATCGAAGCCCTTCGGCAGGAGAAGCCCGTGCGCGGCAACATGCGCAAGACGCCTGCCCGCAAGAGCTTCGTGCCGGAGGAACTGCGCATCATCCATCGCCCGGAGCAAATCGAAACACGCCAATGGCCCGGTCATTGGGAAGGCGATTTGATCAAAGGCGCGTTCAATCGCTCCTGCGTCGGCACGCTGGTCGAGCGCAAGACGCGGTTCGTGGTGCTGTGCCGCATGGATGGCTGTACGGCCCAAGATGCGCTGGAAGGCTTCACGCGGCAGATGAAGAAACTCCCGGCCTTTCTCCGTGAGAGTCTGACGTACGATCGCGGATCGGAAATGACCTGTCATGTCGAACTGGCCAAGCGGCTGAATCTGGACATCTGGTTTGCGGATCCTTACGCCCCCTGGCAACGGGGCAGCAATGAGAACACCAACGGTCTGCTGCGGCAGTTCCTGCCCAAGGGCGCGGATCTGTCAGGCGTGACACAGATGCAGTTGAACGATATCGCCAAATTGATGAACGGCCGTCCTCGTCAAACCCTCAACTGGAAAACTCCCGAAGAGGCGATGGCTATGGAATTGGCCGCCGCTGGATTGGCTAACCGTTGCACTTGACTCTTGAGACCGCCCTATACCATTCGATCAATTCCCATGTATTAGCCTCATAAAGCGTTCTTCTTCGCGTAGACTGAACCTGCAGCACCGCAAAAAAGCGCGGGCCGCATGGGCTGCCACCCATACGACCCGCTGACCACAACCAACTCACCTCAGGAGTCGGAAATGGCTAAGGCCAATCATAAATCACGTACCCCCGTAACAGAACGCTTCGTCACTATTCAAGAGTCAGCGCGCCATCATTCCTTGTCTAGGGTTCTCCGTGCCATCAGAGCGCACCGGAAACTGAACACGACGTACTTCCCGTGGATCAAATTGGCGGGAGTATGGCTTGAGGACGCGGGATTCGAGGCAGGAGAACGCGTCCGGATTACTGTCGAGGACAAGCGGCTCATCATCACGCCGATGTGATCGGCGCATTGCCCATGGTGGGCGTCGCAAGTCACCATCGCTCAGGTAGCTCAGTGCCCGAGACTCGATACCGTTAGTAACTGTGACAAGCGACGATCGTTCTGAAACTGCAGCGGGCCGGTCACTCCGGTCCGCTGCCGTGTAGCTATTCGGCACGAGGTGGGATCTACACCGGGCACACCACACATTTCTGTCGCGCCAATGCAAAAACCCCCGCCTTTCGAGCGGGGGTTCTTGGCTTAGGGAGCCTGACGATTACCTACTTTCACACGGGAATCCGCACTATCATCGGCGTAGAGTCGTTTCACGGTC
>NZ_JAGIQE010000011.1:0-229926 GCF_017815075.1 Burkholderia sp. AcTa6-5 | reverse complement strand
ATCAAGCGTCGGGCCTACGGGTACCGCGACGAGGAATACTTCTTCCTCAAGATCCGCGCCGCGTTCCCCGGTAATCCTCGATGAACCACAAAAAAGGCCGTGCACGTGGCACGGCCTCGATCCGGATCCGCTGGCTCGCCGACACGGCCCGGCGGCGATGACCGCGCCGCCAGGCTGCATCGCGCCATGCTTGCATCAAACCTCAGCCGGCTCCCCCAGCGCCCCGGCATCGCGATCCGCCACGCGCCGAGGCGAATCGGCGAGCCCCTTCGCGAGCTCCAGCGCTTGCCGTTCGAACAGCCGGCGATAGATGCCGCCGTCGATGCGGATCAGCGCGTCGTGGTTGCCTTCCTCGATCACCTTGCCGCGATCGAGCACCAGCAGCCGGTCGAGCGCGCGCACGGTCGACAGCCGGTGCGCGACCACGAGCGTCGTGCGGCCGACCATCAGCCGCTCCATCGCCTGCTGGATCAGCAGCTCGCTTTCGCTGTCGAGGCTCGACGTCGCTTCGTCGAGGATCAGGATCGGCGCATCGGCGAGGAACGCGCGCGCGATCGCGACGCGCTGGCGCTCGCCGCCCGACAGCTTGATCCCGCGTTCGCCGACGAGCGTGTCATAGCCGTCCGGCAGCGCGGCGATGAAGTCGTGCGCACTCGCCAGACGCGCGGCGCGCTCGATGTCGGCGCGGCTCGCATCGGGGCGCGCATACGCGATGTTCTCCGCGAGCGTGCGGTGGAACAGCACGGGCTCCTGCTGGACGATCGCGATCTGGCTGCGCAGCGAATCCTGCCGCACCTGCGCGATGTCCTGGCCGTCGATCGTGATGCGGCCGCCCGACACGTCGTACAGGCGCTGGATCAGCTTGATGAACGTCGTCTTGCCCGACCCCGAATGGCCGACGAGGCCCACGCGTTCGCCGGGCGCGATCCGCATCGAGAAATCGTCGTACAGCGGCACCGGATGGTTGCCGTAGCGGAACGTCACGTGCTCGAAGCGGATCTCGCCTTGCCCGATCCGGATCGCCGGCGCGCCGGGGCGATCGTCGATGCCAAGCGGCTGCCGTTCGAGCGCGACGAGCTCTTCCATGTCGTTCACCGAGCGCTGCAGGTTGCGGATGTGCATGCCGACGTCGCGCAGGTAACCCTGCAGCATGAAGAACATCGTCAGCGCGAACGCGATGTCGCCGACGCTCGCCTCGTCGTTCATCCACAGCCGCAGCGCGACGCCGATCATCGCGGCCTGCATCGCGACGAGCATCGCGCCTTGCAGCCCGCCGTTGAACGTGCCACGCACCCACGTGCGGCGCGTGCGCTGCCGCCATTTGCCGATCACGCGAGCGAGCCGCGCTTCCTCGCGCGTTTCCGCGCCGAACGCCTTGACGACCGCGTTGCAACTCACGGCGTCGGCCAGCGCGCCGCCCATGCGCGTGTCCCACAGGTTGCCGAGCCGGGCGGCCGGCGCGACGATGCCGAGCGACACGGCGACCGTCACCGAGATGTACAGCAGCGAACCCGCGCCGACGACGAACCCCATCACCGGCCAGTGCGTGCCGAGCAGCACGGTCGCGCCGACGAGCATCGTGACCGACGGCAGCAGCGCGATCAGCACGGTGTCGTTGAGCAGGTCGAGCGCCCAGATCCCGCGCGTGATCTTGCGCACGGTCGAGCCCGCGAAGCTGTTCGCGTGCCAGTCGGTCGAGAAGCGCTGCACGCGGTGGAACGACGCGGCGGCGATCTCGCTCATCATCTTCAGCGTGAGCGTGATGATGTTCAGGTAGACGCCCTGGCGCAGCACCGTCGCGCCGATGCCGAGCGCGGCGAGCGTGCCGAACGCGACGAGGGCCGAATGCCACGCGGCGGCGCGGTCGGTGAGGCCGGTCGACAGCGCGTCGACGAGGCGGCCGGCGAACAGCGGCGTGAGGACGTCGGCGAGCGCGGCGAGCAGCGCGAGGCTCGCGACCGTGGCGATGCGCGCCGGCTGCTTGCGCCAGTAACGGATGGTGAAGCCGAAGACGGCCTGGAATGCGTGGCCGCCCAGATGGGAGCTTTTTCTGGTCATGTATTGTTGCCCGGCGCATCGCGCGACGGGACTTTCCGGTTCGGAGAACGTCGAAAACGCAACAGCCGGGCCGCGCGACACACGCGGGGTGGAACGAAACGGGCTGTCGGGAAAAGCGCGGCTGACGGGTTAGCGGAAAACTCGGAAGCCGGCGCGGACGGCGGGCTGGATCAGCTGCGCCGCGAGACCACGTTCGGGAAGGTTGCTGGCATTCGGAACATCTGCACCTCCCTGAAGTGAACGGTTGAATGAAAGGACGCCGAAAAGACGTGCAGCGATTTTATCAGGACAGTCGCGCGCGCCGCAACGTCTGACGAATACGGCGTTGCTGCGTCGATACGGTGAGTATTCCGGGTTTTGGCCCCTTTTCGCGTACGTTGCGCGATGGCGGGTGCGGAGCCGGCGCGCGCATCGATTACACTTCCGCGTCCGCGGCGCGCGACGACGCGCGGCCGCCCGGATTCACTCCGAACCATTCCCGAGGATACGATGAGCGACGTTCAGCAAGGCATCCTGGCTCCGATCGATACGGTAGCCCGATACCTCACTTTCACGATGTCGAACGACGGCAATATCGCCGCGGCGCTGGCCGCGCTGCGCGAGATCGTCGACGGACGCGACACGGTGGTCGGTTTCGGACACGCGCTGGCCGCCTGGCTCGGGCACCCGGTGCCGGGCCTGACCGACTATCCGGCGTTCTCGGTGAACGACCGTACGCTGCCGATGACGCCGGCCGACGTGTGGGTCTGGCTGCGCTCGGACGACCGCGGCGAGATCGTGCTGCGCGCGCGGGCGATCGAACGCGCGCTCGCGCCGGCGTTCGCGCTGCAGGAGGCCGTCGATGGCTTCCGCTATTCGAACGATCGCGACCTGTCCGGCTACGAGGACGGCACCGAGAACCCGGAAGGCGACGACGCGGTGGCCGCGGCGATCGTCACGGGGCAGGGCGCGGGGCTCGACGGCTCGAGTTTCGTCGCGGTGCAGCAGTGGGTGCACGACTTCGACCAGATGGAGCGCATTCCGTCGGGCGACATGGACCACATCATCGGGCGTCGCCGTTCGGACAACGAGGAACTCGACGACGCGCCCGAATTCGCGCACGTGAAGCGCACCGCGCAGGAAAGCTTCGCGCCCGAGGCGTTCATGCTGCGCCGTTCGTCGCCGTGGTCGGACACGCGCCGGGCGGGCCTGTACTTCGTCGCGTTCGGCTGCTCGTTCCGCGCATTCGACGTGCAGATGCGCCGGATGAGCGGCGCGGAAGACGGGATCGTCGACGGCCTGTTCCGCTTCACGCGGCCGCTGACGGGCGCGTATTTCTGGTGCCCGCCGATGAAGGACGGCAAGCTGGACCTCGCCGCGCTCGGACTGTAAGCGCCGGGCGGGATCGACGAACGGGCGGGTCGCGCCGGAATGCGCGGCCCGCCCGTTTCGTTTTTCAAGCTTTCAAGCGGCAGTGCGTGCGGACTGCCGCGTGCGTCAGTTCAGCGTCGTGTCGATCCGCGTGCCGCGCTTGATGAACTGCGTCACCGGGGTTTTCTCGCAGATTTCCGCGAGACGCTGGCGCTGCGCGTCGTCGAGCGGGCCGTCGAGCGTCACGACGCGGCGCACGTACTGCACGCCTTCGCGATCGGCATGCAGCTCGGTGCGCACCGCGATGCGCGCGGCCGGCCACGTCTTGCGCTGCATGTACATACGCAGCGTCGCCGCCGTGCATTGCGCGAGCCCGGCCAGCACGAACTCGTACGGCGCCGGCCCGCGATCCTGGCCGCCTTCGCGCGGCGCTTCGTCGCCGGTCAGCGCATGCGTGCCGGCCTGCAACTGGACGACGTAGTCGGGCGCGTCGGCATCGAGGACGGCGGCGGCGTGGATCAGGGACATGGCAGGTCTCCGGGAAGCAAATAAAGGAAAGCGGGCGCCGCGTGGCGGCGTGCAGCCGTCAGCATACCGTTCCGGCCGCGCGGGCGCGCGCAGCGCGCTACGCGTCGGCGATGCCGGCGCTGCTGCGCACGCGCGCGGCGATGCGTTCGCACGCGTTCGATGCACGTCGATGCCGTTCGCGTCGATACGCGAGCGTTCGCTTTGCCGATGTAACGCAATCGAACACGCACGTCATTAAGCATGACGGCTGCAATAATCGGCCGCATCGCATACGCGATTCTGTATCGGCATACCAGCGGCATGCGGCAGCCTGTAGTAATCCGCCATCATGCTGTCCCCGTCGGCCATTTCGCGCCAAAGGCGCTACCCGTTCGGCTAAGATGCCGTCGCTTCATATTTCGGGATAGCCGTCCTGTCGCACGCATTCAAACCAAATATAAGCCTGACAGTTCGACGGTATTAGAAGAAGTCGAACAAGTCGGGGGCTTGGCCAGTGAATGCAGCAGATCAGCGGTGGGTCATTATCTATTTGAGTACGGGGTTTTCGTTGGCCCAGGCCGCGCGTCTCGGCGAGGCCTTCAACCTGGCGAATCGCCTGCATGGGTACGGCGTGGATTACCAGCTCAAGTACGTATCCGAAAGCGGAGGACTGTTGCAGTCGTCGTCCGGCGTGAGAATCGCGGCCGATCCGCTCGGCGACGAACACAGCCGCCGCGCGCTCGCGTTCTTTCATCTTCATGGCGACCGCGCGGCCGTCAACTGGGACGACGCATTGCAACGGCGCCTGGCCGACATTCGCCAGCATGCGCGCTGGATCGTCGACGCGATGGACCTGCCCGCGCTCGCCGCCACGCAGCGGCCGTCGTCGATCGACGCGCGGCCGGGCAGCGCCCGGCGCCGCGCCGCCACGACCATCGAATCGCGGGCCGGCGAGACCGACGTGTTTGCCGCCGCGCTCGACATGTTCCGTGCGGACCTCGGCGATGGCGCCGCGCGGGAGATCGCCAGCAACATGGCGCGGCCGGTCGAGCAGCGCTATGTTCAGTCGATGTGGGCGTTCCGCGAACTGAGCGCGAGCCCGTCGATCCGGATGTCCGCGCAGCGGCTGCGCGCGCAGAGCGTGAACCGCATCTCGATCGCGAACGCCGCGCAGGCGGCCGCGATGAGCGAGCGCAATTTCCTGCGGCGCTTCAAGAAGGAAATCGGCGTGACGCCGACCGAGTTCGTCCAGCACGTGCGGCTCGAACGGGCGTGCCACATGCTGATCCATACGACGCTGCCGGCCGACAAGGTCGCGCGGCGCACCGGGTTCGGCAGCGGCGAGCGGCTCGCGAAGCTGTTTCGCCAGCGCCTGCTGATGTCGCCGACCGAATTTCGCGTCGCCGAGCGGGAAAAAATCCTCGCGCACGACGCGGCGTCGCCCGACCCGGATGACGGGCCGGCCGCTGCGTGCTGCGTCGGCGAGGGGGCGGAATGCGACGCGTGCGCGACCGCGCGCGGGAAAACGGGACGGATACCCGTAGAATCGTCGTGTCGCGACCTCGATTCCCGGTTTCCATGCCCTTCCTCCCCTCTACCGCCACCGCCCCTTTCTGCCCGTCGGAAGTAAAGGGCAGCATCACGATCGACGCGGCCGCGCCGCGCTGGCAGAAGCTCAAGCGTTTCTTCGGCCCCGGCCTGCTGGTCGCGATCGGCTACATGGATCCCGGCAACTGGGCGACCGATATCCAGGCGGGCTCGCAGTTCGGCTATTCGCTGCTGTGGGTCGTCGCGTTCTCGAGCCTCGCGGCGATCTTCCTGCAGATGCTCGCGGCGCGGCTCGGCCTCGTCGCGGGCAAGGATCTCGCGCAGGCCAGCTACGACCGCTACGGCCGGTTCGGCCGCGTCGTGCAGTGGATCACCGCCGAAGTGTCGATCATCGCGTGCGACATCGCGGAAGTGCTCGGCTGCGCGCTCGCGTTCAAGCTGCTGCTCGGCGTGCCGCTCGCGTGGGGCGTCGTGCTCACCGCGCTCGACACGGTGATCGTGCTCGGCCTGCAGGGCAAGGGGTTCCGGCAGATCGAGGCGATCGTGCTCGGGCTGATCGCGACGATGGCGTTCTGCTTCGTCGCGCAGGTGGCGATCACGCCGCCCGACTGGCACGCGGTGATCGGCGGGCTCGTGCCGGGCGACCCGGGCCGCGATCGCAAGGACGCGATCGTGCTCGCGCTCGGCATCGTCGGCGCGACGATCATGCCGCACAACCTGTATCTGCATTCGTCGGTCGTGCAGACGCGGCATGTGGTCGGCGGCGCGCGCGGCGTGATCCGCGACACGCTGGGCCTCGTGCGCATCGATACCTGCGTGTCGCTGTTCGTCGCGATGCTGGTCAACGCGGCGATCCTCGTCGTCGCGGGCGCCGCGTTTCATGCGACGGGCCAGCACAACGTGACCGACATCGAACAGGCGTACCGGCTGATCACGCCGATCGCCGGCGGCGCGGCCGCGCTGTTGTTCGGCATCGCGCTGCTCGCATCGGGGCAGAGCTCGACGCTGACCGGCACGATCGCCGGTCAGGTCATCATGGACGGCTTCCTGCATACGAAGATCCCGTGCTACCAGCGCCGGCTGATCACGCGCGGGCTCGCGCTCGTGCCGGCGCTGATCGGCGTGCTGTGGCTCGGCGACGGCTCGGTCGGGCAACTGCTCGTCTGGAGCCAGGTGCTGCTGAGCCTGCAGTTGCCGTTCGCGATGTGGCCGCTGATCCGCTCGGTCAGCGACCGCAACACGATGGGCGACCACGCGATCGGCCGCGGGATGCAGGCGGCCGCATGGGCGCTGTTCGCCGTGATCACCGGCACGAACCTGCTGCTGATTACCGGTGTCGCGGGCTGATACAGCCTGTCACAGGCTGACACAGGCGTGCGGCGCGCATGCGGTAAACTGCGGCCTTTCGATCGACCCCGAAGTCCGTTATGTGGAGTGAAATCAGCAATATCGGCGATGCCGCGCTGACCTTGCCGATCGCGCTGACCTGCGCGGCATGGCTCGTGCTGACCGACTGGCGCCTCGCCGTTCGCTGGGGCGTGCTGCTGGCCGCCGGCATGGGCGTCGTCGGCGCGACGAAGATTCTCTATGCCGGATGCGGGATCGAGCTTCCGCAATTCGATTTCCGCGTGATCAGCGGCCATACGATGCTGTCGACGTCCGTGTGGACGGTCGCGCTGTCGATGCTGTGGCAGGCGTTCCGGCCGGGCAGGGCGCCCGGCATCGCGGCCGGGCTGGCCGTCGGCGCGATCACGGCCGTCGCGCGCGTGTTCGATCATTCGCACACCGTGCCGGAAGTCGTCGCCGGCTGGATGCTCGGCGCGCTGGTCGCGCTGGTGTTCCTGCGCGGCTACGACGGCGCGCGGCAGCGCGCATTCTCGCCGCGTGTCGCGGCGGCCTGCCTGCTGCTGGTGTCGGGCATCGCGTACGGGCACCGCGCGCCGTTCCAGCAGATGATCGACACGCATTCGCCGCAGCTCTGCGCGTTCGTGCGCGCGCCGTCGGGCGACCGGTTCTGACCGGTGCCGATGGCGGGTGCGCCGGCGCCGCCTTTCTGCCGCTGGGGTTCGTCCGGCTCATCGATCGGGTGCATTCGCGTACGCTGGCCGTCGTTCAACCGCGGACAGCCTGCCCGGCCGGGCACGCGTGCGTCGCGTTCGTCGCGTTCGTCTCGATATACTCGCGGAAACCGTGTGGCGCGTCGTCATGTCGGCGCACCGGCCATCGGCGCACGTCGGCCGGCAGCGGCACTGAAGGCGCGGAAAGCACGCACACCCCGTCGCAGCAGCGTTCCGCGACGACGATTCAAGACAGGAGCAGACACATGACAATCGTTTCTCCGCGCCTCGCCGGCAAGTGCGCATACATCACGGGCGCCGCGGGCGGCCTCGGCCGGGCGATCGCGCGCCGGATGGTCGAGCAGGGCGCGCGCGTGTTCGTGACCGATATCGCGGAAGCGGCGGTGCTCGACGCGTTCGCGCAGGAGCTCAACGCGGGCCACGCGACGCCGGTCGCGTTCGCCGCGACCCAGGACGTGCGCGACGAAGCGCGCTGGCAGGCGCTGCTCGTGCAGGCGACCGATGCGATGGGCGGCCTGTCGGTGCTCGTCAACAATGCGGGCGTCGGCTCGATCGGCTCGCCCGCGCAAATCGAGCTGGACGAATGGCGCCGCGTGATGGCGATCAACGTCGAGAGCATCGTGCTCGGCTGCAAGCATGCGCTGTCGTATCTGGCCGAGAGCCATCCCGCATCGATCATCAACATTTCGTCGGTCGCCGCGTTCAAGGTCGAACCGGATTTCACCGCGTACAACGCATCGAAGGCGGCGGTCGCGTCGCTGACGAAGTCGGTCGCGATCGATTGCGCGCGCCGCGAGATCGACGTGCGCTGCAATTCGATTCACCCGGCGTTCATCCGCACGGGGATCGTCGAGCCGCTGTTCCAGTCGCTCGGCGAACGCGACGCGACGCGCAAGCTCGCGCGCGGCATTCCGCTGCGCCGGCTCGGCGAGCCGGACGACGTCGCGCATGCGGCCGTGTATCTCGCGTCCGACGAGAGCCGCTTCGTGACGGCCGCCGAACTCGTGATCGACGGCGGCATGTGCGCGGTCTGACGCGCATCCCGAACCACAACGATTGGAGGAGAACAGCATGTCGACACCCGTGAACCGCCAGCTGCTATTGAAGACGCGCCCGGAAGGGCGGGTCGGCCGCGAACATTTTTCGCTCGTCGAGACGCCGGTGCCGGCGCTCGCCGACGGCGAGGTGCTCGTGCGCGTGCTGTATCTGTCGATGGACCCGACCAACCGCGTATGGATGAGCGACGTGCCGCAGTACCTGCCGCCCGTCGCGATCGGCGAGGTGATGCGCGCGCTCGGGATCGGCCGCGTGATCGCGTCGCGTAACGCGGGGTTCGCGGAGGGTGACCTCGTGCAGGGGCTCGTCGGCTGGCAGGACTACGCGGTCGTGCCGGCCGAGCAGGCCGCGCAGCTCGTGAAGCTGCCCGCGCAGTCGGGCCTGCCGCTGCCGACGCTGCTCGGCGCGTGCGGGATGAGCGGGTTGACCGCGTACTACGGGCTGACCGACATCGCGCCGGTGCAGCCGGGCGAAACGCTGGTCGTGTCGGCGGCGGCCGGCTCGGTCGGCTCGATCGCCGGGCAGATCGGCAAGATCCACGGCGCACGGGTGGTCGGCATCGCGGGCGGCGCGGACAAGTGCCGCTACCTGACCGAGACGCTCGGCTTCGACGCGGCCGTCGACTACAAGGCCGACGATTTCCGCCAGCAACTGAAGGCGGCGACGCCGGACGGCGTGCACGTGAACTTCGAGAACGTCGGCGGCGAGGTGATGCGCGCGGTGTTGTCGCGGATGGTGATCGGCGGGCGCGTCGCGCTGTGCGGCGTGATCTCGAACTACAACAGCGGCCGCGCGGCCGACGACGTCGGCGTGCTGATCTCGAAGCGGCTGACGATGCGCGGCTTCCTGATCCTCGACTACCGCAAGAGCCGCGAAGCCGTGCAGACGCTCGCGGGCTGGCTGCGCGACGGCCGGCTCAAGGCCGAGGAAACCGTGGCCGACGGTCTCGAAAACGCGCCCGACGTGCTGAATCGCCTGTTCGACGGCGACCATCGCGGCAAGCTGGTGCTGCGCGTCGATCCGGACGCGTGACGGGCGTGTCCCGCCTGTCGGATCGGGCCGCGGGCGCGTATCGAGCGAGCCAAGTTCGATCAATCCGGCCGCAGTTGCACATGGCTGACGCCGGGCCGCGCGCATCGCGTCGGCCCGTATGGCGGCGTGATGACGGATGCGGCGGATGAAGCAACGGGCGCCGTGGCGCCCGTCGTGATCCCTATCCGTCATCCTTGACCGGCGAGGTCCGCACGCATGCGGATCGCCGGCCGGCCGCGCGTCATTCGCCCTGTTCGGCGCGCGCGTAGATGTCCCAGCTCGCCATGAACAGCGCGGCGACGAGCGGCCCGATCACGAAGCCGTTGATGCCGAACAGCGCCATCCCGCCGAGCGTCGAGATCAGCACGACCCAGTCGGGCATCTTCGTGTCCTTGCCGACGAGGATCGGGCGCAGCAGGTTGTCGACGAGGCCGATCACGCCGACGCAGAACGCGACGAGGATCACGCACTTCCATACCGCGCCGATCATCAGGAAGTAGAGCGCGGCCGGCACCCACACGAGGCTCGCGCCGATCGCGGGCAACAGCGACAGGAACGCCATCAGCGCGCCCCACAGCACGACGCCCTCGATCCCGAGGATCCAGAAGATCAGCCCGCCGAGCGCGCCCTGGACGAGCGCGACCGCGATGTTGCCCTTCACGGTCGCGCGCACGACCGTCGTGAATTTCGCGAGCAGCAGGTTCTTGTGCTCTTCGTCGAGCGGCAGCGCGCGGCGCACGCGGCGGCCGATCTCGCCGCCGTCGCGCAGCAGGAAGAACACCATGTACAGCATCACGCCGAAGCTCACGACGAACTGGAACGTGTTCTGGCCGATGCTGAGCGCCTGGGTGGCCGCGAACTGGCTGATCTGCGCGGCGCCGTCGGTCAGCTTCTTCTGGATGCCCGGGATGTTGGTCAGCCCGTATTTCTGCAGCAGGTTCTGGATCGACGTCGGCAGCGCGTGGATGATGTCATGGAAGTACTGCGAATAATTCGGCTGCGCATCCTTGAGTTCCTGGTACACGTACGCGATTTCCTGTACGAGCGTCGCCGTGACGAACACGAGCGGCAGGATCACGATCAGGATGATCAGCGACATCGTGACGAGCGCGGCCAGATTGCGCCGCTTGCCGAAGCGTGCGGCGAGCCAGCGCTGCACGGGCTGGAACAGGATCGCGAGAATGGTGCCCCAGAAGACGGCGCCGGAGAATGGCGCGAGGATCCAGCAGAGTCCGACGGTGACCGCGAACAGCAGGAAGTAGAAGAATTTTTGGTGATCGTGTCCGCTATCCATGGGTACATTCGCGCAGATTGATGCGTGGTTTGATTGAATCTCGTTGCCCCGCGCGCGATCGGTTCGCGAACGTCAGGTTCGCGGCGCAATGCGCGGCCGGGCGGCCCATGCGGAGTATGCCCGCAAAGGTGCCGCCATCATAGCCGCTGCGTGAGACACATGCGAAAACGCCGCGGCCGGGGCCGCGGCGCTGCCGGGAAGCGAACGCGGCGCGAGGCCGCGTGCCGGATCGTCAGATGTTGAGCTTGGTGACCTTCGTGCCGTTCACCGACAGGTCGCCCATCAGGCCCGCGTTGGTCAGGACCAGCACTTCCACCGGTGCGGTAGCCGTGTTGGAGTCGACCGCGCCGTTCGCGCCGACCTTCACGACCGCGACCGACGCGTCGGCGCCGGCCGACCAGCCGTCCGACTTGCGGAACGAGTCGAGCGCATCCTGCGTCATGAACAGGAACACGACCGCCTTCGATTGCGCGCCGGCCTGCAGGCCGACCGACAGCGACGACGTGTTGTAGTAGCCGACGGTGCTGCCGCCGACGCGCAGCGCGCCGTTGCCGGACTGGGCGCCGACGATGAAGCCGGCTTGCAGCACATTCGGGAACACGAGGACGCCGCGTGCTTTCGAGACCAGGTCGCGCGAGCCGGGCACCGTCGAATACAGGCGCGACAGCGTCGCATTCACGCTGGCGTCGATCGACTCGCGCTTCGACGCGCTGGCCGCGGCGCTATCGGGTTTGCCGGACGTGGTCGTGCAACCGGCGAGGGCGAGGCTGCCGAGCATCACGGCGGCGGCGGCTTTCATGGCGAGGGATTTCTGCATGGCGTTTCTCCTTCGTTGTCTGATGGGTGACGGGCGAGGCGGGCGGCGGTACACGCCGCCCCGTTCAACGGCGGGAAAGGAGCAGGCCCGCAACGAACGCAAGGCCCGCGACGACGCCGGCGGTTTGCCACGGGTTCTCGTGCACGACTTGCGACACGCGTTCGGCCGAATCGCGCAGCCGGGCGGCCGCGCTGCCCGACGCATAGTCGAGCGCGCCGCGTGCTTCATCGAGGCGGGATTGCACGCGCTTGCGCAGTGCGGCGATATCGCCATCGCCATCGTTTTTCAGCAGATCTTCCAGTTCGTCGACTAGCCCGCGCAGATCGTCGGTCACGTCGGCATGCAGATCGCGGGCAGCCGCGCGCGTCGTGCGGCCCACGCGTCGGCCGGTGCGACGGATATCGGACAGCCCGCGGTCCAGCTTGTGTTCGATCGAGTCGGTAAGCGCCATGATGTTTATCCTCCTTTGATTCCAGGCAATTTGAAGATAAGACGAATCGCTGCAACTGATGTGATTCACTTGATCCGATTGAGTTTCGAGACAAATTTTCAATTCGTCGGCAGGATCGCCGGGAAACCCCGTCGCGCGGGGCGGCGCTGCGGTTGAAAAAATTTCGCGCGTCGGGGCGATACAGCGTGTCGAGCAGCGGATCGCAGTGAAGGTGCGGTAAATATGGCGCCGCCACCGGCATCAGGTAAATAGTGCCGTTGCAGGTTGAGCGCTGATGCAAATGCACTACTCGACGCCCGGTCGAGGCGCACGATTCGTGCCTGATGCCGGCTGCGGGCCGGTATCGTTCAGTGCGACGTCGATGACGACGGGATCGTGGTCCGACGAGCGGTAGGCGTCCGGTGCGTAATAAGCCGACCGTCGCGTGCGCGTTTTGTAATCGGGCACGGATTGCAGCGCGACCGGTTCGTCCGCATTGATGTGCCAGAACCGCACGGCCTTCACGCGCGCGGCGAGCGGCGGCGTGGCGAGCGCGTGGTCGAGATTGCCGGCTTCGCCGCGAAATACGTAGCTGTACGCAGTATCGCCGACGAAGTGCGCAACCAGGTTCGCGTAGCCGCGCGCTTCGAGCGTGCGGACCGGGTCTTCCTTTGCATAACTGTTCAGATCGCCGATCAGCAGCACGCCGTCGGCCGCGACGCCCGTCGGCGACGTGGCGAGCCAGTCGGCGACGCGTGCGGCCGCCCGCGTGCGCGCCGCATTCCAGCAGCCCTGGCCGTCCGACTGGTCGAGATCGGCGCCGCTCGCGTGCGGGCAGTTCTTCGACTTCAGGTGATTGACCGCGACCGTGAACGCACGCGTGCCGCCGATGCGCCGGAATGTCTGCGCGAGCGGCGGGCGGTGCCGGCCGCCGAGCGAGACGGTGGCGGCGCGCCCGACCGGCTCGATCGTGCGGCTGTCGTACAGCAGCGCGACCGCGATCGCGTCGCGGCCCAGGCGCGCGGTGCCGGGATCGACCGCGCGCCAGCCGTCGCCGAGTTGCGCGGCGAGCCGACGGATGGCGCTCGCGTCGCCGTGGCCGTTGTTCGCGATTTCCATCAGCCCGATCACGTCGGCGCGCAGCGCGCGCAACGCCGCGACGATCTTCGCTTCCTGCCGCGCGAACGCGGCGGGCGTTTTCGCGCCGCGGTTGGCCGGCGCGTCGAATCCGCCGCCACGGCCGTCGCCGTTGAAATAGTTGAAGACGTTGAACGACACGATGCGCACGTCGGCATCGGGATGCCGGGCCGGCGCCGCGGTGCGCGGGTTCGCGGCGGCATTGAATACGGGCGCCGCGCCGGCCACCGGTTGCAGCCGCCATGTACCGTAGCGCAACTCGAGCACGCCTTCGACGCCGCGTACCGTGTAGCCCGCGCGCAGCGTGTTGGCGGCGTTCAGCGCGGGCGGCGGATAGCGGACGGTCGCCGGGTCGCGGCGGTTCGAACCGTCGTCGAGCACGAGGCGATTCAATGCGTTGGCCGCTGCCTGCGCGGCAGCGTCGGCCGGCGGCGCGACCTGGGTCGGCACGCGCAGCCGGCCGTTGCTCAGCACGATGCTGCCGTAGCGGCCGAGTTCGTAGGTATCGCTGACCGTCAGCGTTTGCGGCAGGCGTACGCGCATGGCTTCGTGCGCGGCGAGGACGGCGGGCGACGCAACCGGCAGCGCGAGCGCGGCCGGCGTGACCGTCTGCCCGCGTGCGCAGACGGCCACGCGGCCCGACAGCGTGAGCTGCGTCCGGCCGTATTTCTCGTCGACCTTGCCGGTCAGACGCACGAGATCGCCGGGTTCTGCGCGCGCATTCGGTGCGTAGACGAACAGGCCTTCCGGAACGCCCGGCCGGTGTTGCCGTTGCGCGTCGGCCTGCTGGACGAAGAAGCCGCCGAGGCCGTCGGCGCCGCCGAACGCCGCGGTGACGACCGCTTCGATCGACGTCGTTTGCCCGGCGAGCCGCGACGGACCGCCGGTGCGGCGGATCTCGGCGATCGCCGTGGCGGGGCCGCCGCAACCGCTGCCGACCGGCAGCGCGGCGGGGGTCGACCGCGCGCAGAAGGCCACGGACAGCACGGCGGACAACACGAGGAACAGCGCGACGGCAAGCAGGGGGAGCGGGCGTGACATGGGAAGGTCCACAGGATGAAAATCCGACAGTTCGGGACCGCATCTTGAAGGCAAAATGTCAGGCTGCGGCCGAAATGGCCGTTCGGCCATTGCCGGTTGGCCAACGATGCGGCAAGCCGCCCCGCGGCTGTTACGCTTTCGCACCGGGCGTCGTGTGCCGCTCGTCCGCTGCATGTCGCCGCACCCCGTTCCCACAGGAGAAATCCATGTCTTACATGCTGTTGATTGTCGAACCGACCGAGCAGCGCGCCGAGCGCACGCTCGACGAAGGCCAGGCGCTCTATGCGCGGATGGTCGATTTCGCCGAGTCGCTGAAGGCGCGCGGCGTGCTGCGCGGCGTCGAGTCGCTGGAACGGTCCGAGCGCGGCACGCGCGTGCAGGTGCGCGACGGCGAGACGCGTCTGCTCGACGGGCCGTTCGCGGAGGCGAAGGAGATGGTCGGCGGCTTCTTCCTCGTCGACGTCGACACGCGCGACGAAGCGATCGAAATCGCGCGCCAGTGCCCGGCCGCGCAATGGTGCACGGTCGAGGTGCGCGCGGTCGGCCCGTGCTTTCTGTGAGCGTCGCGACTCGGTATTTACCCTGATTTGTCGTGGCGCGTGTCGATCCGGCCGTCTTCCGCCCGTCGTCCGGGTAAGGCGCCACGGAACGGGCGCCGCTTTCCACCGACGACAAGGAGTGAACGATGCGATTCATGATCATGATCCGGGCGAATGCCGTCAGCGAATCCGACGCGTTGCCGGACAACCGGCTGGTCGAGGCGATGACGGTCTATCACGAGGAACTGGCGAAGGCCGGCGTGCTGCTCGACGCCAACGGCCTGAGGCCGAGCGCCCACGGCTGGCGCGTGCGCTACACGGGCGGCAAGGGCACGGTGATCGACGGCCCGTTCGCCGAAACGAAGGAACTGATCGCCGGCTACACGCTGATCCAGGTGCGCTCGCGCGACGAGGCGCTCGAATGGACGCGCCGGTTCCCCGCGCCGTTCGGCGCCGAGCTCGATTGCGAGATCGAGGTGCGGCCGCTGTTCGAGCTCGACGACCTGACGCCGAGCGACGCGGTCGAGCGGTTCCGCGATCTCCACGTCGGCCGCAGCCACGCCTGAATCCAATCTCACCGGGAGCACCCGTCATGCACAAGATGGTTTTCATCAACCTGCCGGTAGCCGACCTGCCGCGCGCGAAGACGTTCTACCAGGCGCTCGGCTTCGAGGTCGTGCCGGCCTATACCAACGAGCAGGCCGCCTGCATCAAGATCAGCGATGCGATCTTCGCGATGCTGCTCGTGCGGCCGTTTTTCCAGACCTTCACCGACAAGACCATCATCGATCCGGCGACGCACATCCAGGTGCTGTCGTGCCTGTCGTGCGATAGCCGCGCCGAAGTCGACACGCTCGTCGCGAAGGCGCTGGCGGCCGGCGGGGCCGCGCCGCAGGCGCCGCGCGAGTACCCGAACATGTACGGCCACGGGTTCACCGATCCGGACGGCCACACGTGGGAACTGATGGCCATGCCGCTGGAGGCGTCCGCCCAGGGGCAGGCGTCGTGACGCATGAGGCGACGCATCGTGCGATCGAAGCGGTCTGGCGAATCGAGGCGCCGAAGATCATCGCGCGCGCCGCGCGCGTGGTGCGCGACGTCGGCGTGGCCGAGGAACTGGCGCAGGACACGCTCGTCGCGGCGCTCGAGCACTGGCCCGTCGACGGCGTGCCCGACAACCCGGCCGCCTGGCTGATGACGGCCGTGAAGCGTCGCGCGCTCGACCGGGTCCGGCAGGAGTCGCTTCATTTGGCCAAGCGCGACCAGCTTGGCCACGAGATGGACGCGCTCGAAGCGCACGTCGTCCCCGACATCGCCGATGCGCTCGCCGACGCGCGCGACGACGACATCGGCGACGATCTGCTGCGGCTGATCTTCACGTCGTGCCACCCGGTGCTGTCGACCGACGCGCGCGTCGCGCTGACGCTGCGGCTGCTCGGCGGGCTGACGACGGGCGAGATCGCGCGCGCATTCCTGACGCCGGAGCCGACGATCGCGCAGCGGATCGTGCGCGCGAAGCGCACGCTCGCGGCCGCGCACGTGCCGTTCGAGGTGCCGGCCGCCGATGCGCGGCCCGCGCGGCTCGCGTCGGTGCTCGAAGTGATCTATCTCGTGTTCAACGAAGGCCATGCGGCGACGGCGGGCGACGACTGGATGCGCCCGGCGCTGTGCGACGAGGCGTTGCGGCTCGGCCGCGTGCTGGCCGGCCTCGCGCCGGACGAAAGCGAAGTGCTCGGGCTCGTCGCGCTGATGGAGTTGCAGGCGTCGCGCATGCATGCCCGCGTCGACGCGCAGGGCCGGCCCGTGCTGCTGCTCGACCAGGACCGCAGCCGCTGGGATCCGTTGCTGATCCGGCGCGGCCTCGCGGCGCTGGAGCGGGCGACGAAGCTCGGCGGCGTGCGCGGGCCGTATGCGCTGCAGGCCGCGCTTGCCGCGTGCCACGCGCGGGCGCGGCACGCGGCGGACACGGATTGGGCGCAGATCGTCGCGCTGTATGACGCGCTCGCCGAAGTCGCGCCGTCGCCGGTCGTCGAGCTGAATCGCGCGGTCGCGGTGGGGATGGCGTTCGGGCCGGCCGCCGCGCTCGAACTCGTCGACGTGCTGCGCGACGATCCGGCGCTCGCGCGCTATCACTGGCTGCCGAGCGTGCGCGGCGATCTGCTCGCGAAGCTCGGCCGCGCCGACGAGGCGAAGCTGGAATTCCGCCGCGCGGCGGAACTGACGCGCAACGAGCGTGAGCGCGAATTGCTGCTGAAGCGCGCGATGGATGCGTGACGCGTGACGCGCGCGGCGCCGCCGCGCACCGCACACTACCCGCCGTCCCGTCCGCTCCCGCGCACCGCATGGCGCCCGTCTTCCCGCCATCCGCCGCACACCGCCCCCCGACACTATCGCCCGCATTGAAAAAGCCTATTGGGGGATGCGAACGCGAGCGCCTAGATTGAAGAGCACGACGCGCGCCCGGCGCACGCATCGTTCCCCACATATCTGATCGGCCCGGCGTCGCACGCGGCCGCGCCGACTCGAACGGAGGCGCAAATGGCTCAACTCAAGGGCAGCAAGACCGAAGAGAACCTGAAGGCCGCATTCGCGGGCGAATCGCAGGCGAATCGGCGCTATCTGTATTTCGCGTCGAAGGCCGACGTCGAGGGGCAGAACGACGTCGCCGCGCTGTTCCGCTCGACCGCCGAAGGCGAAACCGGTCATGCGCACGGCCATCTCGAATACCTGGAAACCGTCGGCGATCCGGCCACGGGCCTGCCGTTCGGTTCGTCGCGGCTGAATCTCGAATCGGCGATCGCCGGCGAAACGCACGAATACACCGACATGTATCCGGGCATGGCGAAAACCGCGCGCGACGAGGGGTTCGACGAAATCGCGAACTGGTTCGAGACGCTCGCGAAGGCCGAACGCAGCCACGCGAACCGCTACACGAAGGCGCTCGACAGTCTCGTCGACTGACGGGCCGCCGCGGGCCGTACGGCATCGCCGTGCGACCGGCACGCGGCCGGCTGTTCGTTCATCGCCGCCCGCATCGTGCGGGCGGTGCGCTTGCGCACATGCGCGTCATGCGGGAGCGCCCCATGCCCCACAAGGAAGGCAGTCTCGAAGCGCCGACCCGGCATCCGCTCGACTGGCAGTCCGAAGCGTTCTACGACCAGGCCGAGATCGATGCGGAAATGACCCGCGTATTCGACATCTGCGCCGGCTGCCGGCGCTGCGTGTCGCTGTGCGGCGCGTTTCCGGCGCTGTTCGACCTGGTCGACGACACGCCGATGGGCGACGTCGAGGACGTGCCGAAGGAAGCGTTCGGCAAGGTCGTCGACCAGTGCTATCTGTGCGACCTCTGCTACATGACGAAATGCCCGTACGTGCCGCCGCATGCATGGAACGTCGACTTCCCGCACCTGATGTTGCGCGGCAAGGCCGCGCGTTACAAGCGCGGCGAAGCGACGCTGCGCGACAAGGTGCTGTCGAATACCGATGCGCTCGGCCATTTCGCCGGCATTCCGGTCGTCACGCAGACGATCAACGCGGTGAACCGCACGCCGCCCGCGCGCCACGCGCTCGAAGCGGCGCTCGGCGTCGATCGCCATGCGTGGCTGCCGGAGTTCGCGCCGCGCACGTTCCGGCGCGCAGCCGAGCGCTCGGCGAACCCGCCCGTGCGCGACGGCGAACGCACGCCCGGCAAGGTCGCGATCTACGCGACGTGCTACGTGAATTTCAACGAGCCGGGGATCGGCCACGACCTGCTCGCGATCCTCGCGCACAACGAGATCCCGTACGAACTCGTCACGCGCGAAGCGTGCTGCGGGATGCCGCTGCTGGAGCAAGGCAACCTCGCCGGCGTCGCCGCGAAGCAGGCGGTGAACATCCCGGTGCTCGAACGCTACGCACGTGAAGGCTATGCGCTGATCGGCGCGATCCCGAGCTGCGTGCTGATGTACAAGAGCGAGCTGCCGCTGATGTTTCCCGCCGACCCGGCCGTGCGCGCGGTGGCCGACGCGTTCTGGGACCCGTTCGAATACGTGATCGCGCGCCATCGCGACGGGCTGCTGAAGACCGATTTCAAGACCGGCCTCGGCAGTGTGTCGTATCACGTGCCGTGCCATGCGCGCGTGCAGAACATCGGCCGCAAGACGGCCGATGCGCTGTCGCTCGTGCCCGATACGCGCGTGACCGTCGTCGAGCGTTGCTCGGGCCACGCGGGCACGTTCGGCGTGAAGAAGGAATTTCATGCGGACGCGATGCGGATCGGCACGCCGGTGTTCAAGGCGATGGCCGAGCCGCGGCCGGACGTCGTGTCGTCCGACTGCGCGCTCGCCGGCCATCACATCGTGCAGGGCATCGACGAGAACGGGCTGCCGCCGGCGCCGCTCGCGCATCCGCTGACGCTGCTGCGGCGCGCGTACGGCATCTGAGCGGCGGCCGACCATCACGAGGACTTCCATGACGCTGACCCGCGACTCCCTGCTGACGCTCGAAGCGTACGCGAAGATCCGCAAGGCCGAACACGCGCGACTCGTCGCGTACAAGCGCCGCCGCGCGGTGGCGCTCGGCAACCACCTGCGTTTTATGTTCGAGGACGAGACGACGATCCGTTATCAGATCCACGAGATGCTGCATATCGAGAAAATCTTCGACGAAGCCGGCATCGAAGGGGAACTGGAAGCGTATCTGCCGCTGGTGCCCGACGGCACCAACCTGAAGGCGACGATGCAGATCGAGTACGAGCACGAGATCGAACGGCGCGCGGCGCTCGCGCGGCTGATCGGTGTCGAGGATCGCGTGTACCTGCGGGTCGACGGGCACGCGAGCGTCTACGCGATCGCCGACGAGGATCTCGAGCGCGACAACGCGGAGAAGACGTCGGCCGTGCACTTCGTCCGCTTCGAGTTCGATGCGCCGATGCGCGCGGCGCTCAAGGGCGGGGCGGCGCTGTCGATCGGCTGCGATCATCCGGCCTACACGATGCCCGCGCAGCGCATCGACGCGGACGTGACCGCGTCGCTGGCAGGCGATCTGCGCTAGCGCCGCCGTCGTCGCGAGCCGCGCAAGCCGGCTTCCCCCTTTCCGTTCGGACCCGAAACAGCCGCGTCGCAGCCCTGCGGCGCGGCCGCTTGCCGGTTGCGGCGAAAATGTAACAAGCGTGACGGATTTGCATGCGGGGACAGAGTGGGCGCGCGGCGTCAGCGTATTTTCATTCCTCGCAGCGAAACAATAAAAAGATTGTGCATCGAGATAATTTGATTCAGGTCAAATTGAATGATTTACCGATTCGTGAATAACTTGTTACGAATTTTTCCCTGATTTACCGATTCCCCGTAACCCTTCCGGAAGAGCTTGCCGGCTAGGGTCGGAGCAGGCGGAAACTGCCGTTTCAGCGCATTCTTCAGACGCTGCGGAGCCCCGCCAGACGGGCCTTTGCAGCCGTCGGCATAAAGATCCCGCAAAAAAATTCAAGCGTAAATGGATTGCTCGCCGATGGCAGGTTGTTTCAGTGCGTAACATTAAGTCATTGTCATATTGAGATAAACCCTGAGGATGGTATGCTTCGTGCACAAAAATTCCCACATTGGAGTGAGACCGCGATTTGTGCGCCATTGCCGGGAATCGCGGCACCGTGAAAGTGCGGTGTCGCCCGGTATGCACAACGCCGGATAACCATAATGTGCAACCTGGCCGCCCCGCGACGCGATGTGTCGTGACGGCGCCGCCAATCGCAGCCCCGGCCTGGCTGCGTGGAGAGATTGACTATGTTCTTCGATGAGCTTAACGATGAAGAGTGGTTTCGCCTTTCAGCGCTGATCGCCGATGAACCCATCAGGCTGAACCGTCGTGGGCGTCCACGTGCCGAACCGCGCGTCGTCGCGAACGCGGTGCTCTGGATCCTGACGACCGGCGAAGCCTGGTCCAAGCTGCCCGGCCGCTATCCGTCCGGGCCGACGTGCCGCCGTCGCTACGAGGAGTGGCTCGCGAACGGCACGCTGCTGAAGATGATCGACGTGCTGACCCAGTTCAGCGGGCGCACGTTCGCGTATATTCCGCCGCCGCCGGAGGCCGTCGTGCCGGCCCGCCGCGCGGAGCCCGCGCCCGACAACGACCGTCTGCGCGGCGTGTTCTGGCAGAACCCCGAGTCGTGGCAATTGCCAGGCGCGCAGGCAAACGTTTGGCAGGGCGAGGGTGCGTCGCTGAGCGCGATGGCGGACGACCCGATGGACGGCCGCGCCGACGTGTCGTTTACCGTGCCCGGTGCGCCGGCCGCGGAGTTGCGGCATGCGCGGGCGTCGGCCGCGAGCTTCGCCGCGGCCGAGCCGCAGGTCGACGAGTATCGCGGCTATACGATCAGCGGCATCGCGCAGCCCGTGCAGAACCTGATGTATCGCGCGTGGGCCGAGATCTCGCAGGACGACCGTCGGGTCGAACGCTCGGGCCTGATCGGCCCGCGCTTCACCGACGCCGAGGCGGCCGAGCAGTACGCGCTCGACTGGGCGCGCCAGTGGATCGATCGCCACGGTGCGAGCGACGCACCGGCGCGCGAGCCGCAGGGCGAAGTGCTGGCCGGCTTGTCGGCGCTGGCGCGCGCGGAATCGGACATCAAGCGCTTCATCGCCGAGCGTCGCGCGGGCGCGTTGTCGGAAAGCCGCAACGATCCCGTGCAGGCGGAGCGTCGCGAGTACGCGTACCGCGTGGGCTGATCGCCGTTGCCGTGTCACGCGCGGGCCGTCGTGTGCCACGACGCCCGCGCGGAAGTCCCGTGTCTCCATGTCTGCCTTGCTCGGGCGCCGCTGTGGAAGCGGCGCCCTTTATTGCATGACGCGTTACTGCCGGCCGTAGGTATCGTCGAAGCGGACGATGTCGTCCTCGCCGAGATACGCCCCTGATTGCACCTCGATCAGCTCGAGCGGCATCTTGCCCGGGTTTTCCAGGCGGTGCGACACGCCGAGCGGAATGTACGTCGATTCGTTTTCGGACAGCAGGAACGTTTCGTCGCCGCGCGTGATGCGCGCGGTGCCGCGCACGACGATCCAGTGTTCGGCGCGGTGGTGGTGCATCTGCAGCGACAGTTGCGCGCCCGGCTTCACGACGATGCGTTTCACCTGGAAGCGCTCGCCCGTGTCGACCGAGTCGTAGTGGCCCCACGGACGATGCACCTTGCGGTGATCGGTCGCTTCGGTGCCTTGTCGCGCCTTGATGTGCCCGACGATCTTCTTCACGTCCTGCACGCGCGATTTATCCGCGACGAGCACGGCGTCGGGCGTTTCGACGACGACCAGGTTTTGCGTGCCGACGCACGCGACGAGCCGGCTTTCCGAATGCGCGAACGTCGAGTC
This sequence comes from Burkholderia sp. AcTa6-5, assembly GCF_017815075.1. NCBI lineage: Bacteria > Pseudomonadati > Pseudomonadota > Betaproteobacteria > Burkholderiales > Burkholderiaceae > Burkholderia > Burkholderia sp. AcTa6-5. Next base: position 207,705 of record NZ_JAGIQE010000011.1, on the reverse strand, counting down.
GGCGCCTTCGAACAGCACGTGCCCGCGGCCGACGTTCCCGGCGTCGTCCTTCGGCGAGATCTGCCAGATCGCGTCCCACGAGCCGACGTCCGACCAGCCCGCGTCGAGCGGCACGACGACGCTTTCGCACAGTTGCGGCAGGCTCGCGAGCGGTTCCATCACCGCGTAGTCGATCGAGTTCGACGGCGACGCGGCGAACGCATCGCGATCGACGCGGAAGAAATCGCCGTCTTCCTTGCCCTGTGCGACCGCCTGTTCGCAGGCCGCGTAGATCTCGGGTTCGAGCTGCCGGATCGCCTTGAGCCAGACCGACGCGCGCACGATGAAGATCCCGCTGTTCCACCAGTATTCGCCCGACGCGACGTACTGCTGCGCGAGTTCGAGATGCGGCTTCTCGACGAAACGGTCGAGGCGGCGTACGTCGAGGCCGCCCGTGCCGGCGTCGCCGAGCGGCGCGCCGACGCGGATATAGCCGTAGCCGGTTTCCGCGTGCTTCGGCACGATGCCCATCGTCGCGATCTTGCCTTGCGCCGCGCAGTGCACGCCGGCCGCGACGGCCGCGTGAAAGCGCGGCACGTCCGCGACCGCATGGTCGGCGGGCATCACGGTCATCACCGCGTCGTTGCCGCCGGCGACGAGCCGCAACGCGGCGAGCGTCAGCGCGGGCGCGGTGTCGCGGCCGAGCGGCTCGAGCATGATGGTCGCGTGCTTGGCCGTCAGGCGCAGCTGTTCGGCGGTCGTGAAGCGGTGATCCTCGCCGCACACGATCAGCACGTCGTCGTTCAGCGGGTGATCGGCGATCAGGCCGTCGAGGCGCAGTGCGGTGGACTGCAGCAGCGAATGATCGCCGAGCAGGCCGATCAGCTGTTTCGGAAAGCGCTCGCGCGACATCGGCCACAGGCGCGTGCCGGAACCGCCGGCGAGAATCACGGGCTGCACGGCGAGGCGGGTACCGACGGCGGGCGTGCCGACGGCGGGTGCGGCGGAAGAAGAATGGCGCGTTTCGGCGACCACTGCCGGAGCATTCATGATGACACTCTCCACGGTTGAAGTCAGTGCCTGTCGTTGTAGCATGAAGTAAATCGACAATAAAACCGGACCCAATGCCGGATATCCGCCGCGCCGTCATCTGGAAGAACTTTCCGCGGTAGCACCGGCCGCAAATAAAAAAATAAAAAATAATTCCCGGCGCCAGCCTGCCGCGCCCGCCCGCAAAGGGCGAGCGGAAAGCGTAAAGATTCAGAAAAAATCCCCGATCGAGCCCGATTCGGGAAATCATGCCGATTTAATTAAAAAAGATCGCGGCAAGAATTTCCGATTATTTTTCGAAATACTTGTGCGCTTGAGGATGAATTTTCTTGTCGCTTCAATAGCGTCATGCAACGTTTGAATCGAATGTGCGGCACGGGTCGCGCAAGGCGCTGTTCGGCAAACGCCTGTTCAAAGAAGAGGAAACAGACATGTTGAGCGTGCTGGCGAGAGTCATCGATATCGCGATGGTCGTGACGGGCGCGCTGATCGCGGCCGCGTTGCACGACGGCAGCATCGGGCTCAGCGACCTGCAGCGCACGACGGTGCTGTTCGACTGCCTGCTGGTCGTCGTGTTCTTTCCGGCCATCGGCATCTACCAGTCGTGGCGCGGCAAGCGTCTCGTCGGGCTGGTGGTGCGCGTGGCGTTCGCGTGGCTCGCGGTCGAGCTCGCGGGCATCCTGATGAGTTTCAGTTTTCACCAGTCGGGCGACCTGTCGCGGCTGTGGCTCGGCTACTGGGCGCTCGTGACGATGGCGCTGCTCGCCGGCTCGAAGACCTGCGTGCACGTCGTGCTGCGGCAGTTGCGCCGCGGCGGCTACAACCTGAAGGCGGTCGCGATCGTCGGCGGCACGCCGGCGGCGCGGCGGCTGATCGCGCAGATGCGGGCGCGGCCGGAAGCCGGCTTCAACCCTGTGTGCGTGTACGACGAAAGCGAGGCGCCGGGCGAAGTCGCGCTCGACGACGTGCGCATCGAGCGGCAGTTCGAATCGCTGGTGTGGCTGGTGCGCAGCCGCGCGATCAGCGAGCTGTGGCTCACGCTGCCGATCACGGAGGAGCGCCGGATTCACCAGATCGTGACGGTGTTCCGCCACGACTTCGTGAACATCCGCTTCATCCCGGACGTGCGCACGCTGTCGTTCTTCAACCAGGAAGTGGTCGAGGTGCTCGGCGTGCCGGCGATCAACCTCGCGGCGTCGCCGATCACCGACGTGCGGATCCTGCCGAAGTTCGTGTTCGACCGGCTGTTCGCGCTGGCGGCGCTCGCCGCGCTCGCGCCGGTGATGGTGCTGATCGCGGCGCTGATCAAGCTGACCTCGCGCGGGCCGGTGTTCTTTCGGCAGAAGCGCAAGGGCATCGACGGGCACGAGTTCGAGATCTACAAGTTTCGCTCGATGAAGGTGCACCAGGAAGTGGCCGGGCAGGTCACGCAGGCGACCAAGAACGACTCGCGCGTGACGCCGGTCGGCCGGTTCCTGCGGCGCACGAGCCTCGACGAGCTGCCGCAGTTCATCAACGTGCTGAAGGGCGAGATGTCGGTGGTCGGCCCGCGCCCGCATGCGCTCGCGCACGACGACATCTACAAGGATCTGGTCAAGGGCTACATGTTCCGCTACCGGATCAAGCCCGGCATCACCGGGTGGGCGCAGATCAACGGCTATCGCGGCGAGACCGACCAGATCGAGAAGATGATGGGCCGCGTGAAGCTCGACCTGTACTACATGCAGAACTGGTCGTTCTGGCTCGACATCAAGATCGTCGTGCTGACGCTGTGGAAAGGCTTCACCGGCAGCAACGCGTACTGACACCGACGCGCTGCGTCGCACAGGCATTCCGGTTTTCCGAATTTCGAATCATTGGTCAAGGGGTCCGACACATCATGAATCTGACTATCATCGGCAGCGGTTACGTAGGGCTTGTCACCGGCGCCTGTCTCGCCGACATCGGGCACGACGTGTTCTGTCTCGACGTCGACCAGGCAAAGATCGACATCCTGAACAACGGCGGCGTGCCGATCCACGAGCCGGGCCTGAAGGAAGTGATCGCGCGCAACCGCTCGGCCGGCCGCCTGCGCTTCTCGACCGACATCGAGGCCGCGGTCGCGCACGGCGACGTGCAGTTCATCGCGGTCGGCACGCCGCCCGACGAGGACGGCTCGGCCGACCTGCAATACGTGCTCGCGGCGGCGCGCAACATCGGCCGCTACATGACCGGCTTCAAGGTGATCGTCGACAAGTCGACGGTGCCGGTCGGCACGGCCGAGCGCGTGCGCGCGGCGGTTGCCGAGGAGCTCGCGAAGCGCGGCGGCGACCAGATGTTCTCGGTCGTGTCGAATCCGGAATTCCTGAAGGAAGGCGCGGCTGTCGACGATTTCACGCGGCCGGACCGCATCGTGATCGGCTGCGACGACGACGTGCCGGGCGAGCGCGCGCGCGAGCTGATGAAGAAGCTCTACGCGCCGTTCAACCGCAATCACGAGCGCACGCTGTACATGGACGTGCGCTCGGCCGAGTTCACGAAATACGCGGCGAACGCGATGCTCGCGACGCGCATCTCGTTCATGAACGAGCTGGCGAACCTCGCCGACCGCTTCGGCGCGGACATCGAGGCCGTGCGCCGCGGGATCGGCTCCGATCCGCGCATCGGCTACCATTTCCTGTACGCCGGCTGCGGCTACGGCGGCTCGTGCTTCCCGAAGGACGTCGAGGCGCTGATCCGCACGGCCGACGAGCACGGCCAGTCGCTGCAGATCCTGAAGGCCGTGTCGTCGGTCAACGCGACGCAAAAGCGCGTGCTCGCCGACAAGATCGTCGCGCGTTTCGGCGAGGACCTGAGCGGCCGCACGTTCGCGCTGTGGGGCCTGGCCTTCAAGCCGAACACCGACGACATGCGCGAGGCGCCGAGCCGCGAGCTGATCGCCGAGCTGCTGTCGCGCGGCGCGCGCGTCGCCGCGTACGACCCGGTCGCGCAGCAGGAAGCGCGCCGCGTGCTCGCGCTCGATCTCGCCGATCACCCGAGCTGGCTCGAGCGCCTGTCGTTCGTCGACGACGAGGCGCAGGCTGCGCGCGACGCCGACGCGCTCGTGATCGTCACCGAATGGAAGGCGTTCAAGAGCCCCGACTTCGTCGCGCTCGGCCGCCTGTGGAAGGCGCCCGTGATCTTCGACGGCCGCAACCTGTACGAGCCGGAGACGATGAGCGAGCAGGGCATCGAGTACCACCCGATCGGCCGGCCGGGCTCGCGCCAGGCCGTCGCCGCGCGCGTGCCGGGCGCCGCGCGCGCGAGCGCGTAACCCGTTTTTCGTCACTCGTTACGAGACGCCATGTTCCGGAACATCCTGATCGTCTGCCACGCGAACGTCTGCCGCAGCCCGGCGGCGGAAATGCTGTTCAAGTCGCACGCCGCGTCGCGCGGCGGCCCGCGTCCGACGTTTCATTCGGCCGGCGTCCACGCGAACGACGGCGACGGCATCGATCCGGTGATGCGGCAACTGCTGGCCGAGCGGGGCGTCGATGCGACGACCCATCGCTCGCGGCGGCTGTCGCGCCGGATCGTGCGCGACGCCGACCTGATTCTCGTCAGCGAGCGCCGACAGATCGCGGCCGTCGAAGCGGTCGATCCGTTCGCACGCGGCAAGGTCCACCTGCTCGGCAAGTGGGAAGGGGCCGAGATCGCGGACCCGCACGGCGGCCCCGAGGCCGACTACCGCGAGAGCTACTCACTGATCGAACGTCTGGTTCAAGGATGGCTACAGAAACTATGCTGAAACGCCCGATGCGCCCGGTGGCGCTTGCCGTCGCGCTGACGACTTTCCTGTCAGCCTGTGCAACCGCGCCCGGCAACTACCTCGACTCGTCGAACCTGAAGGACGAAGGCCGGCAGGAAGCGGCCGAAACCTATCCGGTTCATTACATCGACGCCAAAGTGGTGATGGACCAGCTGCAGAAAGCACAGGTCGATCATCCGCTGCCGCCCGGGCGCTATACCGATCCGTCGCAGTACACGTATCGCGTCGGCCCGCAGGACATCCTCGGCGTCACCGTGTGGGACCACCCGGAGCTGACGACGCCGCAGGGCCAGTCGTTCTCGAGCGGCGGCAACACGACGCAATCGGTCGCGGGCGCGTTGCAGCAGCCGTATACGACCGCGCTGCCGGGCCAGGCCGATCCGTACGGCCAGACGGTTGCCGCCGACGGCACGATCTTCTTCCCGTTCGTCGGGCGGATTCGCGTGGCGGGCAAGACGGTCGCGCAGATCCGCGACGAGATGGCGTCCAGCCTGTCGCGCTACGTGAAGAATCCGCAGCTCGACGTGCGCGTGCTGTCGTTCCGCAGCCAGAAGGTGCAGGTGACGGGCGAGGTGAAGCAGCCGGGCCCGCTCGCGGTGAGCGACGTGCCGCTCACGCTCGTCGACGCGATCTCGCGCTCCGGCGGCTCGACCGCCGAAGCCGACCTGCAGCGCGTGCGCCTGACGCGCGACGGCAAGCTGTACACGCTCGACGCGAACGGCGTGCTCGATCGCGGCGAGGTGAAGCAGAACGTGATGCTGCAGCCGGGCGACATCGTCAACGTGCCGGATCGCAGCGACAGCCGCGTGTTCATCATGGGCGAGGTCAAGACGCCGGTCACGGTGCCGATGCTCAAGGGCAGGCTGACCATCGCCGATGCGCTGACCGCGGGCGGCGGGATCCTCGACACCGATGCGAACCCGCGCAAGATCTACGTGATGCGCGGCATGCGCGACAACCCGACGAAGCCCGAAGTGTTCCGCCTCGACATGACGCAGCCCGATGCGCTGATGCTGTCGAGCCGCTTCCCGCTTCAGCCGCTCGACGTCGTCTACGTCAGCACGGCCGGCTCGGTGCAGTTCAACCGTGTGCTGCAGCAGGTGCTGCCGACGATCCAGACGATCTTCTACATGCGGCAAATCACGCGCTGATAGCCCGCCGGGGCGGCGTCCGCCCCCCCGGCACCACTCAAGCGGGAACGAATGGTGAACACGCAAGCGAAACACTCCTACGCGGACCTGACCGCGAAGACCGAGGAAGAGGACTTCGTTCTCGGCCAGTTGCTCCAGGTGATCATGGACGACATCTGGCTGCTGATCGGCATCGCGGTGACGGTCATCGCGCTCGCCGGCCTCTACTGCTTCATCGCGAAGCCGGTCTACCAGGCGGACGTGCACGTGCGGGTCGAGGGCAACGACAACACGTCGCAGGCGCTCACGCAGACGCAGACGGGCGCGTCGATCAACAGCGGCCCGCAGCAGGCGCCGACCGACGCGGAAATCGAGATCATCAAGAGCCGCGGCGTGGTCACGCCGGTCGTCGAGCAGTTCAAGCTGAACTTTTCGATCGCGCCGAAGACGCTGCCGGTGCTCGGCAGCCTCGCCGCGCGCCTCGCGACGCCGGGCGAGCCGTCGCGGCCGTGGCTCGGCCTGAAATCGTACGCGTGGGGCGGCGAGCTCGCCGACGTCGACTCGATCAGCGTCGTGCCGGCGCTCGAAGGCAAGAAGCTGACGCTGACGGCCGGCCCGAACGGCACCTATTCGCTGGTCGACGAGAACGGCACGCGGCTGCTGGCCGGTCGCGTCGGCGAAGCGGCGCAGGGCGGCGGCGTGACGCTGCTCGTGCAGAAGCTCGTCGCGCGCCCCGGCACGCAATTCACGGTGGTGCGCTACAACGATCTCGACGCGATCAGCGGCTTCCAGGCCGGCATCCAGGTGAGCGAGCAGGGCAAGCAGACGGGCGTCGTGCAGATTTCGCTGGAAGGCAAGGATCCGGACCAGACCGCCGCGATCGCGAACGCGCTCGCGCAGTCGTACCTGAACCAGCACGTGGTCGCGAAGCAGGCGGAAGCGACCAAGATGCTCGACTTCCTGAAGGGCGAGGAGCCGCGCCTGAAGGCCGACCTCGAACGCGCGGAAGCCGCGCTCACGCAATACCAGCGCACGTCGGGTTCGATCAACGCGAGCGACGAGGCGAAGGTCTACCTCCAGGGCAGCGTGCAATACGAACAGCAGATCGCCGCGCAGCGCCTGCAGCTCGCATCGCTCGCGCAGCGCTTCACCGATTCGCACCCGATGGTGATCGCCGCGAAGCAGCAGCTCGCGGAGCTGCAGGGCGAGAAGGACAAGTTCAGCAACCGCTTCCGCAGCCTGCCGGCGACCGAGGTGAAGGCCGTTCAGCTGCAGCGCGACGCGAAGGTCGCCGAGGACATCTACGTGCTGCTGCTGAACCGCGTGCAGGAGCTGTCGGTGCAGAAGGCCGGCACGGGCGGCAACATCCACCTGATCGACTCGGCGCTGCGTCCGGGCGCGCCGGTCAAGCCGAAGAAGGTGCTGATCCTGTCGGCCGCCGTGTTCCTCGGGCTGATCCTCGGCACGGGCGTCGTGTTCCTGCGTCGCAACCTGTTCCAGGGCATCGAGGATCCCGACCGCATCGAGCGCACGTTCAACCTGCCGCTGTACGGGCTGGTGCCGCAAAGCGCCGAGCAGGTGAAGCTCGACGCGGCCGCGGAGAAGGGCGGCAGCCGTGCGCGGCCGATCCTCGCGAGCCTGCGTCCGAAGGACCTGAGCGTCGAAAGCATGCGCAGCCTGCGCACCGCGATGCAGTTCGCGATGATGGACGCGAAGAACCGCGTGATCGTGCTGACCGGCCCGACGCCGGGCATCGGCAAGAGCTTTCTGACGGTCAACCTCGCGGTGCTGCTCGCGCATTCGGGCAAGCGCGTGCTGCTGATCGACGCCGACATGCGCCGCGGGATGCTCGACCGCTACTTCGGCCTGACCGTGCAGCCGGGCCTGTCCGAGCTGCTGAGCGATCAGTCGCCGCTCGAGGAAGCGATCCGCGAGACGCCGGTGCAGGGCCTGTCGTTCATCGCGGCCGGCACGCGCCCGCCGAATCCGTCGGAGCTGCTGATGTCGACGCGCCTGCCGCAATACCTCGAAGGGCTCGGCAAGCGCTACGACGTCGTGCTGATCGATTCGCCGCCGGTGCTGGCGGTGACCGACGCAACCATCATCGGCCGCATGGCCGGCTCGACGTTCCTCGTGCTGCGCTCGGGCATGCATACCGAAGGCGAGATCGCCGATGCGATCAAGCGCCTGCGCACCGCGGGGGTCGACCTGGAAGGCGGGATCTTCAACGGCGTGCCGCCGAAGGCGCGCGGCTACGGCCGCGGCTATGCGGCCGTGCACGAATACCTGAGCGCTTGATCGCATTTCACGACACCGGGCCGGCGCGAGCGGCGCCTGCCCGGCCGACTGGAGAATCCTTGATGAAAATTTCCGTGCTCGTTCCGACCTATCGGCGTCCCGCCGACCTCGCGCGCTGCCTGCTGGCGCTGCAGCGGCAGCAGCGGCTGCCCGACGAGGTGATCGTCGTCGCGCGCCCGGAGGACGACGCCACGCACGAACGGCTCGCCGATCCGGCGGTCGGCGGCGCGCTGCCGCTACGCATCGTGCCGGTCGAGGTGGCCGGCCAGGTCGCCGCGCTGAACAAGGGGCTCGACTCGGTGAACGGCGACATCGTCGCGATCACCGACGACGATGCGGCGCCGCACGCGGACTGGCTCGCGCGCATCGAAGCCGCGTTCCTGTCCGACCCGCGCGTGGGCGCGGTCGGCGGGCGCGACTGGGTGCACGAGAAGGGCCGCTTGCTCGACGAATCGCGCGAGCTCGTTGGCCAGCTCACGCTGTCGGGCAAGATCATCGGCAATCATCACCTTGGCGTCGGCGGTGCGCGCGCCGTCGACATGCTCAAAGGCGCGAACATGAGCTACCGCCGCGCGGCGATCGAACGGCTGCGCTTCGACACGCGGCTGCGCGGCGCCGGCGCGCAGGTGCACAACGACATGGCGTTCAGCATGGAGGTGCAGCGCGCGGGCTGGACGCTGCTGTACGACCCGGCGATCGCGGTCGACCATTTCCCGGCCGAGCGCTTCGACGACGACCGGCGCGATGCGGCGTCGCTGAACGCGATCAGCAACGGCGCGTACAACCTGCAACTGACGCTGCGGGAGCATCTGCCGCCGGTACGGCGCGAGATCGCGTGGTGGTGGTGGACGCTGGTCGGCACACGCGTCTATCCGGGCTTTGCGCACGTGCTGCTGGCGCTGCCGACCGCGCGGCGTGCCCGCGTGCTCGCGCACTGGCGCGCGGTGCGCCGCGGCGCGCGCGATGCGCGTCGCACCGATCTTGCCCCCCATCGTGCGGCGATGCCGCCGGTGACGTCTTGAACGGCCTGCGCGCCTCGCGCGCGGCCATGCCCGGAGGGCTCGCATGACCACGAAGGCTGCAACGAACGTTCACGTCCATCTGTTCTACGGCGCCGATCCGCGTACCTACCGGAAAGGCGACGACATCGGCTGCCTGTACGGCTATCACCACGCCGAATCCGACGAATTCCGGCTGACCTATTCGCAGGACGGCCGCGAGAACCGCGTCGTGAGCCTCGCGCGCCGCGCGCTGAAGGCGGCGCTCGGCTTCGATATCGTGCATGCGTGGCGCAACCGCGCGACGTTGCTCGCGACCGACGTGATCTGGACGCATACCGAGCAGGAGCATCTGGCCGCCGCGCTGATCCTCAAGCTCGCCGGCGCGCAGGGCAAGCGCCCGCTGCTGCTCGCGCAGAGCGTGTGGCTGTTCGACAAGTGGGGCAGCTTCGGCGGCCCGCGCCGCTGGCTGTACCGCAAGCTGCTCGCGCGCGCCGACGCGCTGACCACGCTCGCCCGCGACAACGCCGACCTGTGCCGCCGCATCCTCGGGCGCGAAGCCGAGTTCGTTTATTACGGGCTGAACACGCAGGATTTCCCGCCGGTCGAGCCGCGGCAATGGCAGCCGAACCGGCCGCTGCGGATCGCCGCGATCGGCAACGACCGCGATCGCGACTGGCGCACGTTCCTCGCCGCGTTCGGCGGCGACGAACGCTACGACGTGCGGCTCGCGACGCGCCGCCGCGTGCCGCGCGAATGGCATGCGCCGAACGTGAAGATCGGCCCGGCGTCGGGGCTCGCGAAGCAGCACGAACTGTACGCGTGGGCCGACGTGATCGTCGTGCCGCTGCGGCCGAATTTCCATGCGTCCGGCATCACCGTGATGCTCGAGGCGGCGGCCGTCGGCAAGCCGATGATCGTGTCCGACGTGGGCGGCCTGAGCGACTACTTCCCGCACGATACGGCCGCCTATGTGCCGGCGTTCGACGCGCAGGCGATGCGCCAGGCCGCCGACCGCTTCGTCGCCGATCCGGCGGCGGCGCTCGACTGCGCGCGGGCCGCCGCCGCCTGCCTGCGCGAGCGCGACCTGACCACGCAGGCGTTCGCCGAGCAGCACGTGCGGATCACGCGCGACATGCTGCGCCGGCGCCGCACGCCCGCGGCGGCCGGCGTCGCGATGCCGCTCGCCGATTCGCACCCTTCGTCGCAGTGAGCGCGGATCGATGAGTACGATTGCCGCCGAACGCGCGCCGTCGCGCACCCGCAGCTGGTTCGCCGAACCGAAGCACTGGGCCGGGCAGGCCGGGCTGTGGACGTTGACCGCCGCGCTGATCGCGATCCACCAGGGCAAGGTGCTGACGCTCGCGTTCCCGGTGCTGGCCATCGGGGTCGGCATCTGGCTGTATTTCAAGAGCCCGGCGCGCTATGTCGGCTTCATGTGGTGGGTGTGGTTCTTGAGCCCGGAAGTGCGGCGTCTGGCCGACTGGTCGAAGGGCGCGTTCACGCCGACGAGCCTGATCCAGGTCGCGCCGCTCGCGGTGACGATGATCGCCGGCCTGGGGCTCATCCGGCATTACCGCGTGCTCGCGCAGCGACGCGGGATTCCGGTGCTGCTGATCCTGTTCGGGCTCGTGTATGCGTACCTGGTCGGGATCGTGTCGAGCGGCGTGATGGCCGCAACCTACGACCTCGCGAACTGGCTGTACCCGATCCTGATCGGCTTTCACATCATGGTGAACGCGCGCAACTATCCGGAGTATCGCGACGTGCTGCTGTCCACCTTCATGTGGGGCATGCTCGTGATGGGCGTGTACGGCGTCGTGCAGTACTTCGTGATGCCGCAGTGGGACGTGCTGTGGATGGTCGGCTCGCAGATGGGCTCGCAGGGTGAGCCGGTGCCGTACGGCGTGCGCGTGTTCAGCACGATGAATTCGTCCGGGCCGTTCGCGTTCGCGATGATGGGTGCGCTGGTGTTCGTGCTGGTCGCGCCGCAGAAGATCCGCTGGTTCGCGGGCGCGGCCGGTTTCGTGTCGTTCGCGCTGTGTCTCGTGCGCTCGACCTGGGGCGGCTGGGTGATCGCGCTCGCGATCCAGCTCGTGCAATCGAGCAACCGCGTGCGGATGCGGATCCTGATCAGCGGCGTCGTGCTGGTCGGGCTGTGCGTGCCGCTCTTGACCGTCGGCCCGGTGGCCGACCGGCTCGGCGCGCGCCTGCAGTCGATCACGAACCTGAAGGACGACCGCAGCTACGACGACCGCAACAAGTTCTACGCGACCTTCGCGCAGACGGCGTTCACCGACGTCGCCGGCGAAGGGATGGGCGCGACCGGCGCGTCCACGAAGCTGTCGAGCGACAGCGGCGAGCTCGGCAAGTACGGCAGCTTCGACAGCGGCGTGATGAACGTGCCGTTCGTGCTCGGCTGGCCCGGCACGCTGCTGTATCTCGCCGGCGTCGTGATGCTGTTCGGCCGCACGCTGCGCGCGGCGTTCAAGCTGCGCCAGGACAAGTTCGTCGGCGCGTGCCTGAGCCTGTGCCTGTCGACCTTCGCGATGCTCGTATTCACGAACTCGCTGATCGGCACCGGCGGCCTGCTGATGTTCACAGCCATTTTTTCGATACTTGCCGCGGCGCACTGGCAGAAGGCGCAACGCCTGCTGGCCGCCGCGCGTTCACGGGGAGGCGACCATTGAGAATCGCGATCGTCACGCACGTCGTGCGACATAACGACGGGCAGGGCCGCGTCAATTACGAAATCGCGCGCGCGGCGCTGGCCGAACACTACGAGGTCACGCTGGTCGCGTCGCATGTCGCGCCCGAGTTGCTGGCCGATCCGCGCGTGCGCTGGGTGCCGGTGAAGGTCGGCGGCTTCTGGCCGTCGAATCTCGTCAAGCAGCAGGTGTTCGCGCTGAAAAGCGCGGCGTGGCTGCGCGCGCACCGTGGCGAATACGACGTGCTGCACGTGAACGGCTTCATCTCGTGGATCAAGGCCGACGTGAATACCGCGCACTTCGTGCACGGCGGCTGGTTCAAGAGTCCGTACTATCCGTTCGGACCCACCAAGGGGCTGTGGTCGGCCTACCAGTACGTCTATACGCGTGTGAATACCGTGCTCGAGCGCTGGGCGTACAAGCGTTCGCGCGCGATCACGGCGGTGTCGCAGAAGGTGGCCGACGAGATCGCCGGGCTCGGCATCGACAGCGGCAAGATCAGCGTGATCTACAACGGCGTCGACGGCAGCGCGTTCGCGGGCGCGCAGGCCGATCGCGCGGCGTTCAAGCTGCCGGCCGACGCGTTCCTGCTGCTGTTCGTCGGCGACCTGCGCACGCCGCGCAAGAACCTCGGCACCGTGCTGAAGGCGCTGACGAAGCTGCCGGCGAACGTGCATCTGGCGGTGGCAGGCTATCTGCCCGGCAGCCCGTATCCGGAAGAAGCGCGCGCCCTCAGCATCGATTCGCGCGTGCATTTCCTCGGGCTCGTGAAGAACATGCCGACGCTGATGCGCTCGGTCGACGCGTACGTTTTTCCGTCGCGCTACGAAGCGATGAGCCTGTCGCTGCTGGAGGCGATGGCGGCCGGTCTGCCGGTCGTCACCGCGCGCACGGCGGGCGGCGCGGAAATCATCACGCGCGAATGCGGGATCGTGCTGGAGGATCCGGACGATCCGGCCGCGCTCGCGCAGGCGATCGGCGCGCTCGCGGCATCGCGCGACACCTGTCGCGCGATGGGCGACGCGGCCCGCGAACTGATGACCCGTTTCGGCTGGGCGCACATGGGCGCCCAGTACGTCGCGCTTTACCGGCGCATCGGCCAACCCACGCAGCCGTCCGCGTTCGAGCGGGTCGAGCATGCAATCACGCAGGAGCAACCGTGATGTCCCACTCTTCCCGGCCGATCAAATCGTTGCAGATCGGCATGCACTGGTTCCCCGAACGCGCGGGCGGCCTCGACCGGATGTACTACTCGCTCGTCGGCGCGCTGCCCGGCGCGGGCGTCGAGGTGCGCGGGCTCGTCGCCGGCTCGCCGAAGGTCGCCGACGACACGGGCGGCGCGATCCAGGGCTTCGGGCCCGCGTCGCAGCCGCTCGCGCGCCGGATGCTCGCCGCGCGGCGTGCGCTGCGCGACGAGATCCGCAGCGAACGGCCGGACGTGATTTCGTCGCACTTCGCGCTGTACACGTTCCCGGGCCTCGACGTGACGCGCGGGATTCCGCAGGTGTCGCACTTCCAGGGGCCGTGGGCCGACGAAAGCCAGGTCGAGGGCGCCGCGTCGCTCGGGCAGCGCGCGAAGCGCTATCTCGAACAGGCCGTCTATACGCGCTCGTCGCGGTTGATCGTGCTGTCGCAGGCGTTCGGCCAGATCCTGACGCACCGCTACGGGATCGATCCGTCGCGGGTGCGCGTGATTCCCGGCTGCGTCGATACCGCGCAGTTCGACACGCCGCTCACGCCGGCCGAGGCGCGGCACAAGCTGCAACTGCCGCAGGACCGGCCGATCGTGCTCGCCGTGCGCCGGCTCGTGCGGCGCATGGGGCTGGAGGACCTGATCGACGCGATCGGCATCGTCAAGCGCCGTCACCCGGACGTGCTGCTGCTCATCGCCGGCAAGGGCAAGATCGGCGAGGAACTGCAGCAGCGCATCGACGAAGCGGGGCTGCAGGACAACGTGAAGCTGCTCGGCTTCGTGCCCGATCATCATCTCGCGGCGCTGTACCGCGCGGCGACGGTCAGCGTCGTGCCGACGGTCGCGCTCGAGGGCTTCGGGTTGATCACCGTCGAATCGCTGGCATCCGGCACGCCGGTGCTGGTGACGCCGGTCGGCGGGCTGCCGGAGGCGGTCGCCGGGTTGTCGAACGATCTCGTGCTGCCGTCGACGGGCGCCGATGCGATTGCCGAAGGGCTCGGCGGTGCGCTGTCAGGGGCGATCACGTTGCCCGACGAGGTCGCGTGCAAGCGCTATGCGCGCGATCATTTCGACAACGCGGTGATCGCGCGACGCGTGGCTGGCGTGTACGAAGAGGCGATTCAGGCGGCAGGCTGAACGCTCGCGGCGCGCAGCGGAGCCGCAGCGCGACCGAAAGCCGGACCGGCGCGCGTGCGCGGCCGGTTCGCATGCCGGCCGCCCGTCTGGGGCGGGCCGGCTTTTCCCATTCCATCCGCACGACCGGTGCGCATCATGCGCGCCGCAGCGTCGCGGCCCATACGCCGAGCGCGGCCACGCTCACCCCCGCGCCGAGCACGCACACGCCTGTCCATCCGGCGCGCGCATACATCATCGTCGCCGCGATCGCACCGAGCCCGCTGCCGGCCGAATAAAACAGCATGTAGCAGCCGACGAGACGCGCATGCGCGTCCGGCCGCGCGCCGAGAATCATGCTCTGGTTGACGACGTGCACGGCCTGTCCGCCGACGTCGAGCAGCACGATGCCGACGATCAGCAGCGCAATCGACGTAGTGCCGAATGCGAGCGGCAGCCACGCGCACGCGAGCAGCGCGAGTGCGGCGCCGGTCGTCGCTTCGCCGCGCCCGCGATCCGCGAGCCGGCCCGCGCGCGCGGCGGCCGCCGCACCCAGCGCGCCGACGAGGCCGAACGCGCCGATCTGCGTGTGCGACATCGCGTGCGGCGGCGCGCTCAGCGGCAGCACGAGCGCGCTCCAGAAGATGCTGAACGCCGCGAACATCAGCAGCGCGATCGTGCCGCGCACGCGCAGCACGCGTTCTTCGCGCAGCAGCGACACCATCGAGCGCAGCAGCGCCGCGTAACCGATGCGTTCGCGCGGTGCGTGCCGATCCGGCAACAGCCGCGACAGCACGACGAGCATCGCGATCGCGAGCACGCCCGATACGAGATAGACGGCCCGCCACCCGGCGATGTCGGTGACGACGCCCGCCACCGAGCGCGCGGCCAGCAGCCCGACCACGACGCCGCCCTGCGCGGCACCCACTACGCGGCCGCGTTCGCCTGCGCCGGCGAGCGCGGCCGCGCACGCGATCAGCCCTTGCGTCATCGCGGTGCCGAGCAATCCGACCGCGACCATCCCGGCCAGCAGCGCGACGCGTGTCGACGCGGCAGCCACGCCGATGCAGGCCGCGGTCAGCAGCAGAAGCTGCACGGCGATCAGGCGCTTGCGGTTCAGCAAGTCGCCGAGCGGCACGACGAACAGCAGCGCGAGCGCGCAGCCGAGCTGCGTCGCGGTGACGACGCCGCCGACGGCGGCCTGCGACACGCCGAAATCCCGCGCGATCGAATCGAGCAGCGGCTGCGCGTAGTAGACGTTCGCGACGCTCGCCGCGCAGCAGACGGCCAGCAGCGCGACGCGCGCCGACGACAGGCGGCCGCCGTCGGCCGGATGGACCGCGTCGGTTCGCGCGTTCGATGCAACGGTGCCGGAACGGCAGGATGACTCCATGGTTGCCTCACGCAATGGAGTTGCAATTTGAAATTTGTTTGGAGTGTAGGGAAAGTGGTTTTAAAATGCAACTTGTTGGGTGGCGGGCCAAAGGCCCGCGCACGGATGGCCGGCATGCCTGCGAAGGCGCCGGCGCAATTGTGGAGAGGAAGATGGCCAGGCAGAAAAGTCTTGCGGATTCGCCGTGCCCGGTGGCGCGCGCGACCGATATCGTCGGCGATCGCTGGGCGTTGCTGATCGTGCGCGACGCGTTCGACGGCGTGCGCCGCTTCGGCGATTTCCGCGCGAGCCTCGGCGTCGCGAGCAACATCCTGTCCGACCGGCTGAAGCGGCTGGTGGACGCCGGCGTGTTCGACGTCGTGCCGGCGTCCGACGGCACCGCGTATCAGGAGTACGTGCTGACCAAAAAGGGCGAGGGGCTGTTTCCGGTCATCGTGATGCTGCGGCAGTGGGGCGAGGTCAACCTGTTCGCGCGCGGCGAGCCGCATTCGGTGCTGGTCGACCGCGGCACCGGGCGCGCGATCCGCAAGCTCGCGCTGCGGCACGACGACGGCCGGCCGGTGAAGGCGGCCGAGACTATCGTGAAGAAGATCGGTGACGAAGCGGGCACGACGCGTCGGTGAGCGCGGTGCGCGGCGACCATCGGCTGGACGCGCGGCGCGTTTATGCGCGGTACGGCCTCGCACGGAACGGACAGCGGCGGTCGAAGCTCATTCGGCCGTAATGCCACGGCGCGAGCGAGCGCCGCATCCGCTATCGCGGGAAAACCGGCGTCGCTGGGCCGTTCAGTGCCGTCCGCCACGCCAGCGTCCCGGCGCGACGCCGAAGCGCTTCGTGAACGCATGCGTGAACGTGCTTTGATCGGCGAAACCGACGCTGCCCGCGATGTCGACGAGCGAATGCCGGCCGTCGGCGAGCAGCACGACCGCTGCGTCGAGCCGCAGCCGCTGCAGGTAGCGATGCGGCGTCTCACCGAACGCGTCGACGAACAGTTGATGAAACCGGCGCATCCCGTAGCCGCAGTGCGCGGCGAGATCGGCGATGCGCAGCGGATCGGCGAGCCGCGCGCGCAGCCAGCGGTCGATGCGCGCGAAATCGAGGCCCGACGCGGGCGCGGCAATGCCGGCATCGTCGAGCAGCGCATCGCACAGGCGTGCGGCGGCCTGCCACTGGAAACGGTGCGCGGCCGCCTGCCGTGCGTCGCCGGCCGGCGCATCGTGCTGCACGGCGACGGCCGCGACCTGCGCGACGAGCGACGTGAGCGCCGGGGCGATCGACACGGCGCGCGCATGGTCGAACAGCCGCTGCGGCACCGCGAGCGATGCGGCGGGCAGGTCGATCACGAGCTGGCGATTGTCGCCGAGGCCCGCGTAGTCGTGGCGCGCGCCGGCCGGAATCAGCCAGGCCGCGTGCCGGTCGATGCGCCGGCCGACCCCGTCCACTGCCATCACCATCGCGCCATCGACGCCGAGCACGACCTGGTGGAAGTCGTGCACGTCCGACGCTTCGCACGTGGCGTAGCGGCGCAGCGCGATGGCGGGGGAGGCGATGCGTTCCATCCGAAGGAAGCGGCCGGATGCGGGGTCAGACGTCGAGCAGTTCGACTTCGAACACGAGCGTCGCGTTCGGCGGAATCACGCCGCCTGCGCCGCGCGGGCCGTAGCCGAGTTGCGGCGGAATCGTCAGGCGACGCACGCCGCCGATCTTCATCCCTTGCACGCCTTCGTCCCAGCCCTTGATGACCATGCCGCCGCCCAGCACGAACGCGAACGGGTCGTTACGATCCTTGCTCGAATCGAATTTCTGACCATCGGTCAGCCAGCCCGTGTAGTGGACGCTGACGGTCTTGCCGGCTTGCGCTTCCGCGCCGGTGCCTTCGGTCAGGTCTTCGTACTTGAGGCCCGATTCGGTCGTGATGACGGACATGATTTCTCCTGAAAGAGCGTGACGTAAAACCGCTATTGTAGGCGAGCGCGCAGCGGGCCGGCGCGTGCGGATTTCGCGCCGCCGTACGCGTGTCGGCAAGCGTGTCGCCCAGCGTGGCGGAGCGCCGCGCGCGGGATCGCCCGACACGCCATTGGAACGCGCGTTTGAATTTTTCGCGCGTCGCGGCGCCGAGGTTGCACCACGCGAGGGCGCCGAGTGTATGAATCGATGCGACCGGCACGCGTTGCCGCAGGCTGCACGACCGTTGCCGGATTCCACGGCACGCCCGCCACACGAGGCTTGCGGGCGGGCGGCGCGGCGCCGAACCGGTTCCGGCGCGTCACCCGTACGCCAACCCGCGCGTTCGAATCGCGACCTGTCCGGGCGCCGCTCGCGCGCCGTTTTTTACGCCGTTCCGACCGTGCCCTGTTTGGAAGCGCGCATCTACCGCGCGGCTTGCGTGCGCCGGCGCGCGCGGCCTATCTTTACATCTGTCGATGTCAGGATTTGGCGGCGCGCGATGTGCCGCCCGGGCTTGCGCCGGCTGCGTCGGACGATGCGCCGGGCCGCTCCGCAACAGGAGAACGATGAACATGAAGTCAGCCGCTTCCGCCACCGCAGCCGGCATCATGCCGGTGCGTCGCGACCTGCGCTTCGACCTGCCGGTCGACCGCGCGAAGGACTGGCATGGCCTCGGGTCCCACGTGACCCATTTCTTCAACGCGCTATCGCTGCTGTTTCCGGCCGGCGAGCGTTTCTTTATGGATTCGGTGCGCCACTATCGCGACCGGATCGACGATCCGGTGCTGAGGCAGCAGGTGCTCGGCTTCATCGGCCAGGAGGCGATGCACACGCGCGAGCACGTCGAATACAACGAGCTGATGCAGGCGAACCGGCTGCCGGCGCGCAAGCTCGACAAGCGCGTGTGGACGGTGCTCGGCTACCTGAAGCGCAAGCTGCCGCATTCGATGCAGCTCGCGCACACGGTGGCGGCCGAGCACTATACGGCGATGCTCGCCGACTGGCTGCTGAGCGACCCGACGCGCCTGGCCGGTTCGGTCGAAGGCTACCGGCAGATGTGGCTGTGGCACGCGCTGGAGGAAACCGAGCACAAGGCCGTGTCGTTCGACGTGTGGAATGCCGCGATGAAGCCGGGGCTGCGCCGTTACCTGATCCGCATCGGCGTGTATCTGCTGACGACGCTGACGTTCTGGCCGACCGTGTTCCTGATCCATGTCACGCTGCTGTGGCGCGATCGCGGCGCCGGCCATCACGTGCGCGGCCTGCTGCGGGTGCTCGCGTTCCTGTACGGGCCGCGCCGCGGGCTGTTCCCGCGCATCGCCGGCGAATGGCTGAGCTTTTTCCGGCCGGGCTTCCACCCGTGGGATCACGACAATCGCCACCATCTCGCGCGGGTCGACGCGCTGGCCGCCCGCTACGGCCAACACGGCGGCACGCCGGCCGGCCGCGGCCGCGCGAACGCGCCGGCGCCGCTCGCGTCGGGCCGCTGACCGGGCCACCCGCCGCACGGCGGGGCGCCGCGCATGTTGCGTGCGTGCATCATCTGACTGCTTCCGACGATTGACGCAAATCAACCGGAACCGGTTGCCCGGGCGCCCGCCTGCCTGGCCGAGCGGTTGCGTACGCATGCGCCGGCACGCCGATCAGACGTGCGCCGCGTCGCGCGCAATCGCCGCGCGCCAGCGCCGGCGCGGCTGTGCGCGCACGGCGCCGGCCCTTTCCACTCGCGCGCCGTGCCCGCCTCCGGGATAACACCCATCCAGCCGCAGGCCGGCCGCATCGATATACCGTTCATGGCAACGTCGACCTCGGGCGCGATTCATGCGCAGGGGGATTTTATTCGGACGGAAATACGGCCAATATGTCGGTTCGATCGTGTCCGTCGTACGCGGCGGTGAGCCGGCGCGCGATACCAACGCCAAGCGGGGAACAACGATGGTTGCAAGGTCACCCGACGCAAACGGGCAGGCGGCGCCCGAGATGACGGACGTGTCCGTCACCGCTCCCGAGGCCGGACGCAAGCTGTTCGTGATCATGCGCACGCCCGACGAGCCGTTGCTCGCACAACTGCGCGGGCTCGGCTGGGAGATCGCGGTCGCGAAGACGGCCGGCGCCGCGCAGAACATGACCTCCGGCGTGAGCGTGGCCGCCGGGCTGGTCGATTTCACCGGGTTCACGTCGCGCGACTATCCCGCGCTGAAGATGTGCCTGAGCCAGCCGGCAATCGGCTGGATTTCCATCGCGCAGGCCGGCATCACGATCGGCCCCGCCGTGCGCGAACTGATCCGCAGCTATTGTTTCGACTACGTGACGCTGCCGCTGCCGTACGAATGGATTTCGCACGTGCTCGGCCATGCGCGCGGGATGGCCGCGCTCGATCGCGTCGACGGCGCCGCCTATGCGGCGTCGATCGGCGAACACGGGATGATCGGCAATTGCGAGGCGATGCAGCAGTTGTTCAGCACGATCCGCAAGGTCGCGAAGACCGACGCGAGCGTGTTCATCTCGGGCGAGTCGGGCACCGGCAAGGAACTCACGGCGCTCGCGATTCACGAGCGCTCCGGCCGCGGCAAGGGGCCGTTCGTCGCGATCAATTGCGGCGCGATTCCGCATCACCTGCTGCAGTCGGAGCTGTTCGGCTATGAACGCGGCGCGTTCACCGGCGCGAACCAGCGGCGCGCGGGCCGGATCGAATCGGCGAACGGCGGCACGCTGTTTCTCGACGAGATCGGCGACATGCCGGTCGAAAGCCAGGCGAGCCTGCTGCGCTTCCTGCAGGAAGGCAAGATCGAGCGGCTCGGCGGGCAGGAATCGATCGCGGTCGACGTGCGGATCATCTCGGCCACGCACGTCGATCTCGACGGCGCGGTCGAGGCCGGGCGCTTCCGCGCGGATCTCTATCACCGGCTGTGCGTGCTGCGCATCCACGAGCCGCCGCTGCGCGCGCGGGGCAAGGACATCGACATCCTCGCGCACTACGTGCTGCAGAAATTCAAGGCCGACAGCGGTCGCAAGATCAGCGGCTTCACGTCGGCCGCGCTCGACGCGATGCGGCGCTACGAATGGCCCGGCAACGTGCGCGAACTGATCAACCGCGTGCGGCGCGCGATCGTGATGGCCGAGAGCCGGCTGCTGACGCCGCACGATCTCGGGCTCGAGACGCCCGGGGAAACCGAACCGGTGACGCTCGAACAGGCGCGGTCGCTGGCCGAGCGCACCGCGATCGAGAACGCGCTGCTGCGCAACGACCACCGGATCAACAAGGCCGCCGCCGAACTCGGCATTTCACGCGTGACGCTCTACCGGATGATGATCGAGCACGGGCTGAACGATCACGACAACACCGGCGGCAACGGCGGGAATGGCGACAGCGGCGGGCACGACGGCGCGCCGTCGGACGACGCGGGGCATCAGCGGGTCGGATGAGCGGCGCGCGCGATGCGTGCGCCGCGGCTCACCGATAGGTCCACAGCCGATGCAGCACGAACGTGACGGGCGGCACGCACAGCACGACCGCGACGATGCTCCATGCGCGGGCGAGCCCGAGCGCGTCGGTTGCGTGCGCCAGCAGCATCGTCGCGGCGAGGCCGGCCATCGCGACCGCGAGAAAGCGCACGAAGTTGCCCCACGTCACCGGCGACGAAAAACTCCACAGCGTGTTGGCGAGATACGAGAACGCGGTCGAACAGACGAACGCGGTCGCGTTCGCGATGACGGGCGTCGCGTCGAACAGCGCGAACATCGCGGCGGCGATCAGCGCATGCAGCGCGGTCGAGCCCAGGCCCGACACGCCGA
The DNA here is from genome assembly GCF_017815075.1 of Burkholderia sp. AcTa6-5. Taxonomy (NCBI): domain Bacteria; kingdom Pseudomonadati; phylum Pseudomonadota; class Betaproteobacteria; order Burkholderiales; family Burkholderiaceae; genus Burkholderia; species Burkholderia sp. AcTa6-5. The sequence continues at coordinate 186,315 of NZ_JAGIQE010000011.1, read as the reverse complement.
AGCGGATCAGTCTCGCGCGCTCGGCGGCATGGAAGGTACGGATCATCGTGGGCGGGGGGCGCGAGGTTGCGTGAAATCGCGTGAAGCGGTGTCGCAGTATAGCCATGCGATCGGCCGCCGCGTCCAGCGTCCGGCAGCGACGGGCGGTGCGTCTTGCCGCAGCCGGGCATGTAAAGCGCATGAAACATTTCGCGTTGGCCCCCACGCGAATTTCCGCGACGAACCGGGTCGATCGGCCAGTCCGCCGCCGGTAAAAATTCCGCGCTCCATTGTTCAGCCTTATTCCGCAAGGCCCCGCCGTTGCGCGGCCGGCGCGTGCCGCGGCGCCGATGTTTCAGTTTCGTAACTTCCGGCATTCCACGCCCGTTCCGGCCGCCAGCCGGTTCGGTCACCGCCTTGTCCGGCCGGGCTTGCGCAGCGCTGGCCCGCTCCTTGCGATGAAGGGCATGCGAGAGTCGACGGCGCGAGATCCGTCCGGTCAGGCAGCGAAAGCCGCCGCGATCGACCAGGATGCAGTCCGCGGGGATGCGGCGGCCGGGCGCGGTGCAGCGGGCCGCGTCACGGCGAGCAGGAAACGTCGTCGCCCGATCGCCGGGGCATCGGCATCGTCCGGTTGCCGGAACAAACATCAGACAGCAAACGGGGTAGAAAAATGATCGATCATCACACGCCGCGGTCCGCAGGCCGCGATCGCAGTGATTCGGGACATCGCCGCTCGAACGTCGCGCTTGCGGCCGACCGGCATGCGACGACAGGCCATCTCTCCGCGCCCGGTGCGAGGCGGGTCCGGCTGCTTGCCGGTCATCCGCGCCGGGTCGGCACTTTCCTGCACGCGAATCCGATCCGCATGGGCATGTGCACACGGGCGCCGATACCGCGACGTCCGATCTTCGCCTATTGATGCGAGCGGCACGACGTTCGTTCGCACGGCCATCATTTCCGCGAACGATTGATCCGTTGTCCGAATGATGGTCGACGCATCGTGCTGCGCGCGATGCAGGAAGACAGGCATTCGATGCAACGGCGAACCACGCGCCGCCGTTGCCATCCGGTTGAAGGGGAGGGGCGGTCGGACGCGCGCGACGGAAGCAGTAATCCGTACGCGCGCGACGCCGTTTTTCAACCGCCGTAGATGTCGAAGTCGAAGTACTTCGACGCGAGCCGCTTGTAGGTGCCGTCCTTGACCATGTCGGCGATCGCGCGGTCGATCTTCGCCTTCAGGTCGGTGTCCTCCTGGCGCAGGCCGATGCCGGCGCCGATGCCGAGCACCTTTTCGTCGACGAGCTCGGGCCCGACGAACGTGTAGTTCGCGCCGCGCGGCGATTTCAGGAATCCGATCGCGGCCTGCACTTCATCCTGGAGCGCCGCGTCGAGGCGCCCGGCGATCAGGTCGGCATACACGCCGTCCTGGTTCTGGTACGACACGACGTTCGCGCCTTGCTTGCCCCAGTACGCCTTCGCATACGTCTCCTGCGTCGTGCCCTGCTCGACGCCGATCGATTTGCCCTTCAGCGATTCGGCGGTCGGCAGCAGCGACGAGCCTTTCTTCACGACGAGCCGCGTCGGCTGATTGTAGATCTTCGTCGTGAAGCCGATCTGCTGCGCGCGCTGCGGCGTGATCGACATCGACGACAGCACCGCGTCGAACTTCTTCGCTTTCAGCGCCGGAATCATCCCGTCGAAATCGTTCTCGAGCCACACGCATTTCGCTTTCAGGCGCGCGCAGATCTCGTTGCCGAGATCGATGTCGAAGCCGACGAGCTTGCCGTCCGGCGCCTTCGACTCGAACGGCGCGTAGCTGGCGTCGGTGCCGAAGCGGATCGTGGTCCAGTCCTTCGCGACGGCGGGGCCTGCGGATACCGCGAGCAGGGCGATCGAAACGGCGGCAATCAGTCTCTTCATGGTGCGTTCCTTGGCGTGGTGCATCCGGGTTCTGGGCGACACGGTTTCCACGGACACGACCCGCGCCGTGACGCGGTGTCCGCACGGTCATTAACGCAGAAAATAAAATAAGAGTCCAGAATGGACAAAAAATATCGATTGAGCGGATCGGTATGACGATCGATGGGTGCGACCCTTGCAAAAATACGAGAATGGACTAATCTTGTTAGTAAATTCGTTTCGAGACTAACGATCATGTCACAGCCCGCGTACGAGTCGCATTCCGCCGTGCCGCACGCTTCGGTCGCGCAGATGTCGGCCGCCGGCCTGCGCGCGTTTTTCAACATCGCGCGCGACTGGGACCTGACGATCGACGAGCAGATCGTGCTGCTCGGGTCGCCTGGCCGCTCGACGTTCTTCAAGTGGAAGGCCGCGCCGGAATCGGCCCGCCTGCCGCGCGATACGCTCGAGCGGCTATCGCTGTTGCTCGGCATCTACAAGGCGTTGCAGATCCTGCTGCCGCAGCCGGCCGCGGCCGATGCATGGGTCAAGCGGCCCAACGACGCGGCGCCGTTCGGCGGCAAGCGCGCGCTCGACCGGATGCTGGCCGGCAACGTCGGCGACCTGGTGGCCGTCCGGCAATATCTCGACGCGATGCGGGGTGGCTGGGCGTGACGACACCGATCGAAGTCACCCGGTGGCCCATGACCACCGTCGACTGGGCGCCAGCCTATCGCGTGATTCCCACCCGTTTTCCGGCCATCAACCTGTTCGACCGCGTCGCGTCGGCGGACGATTTCGACGCGCTCTACGCACTCGAATCGCTGACCAACGACCGCATCCGCAACGAAGTCGGCACGCTCGACCTCGTGCCGCCGGCCGAGCGCCGCTACGGGCAGGGCTGGGGGCCGATCATGGCCGCGTTCACGCACCTGAATCCGCTGGGCAGCCGTTTTTCGGACGGCAGCTACGGCGTGTTCTACTGCACGCGCTCGCGCGACACGGCGATCGCTGAAACGCGCTATCACAGCGGGCTGTTCCTCGCCGCGACGAAGGAGCCGCCGATGCGCCAGCAGATGCGGCTCTATACCGTGTTCGCGCATGGCGACGTCGCCGACGTGCGCACGTGGCCGCAGCGCGATCCCGCGTTGCTGGACCCGGTCGACTACGGCGCGGGGCAGGCGTTCGGCCGCGCGGTGCGCCATGCCGGCGGCGCGGGGATCGTCTATCCGTCGGTGCGCGATCCGCGCGGCGAGTGTCTGGCCGCGTTCCGCACGACGCTGCTGCGCGACTGCCAGCATGCGGCTTATCTCGAATACAACTGGAACGGCTCGGCCGTCGATGCGGTGTTCGAACTGAATCAGGTCGGCTAGCGTTCGCTTGGCCGGCGCGTCAGGGCAGCGCCCAGTCGCCCGCGTGGCGCTCGCGCGCTTTGGCCTGCGTCATCGACCACGTGCGGCCGGTGCGCGGCTCGGCGAGCGTGAGCCGCCCGGCCGGCGCGAACGCACCCGTGTCGATGAACCATTGCGCGCCGATCCGCTGCGGCTCACGCACCGGCGTGTGTCCGGTGCAGGTCAGCGACAGCCCGGCCTGCAGCGCCGGATCGGCGAGCCCCTGGACGAGATCGCGGCCCCAGATCAGCCGCTCGCGCACGTCGTGCGGATAGCTGCCGGTATCGAGATCCGCGTCCGAGCCGAAGAATTCCGCATGCAGCACGTTGAAGCGCGCGGGGCCGTCGCCGATCACGCGCACGAGCGGCAGTGCGTCGACGCGCGCCGCATGCGCGCGCAGCCGTTCCGGCGGCAGGTCGGCGCCCCAGTCGCCGCCGATCCCGCGCCATGCGTCGGGCGGCAGCTTGCCGCGCGCGACGAGGCTCAGCACTTCCTCGTGATTGCCGCGCACGACGTGGCACCACGGCCGGTCGAGCAGGTCGAGCGCGGTGTCGGAGGCCGGGCCGCGATCGACGAGATCGCCGACCGAGAACAGCCGGTCGCGGGCCGGATCGAAGCGGACGTCGTGCAGCAGCGCGCGCAGCACGTCGACGCAGCCGTGCAGGTCGCCGACGACGAAGTCGCGGCCGGCCGTGTTCGCGGGATGGCGGCAGAGCAGGGCGGTGGCGGTCATTCCGTTATCTTAGGCGCTCCTTGGGCGCGCGCCCATCGCCACGTCACGACGGAATGAGGATAATCGGGGCGCGTTGCGCGCCGGCGCTGCCGCGCGCGCGGCCGAACCCTTTCCATCCGCTTTCGGAATCACACGATGACGCTTTATCCGCAGGTATTACGCAACCGGCCGCGCATGGTCGCGGCGTTCGTCGCCGGCGTGCTGTGCGCGGTGCTGCTGCCGCTTCCGCTGCGAGCCACCGCGCGGGCACTGATCGGCTGGGATTGCGCGGTCTGGTTGTATCTGGTGTTGATGTGGGTGCGCATGGTCACCGCGCATCATCACAAGGTGCGCGAAGTCGCGATCCGCGAGGACGAAAACGCGACGACCGTGCTGACCGTCGTGTGCCTTGCGACCGTCGCGAGCGTGGCCGCGATCGCGATCGAACTCGCGACCGCCAAGAGCGTCGGCTTTCGCGCGGGGCTCAGCCACTACGCGATTACGGGCGCGACGCTGTTCGGCGCGTGGTTCCTGATCCCGACGATCTTCACGCTGCACTACGCGCGGCTCTATTACGGCTCGCCGAGCAGCGACCGCGCGCTCCGTTTCCCGGACCGGAACCCGGAGCCCGATTACTGGGATTTCCTGTATTTCGCGTTCACGATCGCGGTCGCGTCGCAGACGGCTGACGTGTCGCTCGCGAATCGTTCCGCGCGGCGCTCGGTGCTCGCGCAATCGATCCTGTCGTTCTACTTCAACATGGCTGTGCTCGGCTTGTCGATCAACGTCGCGGCGGGGCTGCTGAGCTGACGCCGGTTATTTGAGCAGATCGTACCGGCCGCCGCGTTCCAGCGCCCGCTGGTACGCAGGCCGCGCATGGATCGTGTCGAGAAAGCGCGCGATCGCCGGATACCGGATGCCGCCGCCGCGCGCGGTCGCGGCTTCGAGCGGAAAGCTCATCTGGATGTCGGCCGCGCTGAAGCCGTCGCCGACGAACCAGCCGCTGCGCGCCAGCGTGCCGTCGACATGGCCGAGATGCAGGTCGATCTGCGGATCGACGAATCCCGACTGCAGCACCGCGGCGATCTTGCGCGCGATCGGCCGCGCGAAGAACGGCATCGGCGCATGCGCGATCCGCAGCGCGACGAGCTTGAGCAGCAGCGGCGGCATCGCCGACCCTTCCGCGTAGTGCAGCCAGTACGTGTAGTCGTGCCGCTCGGGCGAGCCGGGCGGCGGCGCGAGACGCCCGTCGCCGTAGCGGTCGACCAGGTATTCGATGATCGCGCCCGATTCGGCGAAGGTGCGGCCGTCGTCGGTCACGACGGGCGACTTGCCGAGCGGATGGATCGCGCGCAATTCGGCCGGCGCGAGCATCGTTTTCGGATCGCGTTCATAGCGCACGATCTCGTACGGCACATCCAGTTCTTCGAGCAGCCAGAGCACGCGCTGCGAACGCGAGTTGTTCAGGTGATGGACGGTGAGCATGTCGAGGCCGGAAGGGGGCGGGAACGACATCATACCGAGCGCATCCGTTGCGCACGCAAATAGCGTCGCGCGCGCCGTTTCGTGCCGCGCCGAACCGTCATGCGCGCCGCACCGCGATCCACGCGCCCCAGAACAGGCTCGCGAAAAAACGCAGCGGCGCGTCGAACCCCGCGTCGCGCAGCAGCGCGAACACGGCTTCCTCGGACGCGGGCGGATCGGCGCCCTGCAGGATCTTCGCGAGTTGCGCACGCACGGCGTCGGGCGTGGCGCCTTTCATGCGCCAGCGCTGCTGCCACGCGTCGAGCAGGCGCGGGTGGTCCGCGTAGCGGCGATGGTTGCCGGCGAGCACGAGCGGCGCGCCGGGCTTCAGGCGTCGCGCGATCGCGTGCAGCAGCGCGGCCTTCGCGTCGTCGCCCGGCACGTGATGCAGCACGCCGATCAGCGTCGCGCCGTCGAACGCGGGCACGTCGGGCAACGCGTCGACGCCGTCCTCGACGAACGTCGTACGCGCGCCGAAACCCGCGGCTTCGACGTTCGAGCGCGCAAGCGCGAGCATCGGCGCGGACGGGTCGACGGCCGTGAACCGCCAGCCCGGTTCGAGCGCGGCCGCGACGCAGATTTCCTGGCCCGTGCCGCCCGCGCCGGCGACGAGCATCCGCGCATCGGCCGCACCGATCGCCGACGCGAGCATGCATGCGGTGAGTTCGTGGCACGCGTCGTAGCCGGCGAGCGCGATGCGCGATTGCTCGGCGTATTCGTGTGCGCGTGACGGATCGAATTTCGCGGCGCTGGCGGGAAGCGACATGGCAGGTCCTCGGATCGGGGCGGACGACATGTCCGCGAACAGGACGCAGAGCGTATGTGCGCGCGGCCGGCGCAACAAGACGAGCAATCATTCCGGTATGCAGACTACCCGACTCGTCGGCGCGTGCCGGCCGGTTTCCCGTGCGATTTTCCAAGGGTCGATTCGCATTTAAAAATGTCTGACTACGATGCATCGACGTGGCGAATCCGGCGCATACTCGGTGCTCTCCCCCCGCCTGGCCTTCGCATGCCGGGCCCCGATGCGCTGCGCCATCGGCGCGGCCATGCCGCTCGGTACGCACGAGGAGCGCATGATGTCCGATTGTCCGCACGATCCGTACGCGCAGCACTACATCCATTGTTTGCCGTTTGGCGCGCAGCCCTGCGGCGCGCTGTGCACGACGCCGCGCACGCATTTCCGCGTGTGGGCGCCCGGCAGCACCCACGTCGAGCTCGAACTCGATACCGGCTACGGCCCGATGCTCGTCCCGATGACGAGCGCCGGCCCGAACTGGTTCGAGGTCTTCGTCGACTGCGGCGCGGGCGCACGTTACCGCTATCGTCTCGACGATACCGTGTCGATTCCCGATCCCGCGTCGCGCTCGCAGCCCGACGGGCTCGACGGCCCGAGCGAGGTCGTCGATCCGCGCGCGTTCACGTGGCGCAATACGTTCTGGCACGGGCGCGCGTGGGAAGACATCGCGCTCTACGCGATCCGCCCGCACGCGGTGGGCGGCTTCGACGGCGTGCGCCGCCGGCTGCCGCAACTCGCGCGCCTCGGCGTGACCGCGCTGGAGCTGCTCGCGTCGCCGCACGACAGCCTGCCGTTCGCGCCGCTCGCGGCCGAAGGCGGCCCCGACGCGCTGAAGGCACTGATCGACGCTGCGCACGGCTACGGTCTCGCGGTGCTGCTGGAACTCGACTACGCGCGCTTCGGCAGCGGCACCGACGCGCTGCGCCACTACGCGGCGCCGTTCTTCCATACGCGCGACGATCCGCTGCAGGCCGCGCCGCTCGCGCTCGATCATCCGGAAGTTTGCGATTTCTTCTGCGACAACGCGCTGTACTGGATCGACGAATACCGCTGCGACGGGCTGCGCCTGCGCGAAGCCGACCGGATCGGCGTGTCGTGGCTGCGCGAGATCGCGGATCGCGTGCGCGCCGCCGTGCCGGCCGACCGGCTGATCCACCTCGTGCTCGGCAGCGAGCGGCATCCGGCGCATCTCGCCGATACCCATTTCGATGCGCAGTGGAACGGCTGCGGCGAACGCGCGCTGCACCGGCTCACCGGGCGCGACACGTCGGCTCATGAGGGCATTTCCACGCACCAGTCGATTCACACGCTCGCCCGCGCGCTGACCGCGGCCGGCGCGGCGTACCAGCCGGCCGCATCGGCGGACGGGATGGCCGCCGACAGCGGACTGTCGCTGACGTCGCTCGTACTGTCCGACGGCGCATGGCGCGACAGCGGCCCGGGCGATTATGGGCAGGCGGCCGGCTTGGCCGCGCTCGCGCTGTCGCTGCTCACGCCGCAGATCCCGCTGATCTTCGACGAAACCGCGCGCGACATCGACCGTGCGCATTTCGTGCAGTCGGCGCTCGCGGTGCGCGCGAAGCTGATCGCGCCGAGGCTGTCCGATTGCCGGCCACAGGCAGCCCATGCGCTCAAGGCGGACGGCGACGGCGATGCCGACGCGCTGTGCGCATCATGGCGGCTCGCCGACGACGAGACGTTGACGATCGCGTTGAACCTGTCGCCCGATGCGGTGCCGTTCGACGCACCGGTCGGGCGGGTGGTGTTCGAGACGCCGGCACGCGCGCGCGACCGGGTCGAGGAAGGGGAGTTGCCGCCGTATTCGCTCGTCGCGTGGCTGACGGGCGACGTCAATCGCTACGCGCTGACGCACGACGTGCGTCGCCTCGACGACGGTTCATGGCGCGGCAGGCGTCCGAACCTGAACGCATGAGCCGATGAACGCGTGAGGCGGCGTGGCGGGGCGGTAAGCGATCGTGCGCGGCCGCGCTGCCGGAAAGCGCCGAATTACCAGAACCCGCGAATGCCCGCGATGCCGTACGCGCCGTGACGGCGCGCATCGTCGAGGTGCGCGCGCGTCATGCCGCCGAGCGCGAACACGGGCATCGCGGCCTGTGCGGCCAGCGCGTCGAATCGCGCCCAGCCGAGCGCTGGCGCACCGGGGTGGCTGAGCGTCGGCAGCACCGGCGACAGCGTGACGAAATCCGCGCCGGCGCGCGCGGCCAGCAGCAGATCGTCTTCCGAGTGGCACGCCGCGGACACCCAGCGTCCGGCCGGCAGCGGCCGCTGCACGGCGGCGCGCAACGCGGCGCCGTCGAGATGCCAGCCGGCGCCGTCGAGCCGCATCACGCCGGCTGCCTCGATCGGGCCGTTCAGCATCAGACGCGCGCCGGCCGCGTCGCAGCGCGCGAGCGCCGCGGCGGCCAGCGACGCGAACGCGGCCGCGTCGAACGATTTCACGCGCAGTTGCACGAGCGTTTCGCCGCGCGCGAGCACGGCCGACAGCCGGTCGAGGAACGCGGCCCGATCGGCCGCCGACGCGGACGCCGGTTCCGGCGTGATCACGCAGCAGCGCGGCAGCGGCCCATTCATCGCGCGATGCAGCGCGCGGCCGTCATTCGTCGGCCTCTTTCGCGATCTTCGGATAGACGCGCACGAGCACGATGCGCGGCCCGTTCATCTTCTTCACGACGACGTCGAAGCGGTCGAACGACACGCGCTGCCCTTCGGTCGGCAGGTCGCTCAACGCCTGGATCACGAGGCCGCCGACCGATTCCGCGCGGCCTTCGTCGATGTCGATGCCGAGCGCCTGCTCGAGCGACACGACGGGCAGGCTGCCCTTGCCCATCAGCGTGCCGTCGTCGAGGCGGCTCCAGTCGGCGTCTCCCTGGCGGAATTCGTCGTGGATCTGGCCGACCAGCGCGCCGAGCAGGTTGTCGAGCGTCAGGAAGCCGATCGGCTTCTCGCCCTTGTTGCCGACCAGCGCGAAGTGCGGCGCGCCCTTGCGGAAGCGGCGGAACAGCTCCAGCGCCGGCGTGTCGGGCTTCACGTACTGGACCGGGCGCACGTAGTCGGACAGATCCTCGAGCGCGGCGCCCGCGTGACGCGCGAGCAGCAGGTCCTTCAGGTGGATCAGCCCGCTCACCTGTTCGCGCGACGCATCCTCGAACAGCGGATAGCGGCTGAAGCGGTGCCGCGCGACGATCTCCATGTTGTCGGGCAGCGGCAGGTCGCGCCGCAGGCCGATCATTTCATGGGCCGGCCGCATCAGGTCCGACACGGTCATCGACGAAAAATCCAGCGAATGCGCGAGCGTATTCCACTCGTCGTTGCTGTACGTGCCGCGCGCCGGCTGGGCCGCATTGCCGGCCGCGCTGCGGCGGCTGCGCAGGATCAGCTTCAGCTCGTCGGTCGAATAGTGCGCATCGCCGCCGTGGTCGGCCGACAGCCCCGCAAGGCGCAGCACCGCGTTCGCGCTGGTGTTGAGCACCCAGATCGCCGGATACATCGCCCAGTAGAACGCGTAGAGCGGCAGCGCGACCCACAGGCCGACCTTCTCCGGCTGACGGATCGCCATCGATTTCGGCGCGAGTTCGCCGACGACGATGTGCAGAAACGAGATCAGCGAGAACGCGAACACGAGCGAGATCAGGTGCACGACGCGTTCGGACTCGACGCCGATCAGGTCGAGCAGCGGGCCGATCAGTTCCGCGAACGCCGGTTCGCCGACCCAGCCGAGGCCGAGCGACGCGAGCGTGATGCCGAGCTGGCACGCGGAAAGATACGCGTCGAGCCGGCCGTGCACGATGGCGAGGATGCGCCCGCGCAGGCCGTGCTTGCGGGCGAGGGTCTTGACGCGCGTCGCGCGGAGTTTGACGAGGCCGAATTCGGCCGCAACGAAGAACCCGTTCAGGGCCACCAGGAACAACGCGCCGATGAGCGCGAAGATCTGTAACAAAGAATCGCTCCGGTTATGACAGGCCCGTCAGTATAGAGCCAGAAAGGAATTCGTAATGTGTCGGGCGGGCGCTTGCTTACACCGGCGCCTCGCACGGAATCGAGAACGTGAGGGTGGCGCTCGCGCCGTCGACGAACACGTCGTGCGCGAACGTGCCGCCGTGCGCGAGGGCGACGCGCTGGCACAGCGCGAGCGCCCATGCGCTGCGTTTCGCGTCGCGCTCGTGCAGCATCTCGCGCCGCGCGAACGATTCGAACGCGTGCGGCTGCGCGGGATCGACGAGCACGCCGGCGTTGACGGTGCAGGTGGCGTGCGCGGTGAACTGCACACCGTCGCGCGTGCAGGCGAACGCGACGCGGCTGCCCGCGGCGCTGGCCTCGACGGCCGTCGTCAGCAGCGTCCAGAGCGCCTGCGCGACGCGTTCGCGATCGACGGTGAGCGACGGCTCGCCGTCCGGCAGCGTCGTGTCGAGCGCGACCTGGCGGGCGTCCGCGAGCGCGAAACGCACGAGCGCGATCGTTTCGTCGAGCAGTGCGCGCAGCGCGAACGGCCGAGGCGCGAGCGCGAGCGTGCGCGTTTCCGCGCGCGGCGCGTCGAGCACGCCATCGATCAGCGCGACCTGCTGGTCGATGCCCGTGCGGATGCCCGCGAGCGCGCGCTGCAGGTTCGGGTCGGCATTCGCGAGCTGGCGCTCGAGCACGTAGGCCCAGCTGTGCATCGCATTCAGCGGGCTGCGCAGGTCGTGCGACGCGGTGGAGAGCGCCTGGTCGCGCAGGAACAGCGCCGCCTGGGCGGCGTAGTGCGCTGCGCGTTCGCGCAGCAGGTCGGCGGCGGGATCGACGGAAGTGGACGTCACGGAGCTGGCCTGTCGGAAGCGGTTGGCGTGGAAGTCACGCGAATCGCCATTATAGGGACGGTGGGCGTCACGCCGGCAGCGCGTCCTCGTCCTTTTTCCGCGCGTCGCCGTTCGGCAGCAACTGGCACGCGAGCAGGCCGGCCAGCATCAGCGCGCAGCCGACGAGCGCGCGCAGCGTCAGCGTTTCGCCGAGCGCGGCCCAGCCGGCGATCGCCGCGAATACGCCTTCCATGCTGAAGATCACCGCCGCGTGCGCGGGCGCCGCGTCGCGTTGCGCGACGACCTGCAGCGTATAGCCGACCCCGACCGAGAGCAGCCCGCCGTACAGCAGCGTCGGCAGCGCCCCGCGCAGCATCGCGACGCTGACCGGTTCGACGGCGAGGCCGACCGCGAGACACGCGACGCCGCATACGGCGAACTGCAGGAACGCGAGCACGAGCGGATCGTGGCGCTTCGCGAGATGGCCGACCGCCATCACGTGCGCGGCGATGATGACGGCGCCCGCGAGCTGGAACCAGTCGCCGTAGAGCACCGAGAAGTGCTCGTCGATGCTGAGGAAATACAGGCCGATCGCGGCCAGCAGCGCGCCGAACCACGTGCCCGCGCCGATCCGGTGGCGCGCGAACACGCCCATCAGCGGCACGATCACGACGTATAGCGAGCTGATGAAGCCGGCATTCGCGATCCGCGTGTATTGCAGGCCGACCTGCTGCAGCGAGATCGACACGGCGAGCAGGCCGCCGAGCGCGACGCCCGGCAGCAGCAGCGCGGAGTCGCGCCGGATCGCCGCGAGCTGCGCGCGCGACGCCGGATTCAGCATCAGCAGCGGCACCAGCACGAGCGCGCCGAGCAGGAAGCGCAGCCCGGTGAACAGGAACGGGCCGATCACGTCGAGGCTCAGGCGTTGCGCGACGAAAGCGGAGCCCCAGATCGCGGCGGCGCCGAGCATCAGCAGGTTGGCGCGGAGGTGCTGGCGGGCGTCGGGCTTCATTGGGATTCGTCTGGAGATTGCGGTGGAGCCCGCTAGTTTACGCCGAGATTGCAAGACTGTCGGCGAACCTGCGCAGCGCGGCGGCGGCGCGGGCGTCGCGTACCCGCGAATACAGCACGACCTGCGATTGCGGCAGCGCCGGCAGCCCGAATTTCGCGCCGACGTCGACCAGCGTGCGCGGGGCGACGCGCCGCGCGAGCGGGCAGACGGCCAGCCCCGCCGCGGCGGCGGCCGCGACCGCCGCGACCCCGCCGCCCGTGAAGCGCTCGCGCCATGGCAGCCCCGCGCGGTCGAGCGCGCGCAGCGCGGCGGCGCGCACGCCGCAGGGGCCGGCCAGCACCGCGAGCGGCAGCGGCTCGCCGGCGCGCGGCGCCCAGTCGGGCGCGGCGAGCCAGGCCAGCGGCTCGGTGAAGAGCGGCGTGGCGTCGTCGCGCGGCGGATCCTCGCCGGGCTCGTGCCGCGCGATGACCGCGTCGAACCGCCGTTCGTCGTATTGCGGGAGCAGGCTCGTCGACGCCCCGAGATGCATTTCCAGCGACAGCCCCGGATCCTGCCGGTGGAGGCTCGTCAGCACGGCCGGCAGGTCGGGCACCGCGACGTGCTCGCTGACGCCGAGCGACAGGCGCACCGTGCCGGTCGAGATCGCGCCGAGCGCACGCTCGTGCGCGTCGAGCAGCGCGCGGGCGGCCGGCAGGAAAGTCTCGCCGTCGGCGGCCAGCTTGACGACGCGCGGCGTGCGCGCGAGCAGCGGCTTGCCGAGATGGGCTTCCAGCCGCTTCAGCTTCAGGCTGACGGCCGATTGCGTGGTGCCGAGCGCATCGGCGGCGCGCGTGAAGCTGGCGAGGTCGGCGACCAGCACGAACGCGCGGACGGCATCGAGATCGAGTACTTTCATTTCAAATGAAAATGGATGAAATATTCATCAATGACTGTTTATTATAGGTGCGCGCGCCTAACCTGATGCTGTGTTTTCGTTCTTCAACGTCACTCACCGACAGGAGCAGCACCATGCCATTCACCCGTATCGCCGTACGCGAAGGCAAACCGGCCGCCTACCGCAAGGCCCTCGTCGACGGCGTGCAACGCGCGCTGATCCAGACGTTCAACGTCCCCGAGGACGACATCTTCATGGTCGTGACCGAGCATGCGGCCGAGAACTTCGTGTTCGGCCGCCATTACCTCGATATCGAACGCAGCGACGATCTCGTGATCATCCAGATCACCGCGAACAACACGCGCACGCTCGAGCAGAAGCGCTCGCTGTACCGGACGATCGCCGACAATCTGTCGCAGCAGCCCGGCGTGCGGCAGGAAGACGTATTCATCAGTCTGGTCGAGGTGCTGAAGGAGAACTGGTCGTTCGGCAACGGCATCGCGCAATACGCGGCCTGACGTGCCGGCTTGACTTGCCACAGCGCGTCGGTGCCGGATCGGCGCCTGCGCGTGGGGGCGGCGTGTACTATGGAAGCTGCTTCACGAGCGACGCCGGCGCGGTCGATGCGCCGGCGATCCTTCATGTGCAGGAGCCTCCATGTCGCGTGTGCTGGAAATCGTGTTGTCGTTGTCGCTGGAAGGGTGGCCGGTCCAGGGCGCAAGCCGCACCCGTGGCGCGCAGCGCGATTTCGGCGCCGAACTCGTGCGTGCGTGGCGGATCTGCCCGCAGGTCCGGATGCGGCGCGGCCACGAGCGCGTGACGATCGAGCCGTGCCAGATCGAGGAGGCCGAGCGGAGCCCCGGCGCGAACTGGTGGACCTGGGTGGAATCGAACGCGCATGGCACGCGGGTCGTCGCATCGCGCACCGAGACGTTCGCCCCCGGCGTCACGCAGCGTGAGCTGTTCGACGCGGAGCACGCGGGCATCGTCGTCGCGGCGCCGCTGCCGGTGCCCACGACGGCCGGCGCAGCCGATGCCGACGCGCCGGCCGCCGACGCGCCGGCCGCCGACGCGCCGGCCGCCGACGCCGAGGGCATTGCGCCGGACACCGACGAAGCGCGGGCCCAGGCGTCGGCGCTGCGCATCGTCAGCGAACGGCGGCGCGGGCGCTGGGCCGACGACAGCGGCGTCGTGGTCGAGATGACGCTCGACGACATCATGCTGCATGGCGGCGGCGAGCCGCCGCGCCGCTACGTCGAGCTGCGTCTGGCCGCGCCCGACTGGGAAACCGTGGCCGCGCGCACGGCCGCGTTGCACGCGCTGTTTGCCGCGGCGCGCGAACTGAGCGGCGCGTGGCCCGCGTTCGTGCAACTGACGAGCGTGATCGACCGCGCCTGTGCGGGCGGGCCGGTGGCCGCCGCGCTGGTCAAGGCGCAGCCCGTCGACCTGACCGGCATCCGCACGCAGCGCGCCGCGCTGTTCGCGCTGGCCGGCGACATCACCGCGCAATGGCTCGGCAATGAATGCGGCGTGCTCGATCGCGACGATCCCGAATTCGTGCACCAGATGCGCGTCGCGCTGCGCCGCCTGCGCACGCTGATGCGCTTCTTCCCGCGCTTCACCGACCGTCAATGGAAGGACACGCTCGGCGTCGACCTGCGCTGGCTCGCCAAGCTGCTCGGCACGGTGCGTGACTGGGACGTGTTCGCGACCGAGAGCCTGCCCGCGCTGATCGCGGCCGACGGCGGCGGCAGCGACTGGGACGGCACGCTCGACGCCGCCCGTGCGCAGTCGATGGCCGCGCGCGTCGAACTGCGGCAGGCGCTGCATTCGGCCCGCTATGCGCGGCTGACGCTCGGCTGGCTCGAATGGCTGAGCGCGCTCGTGCTGCCGGCGGCCGACGGCGACGACGCGCCGTCGCTGCGGCGTCACGCGACCAAGCGCGTGCGGCGGCTGTTCGGTCATCTCTACGGATCGCCGTCGCTCACGTCGCTCGACACGGCGGCGCGCCACCAGGTGCGGATCGATGCGAAGCGGCTGCGCTACGCGCTCGAATTCTTCGCGTCGCTGGCGTCGCGCCGCACGCGCACCGAGACGGTCAAGACGTTGGCGCGCGTGCAGAGCGTGCTCGGCGAAGCGAACGACGCGATGGTCGCGCTGCACCATCTCGAGCAACTGTCGGCGCCGCCGTACCAGCTCGGTTTCGTGCGCGGCTACGGCGCCGCGCTCCAACAGCGGGCCGCGCGCGACGCCGAGACGCTGCTCGCCAGCCTGCGGCCGCCGAAGCTCGACGGCAAGTCGGGCTGAGCGCCACGCGCCGGACCCTATAATGGCCGCCCGTTTCCCCGCACGCATGCCGATGATGACCGACGCACCGCATTCTTCCTCGTCCGCCGAACCGCTCGAACTGGGCGGCGAGCTGTGGCTGCGCGCCGGCGAACAGACGCTCGGCGGCGCGACGCGCATCGCGCTGCTCGCGGCGATCGGCGACACCGGTTCGATCACGCGTGCGGCGAAGGCGGTGGGCCTCAGCTACAAGGCCGCGTGGGACGCGGTCGACACGATGAACAATCTCGCCGGCGAACCGCTCGTCGCGCGTTCGACCGGCGGCAAGGGTGGCGGCGGCACCACGCTGACGCCGCGCGCGACGTCGCTGATCGCCGCGTTCCGCGCGATCGAGCGCGAGCATCGCCGTTTCATCGAGGCCGCGAGCGCGGCCGTTGCCGGCTTCGACGTCGACTGGGCGCTGATCGGGCGGATCGGGATGAAGACGAGCGCGCGCAACCAGTTGTTCGGCAAGGTCGCATCGATCGTGCGCGGCACCGTCAACGACGAGGTCACGCTTGCGCTGCCGGGCGGGCAAGCCGTCGTCGCCGTGCTGACGCACGAAAGCGCCGAGGCGCTCGGGTTGCGGGAAGGCGCGGACGCGTGCGCGCTGGTGAAGGCGTCGTGGGTCGTGCTCGCGGTCGACGAGGGCGGACCCGACCTGAAGGTATCCGCGCGCAACCGGCTGCGCGGCGGCGTCGAAGCCGTCACGGCGGGCGCGGTCAACAGCGAGGTGACGCTGGCGCTCGACGGCGGCGGGACGCTGACGGCCGTCGTAACCAACGACAGCGTCGATGCGTTGCAGCTCGACGCCGGTCGGCGCGCGATCGCGCTGTTCAAGGCGTCGAGCGTGATTCTGGCGGTGACGGGCTGACCCGCGCGGTAGCGCGGCTCGCGTTGGCCGGCGGCCGTCGTGCGGGGCGGGGCGAAGCCGGTGCAGCATGCGTGCGCATCGCACCGGCTTCGTTTCCGCGTTCAGCATGTGCCGCGACGCGGCTGCTCCCAGGCTCCAACATGGCGACCGGCGCCACGCTCACGACCACGGCGTCGCGCGCTCAGGTGACGCGCGTCGGCCACTCGGCATGCGGCGAACTCGCCTGCACGCGTCCTTCGCTCAACTGCACGACCTGATCGCCGAACGCGGCGACGTCGTCGGGGTCGTGCGAGATCAGCACCATCGGGATGTCGAGCCGCGCCTGCAGCTCGGCGAGCTCGTGGCGCATGCGCTGGCGCATCGCGCCGTCGAGCGCCGCGAACGGTTCGTCGAGCAGCAGGATGCGCGGCTGCGCGACCAGCGCACGGGCGAGCGCCACGCGCTGCTTCTGCCCGCCCGACAGTTGCGACGGATATTGCCCCGCGAGCGATTCGAGATCGAACGCGCGCAGCCAGTACGCGACCTCCGGCGGCGCCGTCTTCGCGCGCGGGTTGCGCAGGCCGGCCGTGAGCCCGAACGCGATGTTCTGCCGCACGTTCAGATGCGGGAACAGCGCGTAGTCCTGGAACAGGTACGCGACACGGCGTTCGCGGGTCGGCACGTCGATGCGGCGCGCGGCGTCGAACAGCGGCTCGCCGTTCAGCGTGATCGCGCCTGCGTCGGGCGTCAGCAGCCCGGCGATCGCCTGCAGCGTCATGCTCTTGCCCGCGCCCGACGGCCCGAACAGCACGACGCGCTGCGTCGTCGCCGTGAACGACACGTCGAGCGTGAAGCGGCGCTCGGCGTTCGCGTAGGTCTTGCGGATATCGACGACGACGCTCATGCGGGCCTCCGCCGAAGCGGGCCGGCTGCCGGACGACAGACGTGATACGGGCAGCGCAGGTGCTTCATCAGAATTTGCTCCGAGAAACCCCGTCCTTCAGGACGGGGAGGAGAGGCGTGCTGTTGACAGGCAGCTTCTTCCACGGGTTAGGATCACCTGCATGATCCTTGTCTATCGCTACCGGGTGAAATCGCTCAACGGACTGCTTAACAAGCAGAGCCGCGCGGTGAACTACGTCTGGAACTTCTGCAACGACACGCAGAAGCACGCGCTCAAGTGGAGCAAGAAGTGGCCGACGGGATTCGATCTGAACGTGCTGACGACGGGGAGCAGCAAGGAACTCGGTATTCACTCCGGTACGGTCAACGCGACGTGCGAGCAATACGCGAAGTCGCGCAGCCAGCGCCGTCGGCCCTACCTGCGCTATCGCGGCAGGAAATCGCTGGGCTGGGTGCCGCTGAAGGGGCGTGACCTGAAGCGCGAGGGCGGCGCGTTCCGTTTCGCCGGCAACACCTTCCGCGTGTTCAACAGCCGACCGCTTCCCGAAGGCAAGATCAAGGATGGAACCAGCTTTGCGCAGGATGCACGCGGCAACTGGTTTCTCAACATCGTGATCGAGATGCCGGATGTTCCGGCCCGACCTATCCGTTCCGGCGTCGGCATCGATCTCGGCCTGAAAGACTTCGCCACACTTTCGACCGGCGAGAAGCTGCCTAACGATCGGTTCGGTCGATGCGCGGCCGAGAAACTCGCGAAAGCGCAGCGAGCACGAAAGCACAAGCGGCATATCGCGAAGCTGCACGCCAAGGTCGCGAATGCGCGTGCCGATTTCCAGCACAAGCTCGCGCTCGATCTGGTGCGGCGTTTCGATTACATCGCGGTCGGCAACGTGTTGGCCGCAAAACTCGCCAGAACCAGAATGGCGAAAAGCGTCTACGACGCATCCTGGTCGTCCTTCCGAAACAAGCTCCGCTACAAAGCGATCGCGCACGGCGCCACGTTCGAGGAAGTCGACGAAAGCGGTTCTACCCAGTCCTGTTCGTCGTGCGGGTCGCAAGCCAGCACGACGCGGCCGAAAGGTATCGCGGGACTGCGAATAAGAGAATGGGCCTGCAGTGGATGTGGTGTCGTGCATGATCGTGATATCAACGCTGCGCTGAACATTTTCCGATGCGGACGTGCATCGCCAGGTGTGGGAATCCTCTCCCTTTAGGCGGAGGAGGACGTCAAGTCAACTGGCTCCGCCGGGCGCGCGACGGCACGAGCCAGCCGGTCGCGAGCAGCACGAGCACGCAGGTGATCGACGTCACCAGCACGAGGAAGTTGGCCGTGTTGTCGTCGCCGGCCTGCACGGCCGCGTAGATCGCGACCGACAGCGTCTGCGTGCGGCCGGGCAGGTTGCCGGCGATCATCAGCGTCGCGCCGAATTCGCCGAGCGCGCGCGCGAACGCGAGCAGCGCCCCGGCGAGAATCCCGCGCGTAGCGAGCGGCAGCGTGACGCGGAAGAACACCGCGGCTTCGCCGAGCCCGAGCGTGCGCGCGGCGCGCTCGAGATGCGGATCGACGCCCTCGAACGCCGCGCGCGCCGATTTCAGGATCAGCGGAAACGCGACGACCATCGACGCGATCACCGCGCCTTGCCACGTGAACACCAGTTCGATGCCGAACGTGTCGAGCCACGCGCCGAACACGCCGCGCCGGCCGAGCAGCACGAGCAGGTAATAGCCGAGCACCGTCGGCGGCAGCACGAGCGGCAGCGTCAGCACGGAATCGACGACGTCGCGCAGCGGCGAGCGCCAGCGCGCGAGCATGAACGCGGCCGCGACGCCGAGCACGATGTCGAGCGCGGTCGCCCAGCCGGCAACCTTCAGCGACAGCAGTAGCGGGACCCAGGCGTCTTGCATCGCGATTCGCTCACTTGGCGGGCTTGAAGCCGAACGTCGACAGCACGGCCTGGCCCTGCGGCGACGCGACGAAATCGATGAACGACTGCGCCTGCGCGGCGTGGCGGCTGTCCTTGACCACGGCGATCGGGTAGGTGATGGCCGTCTGGGTCGGCACCGTCAGCGCGATTTTCACGCGGCCCGGCATGATCGCCGCGTCGGTGCCGAACACGAAGCCTGCGTCGACCTCGCCGCGCGCGACGTAGTCGAGGCTCTGGCGCACGTTGGCGGCCAGCACGCCCTTCGCGCTGACCGCATCCCACACCCCGGCCGCGCGCAGCGCGCCCTCGGTGTAGCGGCCGACCGGTACCGACGCCGGGTCGCCGTACGCGATGCGCTTCACGCCCGGCGCGGTCAGGTCGTTCAGCGACGTCGGCGCGGCCGCGCGGCTGTCCGCCGGCACGATCAGCACGAGCGAGTTCGCCGCGAAATCGCGGCGCGTGCCGGGCACGATCACCTTCTCGTTCACCGCCCGATCCATCGCCTTCTGGTCGGCCGACGCGAACACGTCGGCCGGCGCGCCCTTGGCGATCTGCTGCATCAGCACGTCCGATGCGCCGAAGTTGAACAGCACCCTGGTGTCCGGATGCTGCTTCTCGTACGCGTCGCCGACGGCCTTGAACGCGTTCGTCAGGCTGGCGGCCGCCGACACGACCAGTTCGTCGGCGGCGCAAGCGGGCGCGCTGAGCGCGATCCCGGCGGCGAGCGTGGCGATCGGCAGTAAGCGAAGCAGGACGCGGCGAAGCGGACGGACGGTTGAGCGCATGGGAGTTCGTCGTGAATGGGTGGAAACCGTCATCGTAATATAGGGCGGGTTATAACGCTCGACATACTGCTCATGCGGCGGTGCGCATGAAATGATCAGACGTGAAGATCAGACGTGAAAACGGGCGGTGAAAACGGGCGGCCGGGCGGCCGGTCACGCGTGAAGCACAGGCGGCGCCGATTCGGTGCGCTGCAGCGACGACGGCTGCGACGCGGGATGGTAGTTCGGATTGGCCTTCCAGCGCGCGCGGACGAACGGGCGCTCGTGGCCCGACAGTTCCAGCGCGACCTTGGTGACCCAGCGATGCGACGGCACCGTGAGGCCGTGGAGCGCGACGGTGACGAGCGCGAGGCTCGCGACGACCGCCGGCACCGACCAGCGGTGCGGCGCCGCGCGCCACGAGCCGGCGATGAACGCGAGCGCGGCGATCGCGCCGACGATGCAGCCGGTGATCGATTCGGACGGCGAATGCGCGTCGAGCGCGACCCGCGACACGCCGACCGCGACGCCGGCCGCCAGCCCGAGCGCGATGCCGGCGATTCGCACCGGCGTGCGCGTGCGGATCAGCGCGAGGAAAATTGCGACCGGATACACCGACGTCGACAGCATCGCATGGCCGCTGAACCCGGTGAAATCCCACGCGCGGATGCCGATGCCCCAGCCGAGGAACGCGATCTTCGTGAGCGCCACCACGCCGATCGCGGCCGCGAGCACGCCGAGCCACGCGGCCGCGCGCTGCCACGAGTAGCCGAGCGCGAGCCAGACGGCTATCGTGATCGCGAGCGGCAACGTCAGGCCGGCGCCGCCGAACGCGGTGATCATGATCCACAGGTGAGCGGGCAGGTCGAACATCGGGAAGGGGACGAACGAAGGCGGGACAATGCTTAAATCAACGCGCGAGCCGGGAAGAACGACTACAACGGATACAAGCGACCAAACCCCAGTATAGCGCCGCGTCCGCATGAGGCCCGTTTTTTGCGCTGCCGGGCACGCTCGGCGAGCAGGAAAAATCCTGGAAACAATGTTATGGTGCATTGCACAAAGTCAAACGATGCATCCGTTGCGGCGCCTTCATCGCGCCCCTATTTTTCCTGACTGCGAGCCCGATCGATGACCAAAAGTCTGACCAAGGTGTGGCTGGGCGGCATGAAACGCATGCTGTCCCCGGTCGCCAAGCGCGCGGCGCGCGACGCGCAGCGCATCACGCGCGACGCACTCGAGGCCGCGGCCTCTCCCGCCGTGTCCGATCCGTCCCCGCCACGCGAATCGCGCGTGCGGCCGCGCGCGGCCGCGTGGGCGGCGGGCGAGTGGACGCGCGGCGAACATCCGATGGCGCCCGCGCTCGGCCGCCTCGTCCAGAATCTCGCGTACGGGCTTTACGTACCGCCCGGCCGCCGGCGTGGCGCGATGCCGCTCGTCGTGATGCTGCACGGGTGCCAGCAGTCGGCGGACGAATTCGCGCAGGGCACGCGAATGAACCTGCTGGCCGACAAGCACGGCTTCGCGGTGCTGTACCCGGAACAGTCGCCGCGCGCGCACGCGCATGGATGCTGGCACTGGTATGAAGACACCGACCGCGCGGGGCGCGGCGAGGCGGACACGGTGGCGGCGCTGGTCGACGCGCTGGTCGACGCGCACGGCTTCGACGCGTCGCGCGTCTACGTCGCGGGGCTGTCGGCCGGCGCGGGGCTTGCGTCGCTGCTTGCGCTGCACCACCCGGACCGTTTCGCGGCGGTCGCGTTGCACTCGGGCCCCGCGTTCGGCGAAGCGAATTCCGGCATCACCGCGATGGACGTGATGCGCCGCGGGCTGCGGCAGAACCCGGCCGCGGCGGTCGACGCGCTGGTCGATGCCGGTGCGTATCCGGGCATGCCCGCGCTGATCGTCCAGGGCGACGGCGATCATGTCGTCGCGCCGAAGAATGCCGATCAGCTGACCGTCCAGTTCATGCGCCTGAACGGGCTCGCCGACAGCCGGGGCGCGCTGCGCGGCGGCGAGCGCGTCGAGACGCGCAAAACGGGCGTCCAGATTACCGACGTGTGCCGCGACGGCGAGCCGGTCGTGCGGCTGTGCCACGTGAAAGGGCTCGATCACGCGTGGGCCGGCGGCGACGAAGCCGTGCCGTTTCACGCGGCGGTCGGCCCCGACGCCAGCGCGATGATCTGGGCTTTTTTCGAAGCCCATCGCCGCACTGTGGCGACCGAACGACGCACCGTTTGATCGACGCTGGTCAAAGACTAGGGTTTTCCCTATAATTCGGGAAAACCCTAGTCCAGAACCTTTGAACAGCGAGATCGACCATGTACCTGCTGAGCCACCTCTTCCTGATGCTGACCAAGAACGCTGAAAAGGCCGCGAAAGAGCGCGCCGACGCGTACCTGGCCGAAGCCACCGACATCTACGATCTCGAATTCCGCATGCGCAAGATCGATCGCGACGCGGCAATGAACCGTCCGTATTCGATCGGCGCGCGCTAAGCGGCGCACGCGGGCCTGCCGGCCCGCCATTTCGACGAATCGCGCAAAAGGGCGCGTGCGGCATGGAGCCGCACGCGCCCTTTTTGTACTCTACTGAAGCCGCAACCTGCGTCGCGTCAGACGACCGTCAGGCGCACCGGCACGTTGTTGCGCGTGGCGTTCGAATACGGGCACACGTGGTGCGCCTTGTCGACCAGCGTTTGCGCGTCGTTCTTGTCCAGCCCCGGCAGCGACACGCGCAGCTCGATGTCGAGCCCGAAGCCGCCTGCGTCGTTCGGGCCGATGCCCACTTCCGCGGTGACTTGCGTATCGGCCGGCAGCGTCTGCTTGTTCTGGCCCGCGACGAATTTCATCGCGCTCAGGAAACAGGCCGAGTAACCTGCGGCAAACAGTTGCTCCGGATTCGTGCCTTCCGCACCCGTGCCGCCGAGTTCGCGCGGCGCGGCCAGCTTCACTTCCAGCTTGTGGTCGGCGGATACCGCGCGGCCGTCGCGGCCGCCCGTGCTCGTGGCGCTGGTCTTGTACAGAATGTTCATCGTGCAGCTCCTGTCGGGAAGAGAGGGAGAAAGCGGTCCGGTTGGACGGGATGTCGCCGGCCATGACCAGAATATAGAACACAAATGATTAGTGTGCAAATCAAATTTTTAAAAAAACCGGCGGCGCCGGGTAGGTCGGTCCGAGTTTCAGCGTGCGAGCGTCAGCGTTCGTTGGCCACCGACAACGCGTCGCGCAACTGCTGGAGATCGGCGCGCAGCCTGATCAGGAAGTCGGGTGTCTGTTGCATCGCGCAAAAGAGGTCGGCGGGCACCGAGCGCGCGCGGTCCTTCAGCGCACGGCCTTCCGACGTCACGCGCACGTTGACGACGCGTTCGTCCGCCGCGCTGCGCACGCGCTCGACGTAGCCGAGCGCTTCCAGCCGCTTGAGCAGCGGCGTGACCGTGGCCGGATCGAGGTCGAGCCGCGCGGCGATGTCCTTTACGGCCAGGTCGTCGCGCTCCCACAGCACGAGCATCGCGAGATATTGGGGATAGGTCAGCGACAGCTTGTCGAGCAGCGGCTTGTACGCCTTCGTCATCGCGTGCGAAGTCGAGTAAAGCGCGAAGCAGAGTTGCTCGTCGAGCGTCTGGGGCAGGGAAGGCGGGCGATCCATGATTCGGGAAGCGCGTCGGATGCGCGAACGATTTGTACGCAAATTATTTTGCGCGCAAAAGATCGGGTTGAACAGAGGGGCCCGAAGCTTTGGATACCGGAAAAGGGAGAGATCAGAAGCGCGCGGGGCGACGACCCGGTGCTGGAAACAGCGCGGCGGCGCTGACGACGCGCGCCGGCCGGGAGAGGGTCAGCGGCCCGACATCGTCGTCGTCGCGCCCGGTTCCTGTACGCCGAAGCAGCCGCGATAGGTCGCGTAGAACGAGCAGTACAGCATCGTGACGATGATGATCGTCACCGGCATCATGATCGTCAGCGCGTACGCGCCGGCGCCGAGCGCCTGCAGCAGCAGCGACAGCGCGAGCGACGTGCCGAGCGCGACGGCGAACCACAGCACGCCGTACACGACGAACGCGCCGCGATTGCGCCAGCAACTGACGACGCTGAAGAACAGCGCCTTCGCGGGCGGAACGTCATGCCACGCGACCAGCACCGGCGCGAACCAGAACAGCATCGCGACCGGCAGATAGAGCAGCGTCGCGAAGAACAGCGCGCCCAGCGTGCCTTGCGCGGCGAGCGTCTCGGGCGTCGTGTTCGCTTCGTCGGCCGCGCCCATCATCACGTGGAACAGCGCGCCGCCGTCCACGAGCGACGACGCGGCGAACACCAGCACCATCGACGCGACGTAGATCACGCCGAGCACGAGCAGCCGCTGGGTCGCGACGGTGCCGTACGAGCGAAAGCCGTCGACGAGGATCGTCGGCATCACGGTCTTGCCGGCCACCGTGTCGCGGCACGCGGCCATGAAGCCGACCGCGATGCCGGGAATGAACACCAGCGGCAGCGCGGAGCCGATCACGGGCACCATCGACACCAGCGTGATCGCGAGCAGATACGTGAAGAACAGCGTGATGAACGCGAGCGGATTCCGGCGGAACAGCCAGATGCCTTGACGGAACCAGACATAGCCCGTTTTCGCGGGCACTTCAATCAGTTGCATGCGGTTTGGATCTCGGGAAGCGCGGGCGTATGCGCGATACGCTCACGCAGGATGCGTTCGAAATGGCCGGGGTCGTGCGGCTTGAGCATCTCGGCCGCGCGCGGCAGGTAGAAGTCGTACAGGCGCGACACCCAGAAGCGGTACGCGCCCGCGCGCAGCATGTCGCTCCAGTGGCGGCGTTCCTCGGCCGTGAACGGCCGGACCGTCTGGTACGCGCGCAGCAGCGCATCGGCGCGCGCGACGTCGAGCACGCCGGTCGCGAGGTCGACGCACCAGTCGTTGACGGTGACCGCGACGTCGAACAGCCACTTGTCGCAGCCTGCGAAATAGAAGTCGAAGAAGCCGCCGAGCCGCACGTCGTGGCCGGTGCCGGGCGCCGCGTGCGCGAACAGCACGTTGTCGCGGAACAGGTCGCAATGGCATGGGCCGGCCGGCAGCGCCGCATAGTCGTCCGACGCGAAGAAGCCGGCCTGGTGCGCGAGCTCGCCTTCGAGCAGCGTGCGTTGCGCGTCCGTGATGAACGGCACGATCGCCGGCACGTTCTCCTGCCACCACGGCAGGCTGCGCAGGTTCGGCTGGCTGCGCGGATAGTCGCGGCCCGCGAGGTGCAGGCGCGCGAGCATCTGCCCGACCTCGATGCAGTGTTCGACTCCGGGCGCGAGTTCGGCCGCGCCGTCGAGTTTCGTGACGATCGCGGCCGGCTTGCCGTGCAGCTCGCCGAACAACGCGCCGTCGTCACGCGGGACCGGGTCCGGCACCGGCACGCCGTGGGCGGCCAGGTGGCGCATCAGGTCGAGGTAGAACGGCAACTGCTGCGCCGTGAGCTTTTCGAAGATCGTGAGGACGTATTCGCCGCGCGTCGTCGTCAGGAAGAAATTGCTGTTTTCGATACCGGACGGAATGCCGCGGAACGCAAGCACGTCGCCCAGTTCGTAGTGGCGCATCCATTGCGCGAGATCGGAGTCGGAAACAGCGGTGAAAACGGCCATGCGGGATGCGTCAGGTCAGGGTGTCGGCACGCGGGCGGCGTGCGGCGCGACAGCGGGTGAAGGGGCGGGGCGGCGCGGTCGGGGCGCGGCGCCTCGGAATCAGTAGCGCAGGTTCAGCGACGGCAGGCGCGTGATCGGGATGCCCGCGTCGTGCGGCTTCGGCGACGTGTCGGGCGTCGAGCTCATCTGGTAGCGCGTGCCGAAGTTCGACTTCACGTCGATCTCGACCGGCTTGCCGCGGTCGCGGTACTCGGTGACTTCGGTGCCGTTCTTGCTCTTTTCGTGGAAGCTCGGCGTGCGGCGGATGTCGGCGAAGTCGACTTTCGACGTGACTTCGGCGCCCGGCCGGTTGATCTTGCGGAGATCGGGCAGGCCGGCGGCTTCGTTGGCCTCGGCCCGGGCCTGCGCAGCGGCGCCCGGCGCGTCGGCGTCAGGCGTGCCGCCGGCGGCATGAGCGACGCTGGCGGCGGCAAACGCGACGGCAGCGGCGACGAAAATGAGCGGCTTCATGATGAGTCTCCAGTGAACCTACCGATTTTAGCAAATACTGCGCGCCATCCGGCCCCGGCGTGCGCAGGGGCGGCCATAAGCGCGACCGGGTTCCGTGGTAATGTCGTCGGATCAGACGAGGTAATGACGATGAAGAACGATTTGAGCCGCCGGCACCGTGTGCTGTCGCCCGAAAGCCCGTCGATCGAGGCTTTCGACGATCCGATCGCTGCCGTCGCGCGGCTGTCCGCCATTTACGACACGAATACGGGCTTCTTGCGCGATGCATTTGCGCGCTATCGCCGCCACGAAGCGATTACCGAGCACGTGCGCGCGTGCTATCCGTTCGTGCGGATCCGCACCGACGTCAACACGCACGTCGATTCGCGCCGCTCGTACGGCTTCGTCGCGGGGCCGGGCGTATTCGAGACGACGGTCACGCGCCCCGATCTCTTCGCGAACTACTACCGCGAGCAACTGCGCCTGCTGGCGAAGAACCACCATGTCAAGATCGAGATCGGCGTGTCGTCGCAGCCGATTCCGATCCATTTCGCGTTTCCGGAAGGCATCCATCTCGAGGGCGAGCTCGATCGCGACCGCCTGCTCGCGATGCGCGACATCTTCGACACGCCCGACCTGTCGTATCTCGACGACCGCATCGTCAACGGCACGTTCGAGCCGGCGCCGGGCGAGCCGCATCCGCTCGCGCTGTTCACGGCCGCGCGCGTCGACTTCTCGCTGCATCGGCTGCGCCACTACACGGCGACGTCGCCCACGCATTTCCAGAACTACGTGCTCTACACGAACTACCAGTTCTACATCGACGAGTTCGTGAAGCTCGGCCGCACGATGATGACGGAAAGCGACGATCCCGAGGTGCGCGCGTACCGCAGCGAGTACAGCGCGTTCGTCGAGCCGGGCGACGTCGTCACGTACAACGCGAACCTCGGCGGCGAGCCGGCCGAGGGCACCGCGCCGCCGCGTCTGCCGCAGATGCCTGCGTATCACCTGAAGCGCGCGGACGGCAGCGGGATCACGATGGTCAACATCGGCGTCGGTCCGTCGAACGCGAAGACGATCACCGATCACATCGCGGTGCTGCGCCCGCACGCGTGGGTGATGCTCGGTCACTGCGCGGGGCTGCGCAACACGCAGCGTCTCGGCGACTACGTGCTCGCGCACGGTTACGTGCGGGAAGATCACGTGCTCGACGCCGACCTGCCGCTGTGGGTGCCGATCCCGGCGCTGGCCGAAGTGCAGCTCGCGCTCGAGCGCGGCGTGGCCGAGGTCACGCGGCTCGAGGGCGTGGAACTGAAGCGCGTGATGCGCACGGGCACGGTCGCGAGCGTCGACAACCGCAACTGGGAGCTGCGCGACCATCGGGAGCCCGTGCAGCGGCTGTCGCAGAGCCGCGCGATCGCGCTCGACATGGAAAGCGCGACGATCGCCGCGAACGGTTTCCGCTTCCGCGTGCCGTACGGCACGCTGCTGTGCGTGTCGGACAAGCCGCTGCACGGCGAGCTGAAGCTGCCGGGTATGGCCGACACGTTCTATCGCGGACAGGTCGACCAGCATCTGCAGATCGGGGTGAAGGCGATGGAGATCCTGCGCACGAACGGGCT
The DNA here is from genome assembly GCF_017815075.1 of Burkholderia sp. AcTa6-5. Classification (NCBI taxonomy): domain Bacteria; kingdom Pseudomonadati; phylum Pseudomonadota; class Betaproteobacteria; order Burkholderiales; family Burkholderiaceae; genus Burkholderia; species Burkholderia sp. AcTa6-5. Next base: position 158,812 of record NZ_JAGIQE010000011.1, on the reverse strand, counting down.
CGACAAGCTGCATAGCCGGAAGCTGCGGAGCTTTGCGGAAGTGGCGTTCCAGTAACGCGCATGACTGGCAGGCGGGGCGATGTGCTGCCGGGCTTTACGGCGGCCGGCGCGCGCCTGCCCTGCGTCACCCATCCGGTCGCCGGGACACTCGTCGTGGCCGCAATGTGGCCTTCGTACTCGGACGCGACCATTTTCTCCAATTTGGAAGTTGTCCTATAGTTTTGTCCTTGTCATCGAGAATATGCTCTCCTGCGTGGCGTTCTCCGACGCCCGCACGAAGGAACGGCGAACAGCCGATCCAATTGATTCCTATAATATTGAGAGTAGACATATCCGATGAAAATCAAAATCCTGCTGGCTTCCCTGATGCTCACTGCTTCGCTATCGGCCATGGCTCAAGCGGTGATCGGTCCATCCAAGCCGCAGCCGCCTTGCGAAAGAGAAGCGGTGCTCGGCCCGTCCGATCCTTGCAAACCTGTCGCAGTGGTCGGCCCGAGCAAACCCAAACCGTGTTGGTGCTACATCGTTAAGTAAGCCGTGAAACAGGCGCGCCCATCCTTGGGTGCGCCTCGTTCGCAGGTTGAAGCGCGACAGGGAAGGGAACGCGTCGATGGCGCGACGGAGCGGCCTCTACTGCGCAAGCCCGGGGGAGACACCGGCAGCCTGGAGATTTCATCGTTCATCAGCCGTCGGCTTTTTCCCGTCATTGTGATCGCTACGGTCTCCGTTCTGAGCGGCGCCATGAAGGCGTGCCCGGCACGGAGGATCGATTGAAGGCGGTGACGGTATTCGTCTGCGTCGCCGTCGGCGGCGTCAGTTGGGTGCGTTGAACTGCATGTGCTCCAGTGGCGCGGGCCGCACGTTCCGTTGTCTTCGCGCAGCGCACGCCTTCAACCGGGTCAGCTCCCCGCATCGCCGTTACCACTGCACCGGTTCGACCGTTCGATTGAACGCGACCTCGAGCAACGCGTTTTCAGCGTCGTCGAGCGTCAGATCGAGCGCCGCGAGCGCATCGTCCAAGTGATGCGGCTTCGACAGCCCGACGATCGGCGCGGTGACGCCGGGCCGGTGCAGCGCCCACGCCAGGGCAATCCGCGCGGGCGGTAGCCCATGCGCCTGCGCCACCTGCCTGACCGCATCGACGGTCGCCGCGACCGCGTCGCGCCCGTCGTACCAGGACACCATTTGCCGGTCGGTTGCGGCCCGCGTCGTCGCCGCATCACGCGAGCCGGCCAGTAGCCCGCGGCCGAGCGGGGACCACGGCGTGTAGGCCATCCCTTCTGCGATGCAAAGCGGCAGCATGTCGCGCTCGTCGTCGCGGCAGATCAGGCTGTACTGGCTCTGCATCGACACGAATCGGGCGAGTCCGTGATGCCGTTGAAACGCGAGCATCTTCATGAATTGCCATGCATGCATCGACGACGCGCCGAGGTAGCGGACCTTGCCGCTCCTCACGAGGGTATCGAGCGCATCGAGCGTTTCTTCGATCGGCGTGTCCGGATCGAACCGGTGGATCACGTAGAGATCGACGTAATCCGTCCCGAGGCGCTGCAGCGACGCATCGATGCTGGCGAGCAGATGCTTGCGCGACAGCCCGCGCGCATTCGGCCCGTCGCCGGTCGGAAAGAACGCCTTGGTTGCGATCACCACGTCGTCGCGCGTCGCGAAATCGCGCAGCGCGCGCCCGAGAATGCGCTCGCTCTCGCCGCCCGAGTAGATGTCGGCCGTGTCGAAGAAATTCACCCCCGCATCGAGTGCCGTGCGAATGAAAGGGCGAGCCACCTCTTCGGTCGCGACCCACGGGCGCCATGACGGGTCGCCGTAGGTCATGCAGCCCAGGCACAGCGTCGACACCTTCAGCCCGGACGCTCCCAGTCTCACGTATTCCATCGGTTCTTCCTCCGTGGCAGTGCCGGTCAGCGCATGCCGCCGATCGTGTAGCCGCCGTCGACCAGGAGCGATTCGCCCGTCACGAAGCGCGCTTCGTCGCTGCAAAGCCAGACGGCCGCGTCGGCCACGTCTTCGGGCGTGCCGATCCGCCGGGCGGGCGTGAATGCGGCGAACGGGCGGAACATCTCGTCGTCGCCGAAACGGCGCGCCATCGGCGTATCGATGATGCCGGGGTTCACGTTGTTGATCCGGATGCCGTGCGGGCCGCCTTCGAGCGCCACCGCGCGCACCAGCGCATCGAGCGCGCCCTTGCTGGCCGAATAGGTCGACGAGCCGGCAAGCGCGCCTTTCGCGAGCCACGACGACGTATTGACGATCGCACCGCCGCCGTGCGCGAGCATTGCCTCCATTTCGTATTTGATCGACAGCCACGTACCCTTGAGATTGGTGGCGATCACCGTGTCGAAGTCGGCCTCGGTCTGTTCCACGATCGGCGCGAACGCCCCTTCCGTACCCGCATTGTTGAATGCCGCATGCAATGCGCCGTAGCGTCCGATCGTTGCGTCGACGAGCGCACGCACGCCATCGGCGGAGGCGACGTCGATGGTTATCGCGAAGGCTTCGCCGCCGCGCCCGGTAATCGCGCGCACGGTTTCGTCGAGCGGCGCCGCGCGCCGTCCGGCAACGACGACGCGGGCGCCTTCACGCGCGAATGCGAGCGCGGCCGCCCGGCCGATGCCGGTGCCGCCGCCGGTGACGAGCGCGACGCGTCCGTCGAGCCGGGGCCGCGTCGCGGCGGAAGAGGTTGACAGGCTCCGTGAATCGGACATGACGAGTTGCTCCATGTGAAGGGAAACGAGCCGGCCGACTGGCCGGGGGCAGGGTCGAGGTGCTTAGTCCTGGCGGTCGGGCACCGTCAGGGGCGCGCCAGGCGTACCGGCGTAGAACACGATCAGTTCGGCGCGCTCGTCGCCGGTCTCGCCGCGATGGGCGCCGTCGATCATTTCCGGCACCACGTCGCCGGGACCGAGCGCCAGCCGCTTGCCGTCGCTGCGGCGCACGGCGGTGAGGTGGCCCGACAGCACGTAGCCGATGTTGATCGACGGATGCGTATGCCACGGCAATACCGCGTGCGGCGGAATCGTGTAGCGTACGACCGTGATTTCCGGTTGTCCTGACGGATAGGTGCGATATCGCGAGCCGTCCCACGCATGCGTGGTTCGCAGCAGTACCGTCTCGGTCACGCGGCTGCCCGCGTCCGCTTCCTGTGCGATTGCTCGCGGCGAACCGGCGACGATCAATGCGGCCGCGAAGACGGTTCGCGAAACGACTGAAAATGAAAATGTGTTCATGGCGACGGGCCGTTTGGCCCCGGGTATCCAGACAGCGCCATTGTGCGAAGCAGGGTGCCGCGCGAATAGCACCTGACCGGTTGAAACCGATTCAACCGATCGGACAGGCGTTACGATGCCAGGGACGATCGCCCGGGCGTTCCGGGCTTGACGGGAGCTGCGAATGGATCGGTTGAAGGCGCTGACGGTATTCGTCCGTATCGCGGCCGCGGGCGGTATCAGCGCGGGCGCCCGCGAGCTGGGCATGACGCCGCAAGCGGCCAGCAAGCAGGTCGCGGCGCTGGAAGCGCTGTTGAACGTGCGGCTGCTCCAGCGCTCGACGCGCGGGATCGTGCTGACGCTCGAGGGTGAGCGTTTGCTTGCACAGTGCCGCGGCGCTGTCGGGGAACTGGAGAGCGCGCTGCGCATGCTCGACGACGATCGGGCGCACGCGGCCGGCACGATCCGTGTTGCGGCGCCGTATTCGCTGGCTCGGCGCTTTCTCGCGCCACTGCTCGGCGAATTCTGCGACCGGCAGCCGGGCGTCACGGCCGAGCTGATCGTCAGCGACGACATGGCCGACATCGTCGAGCAGCGGATCGACATCGCCGTGCGGACCGGCAATCTGCCCGACAGCGGGCTCGTTGCACGACGCATCGCCGATCTGCAATTGATCGTCTGCGCGGCGCCCGCGTATCTGCGTCGACACGGCGAGCCGCAGACGATCGACGCGCTGCGCGATCATCGTTGCACCGCGTTCCTGTATCCGCGCACCGGCAAGCCGTTTCCGTGGGAATTCCTGGTTGATGGTCGGGTCGACACACGACAGATCGCCCCGTTCATCGCGACCAACGACATCGATGCGGAACTCGACACGGTACTGAGCGGCGCCGCGATCGGCCAGTTCTTCGGCTATTCGGTTCACGCGCACATTCGCGAGGGGCGTCTCGTGCCGCTGCTGATCCGGCACGTGACCTGCCGTTACGGCCTGCACCTGTGCATGCCGCAGCGCATGCATCTGCCGCGGAGGAGCCGTTTGCTGATGGATTTCCTCGCCGCCCGGCTTGGCGCGCATCCGGATCTCGCACCGCTTTCGTTTGCGGAGGTGTCGGCATGACACACGCGTGATCGCGGGCGAGCCTCCGTGCGGCTGCGCGTCGTCGCTCCGCGCTCGCCCATCTTCAAGAGCCCCGGCTGGCAATGACAGTCGTCATGGTCGCGATCGGCGCGTTCGTCGGGCCGTGCGACGTCGTCACGGCCAATGCGAACCCTGGTGGCGAGTCGGGCGAGGTCGCCGCGCCGTTGCGTGCGCCGCAGATGCCCGCATCACCTGAAGCCGGGTTCGGGCATCGGGAGGCGGTACGCGCTCGCCGAGCATCAGTTCGCGAGCTCGGCGGTGCGAGCGAGCGACAGGTCTTGATGCGTCTCGCGCATCGCGGCGAGTGCGGCTTCGAGCATCGCGATCGCATCCGTGCGCCGCTTGATCGCCAGCCGCTGTTCTCCGAGCGCCCGCAGCGGTGCGCCGCCGAAATAGTCCATGATGTCGGGCAGGCGGCGCACGACGCCGCGGCTGCCCCAACAGCCGTCGTCGATTTCCGATGGAAAGACCCACACACGCGCCGCGATGGTGGCGATCGGCACGCCTTCCGCGCGAGCCACAGCGGCGGTCACGTCCGCAATCAGCCCAGCACGCGCGGCGTCCGTGTACTGCCCTTCCGGCACGGTCGGCACGATCCGATAGATCGGCGCGGGCGCGACCGCCCCGGCGCGATACACGGCCGCCGGCCGATGGACGAAGATCCATGTCACGTCCCGCACGCGCGGATTGTCGGGATCGAGTCCCTCGTGGCGGATCAGCGTGTCCGTCAGTTCTTCCATCAGTTGTGCTTCGGCATCCGGTGCGAGCGCGCCTTCGGGAATGTATACGTCGATCATCGGCATGATGGTGTCCTGGTTCGGTGGAGAGGGTGCCGCTCCGAGGCGGGGCGACGTGAATCCAGTGTACGAACCTCATGCTGACGCGCAGAGTGGCGAAACTGCCATTCGACGATGCCATTTCCGCCATCGTTTCCGATGCCGGTTGCGCGAGGTTAGGGCGTGAAGCGACGGCGATATTCGCCGGGGGAGATGCCGGTCTCGCGCTTGAACAATTGCCGAAAGCCGCTGATGTCCGCGTAGCCGACGCGCTCGCAGACCGTGTCGATCGCGAGCTTCGTTTCCGCGAGCAGCCGCTTCGCGACTTCGATCCTGAGTGTCTGCAGATACCTGAGCGGCGGCGCGCCCACGGCGTCTCTGAAGCGGCGGTGGAGCGAGCGTTCGCTCATCGCGACGTGATCGCTCAGCCGGGCGAGGCTGAAGGGTTCCCGCAGGTGCTTTTCCATCCAGCGCTGGGCGCGCGCGATGGTTGGATCGTCGTGCCCGCGATGGCCCATCCGGTCGAGGTCGATGAACGAATCCTGCGAGACGCGGTTCATGTCGATCAGCATGAGCCTGGCGACCGACGCGGCAAGGCGCGCATTCGCCAGTTTGTCGATGAGTCGCAGCGCGAGATTCTGGTACGAGGTGACGGCGCCGCCGCACAGGATGCCGTCCTGCTCGGTCAGGATGTCCGACGCACGCAGCGCTACGTCCGGATAGCGTGCGCGGAAGCTCGATGCTTTCGACCAGTGCGTCGTGGCAAGGCGGCCGTCGAGCAGGCCGGCCTCCGCGAGCAGGAATGTGCCGGTGCAGTACGTCGCGATCAGCGTGCCGCGTGCGTGTTGCCGGCGCAGCGCGTCGAACAGTGGCGCGAGCGTTGCGGGCCGATCGAGCAGCCGCTCGAGATCCGCGACGAACGGGCTGGTCAGCCAGATCGCGTCGGCGGGACTGCTGCCGTCGATCGCGCCATCGACCGGGATGATCAGGCCGGAGGTCGTTCGCACCGGCCGTCCGCCAATCGATTCGACGCGCCAGCGAAACGGTGCGCTCGTGCGGCCCTGCGAAGTCGTCGAGGCGAGATGGTTGGCCGCCGCGAGCATGTCAGTCGGCGCGGCGACGCCGGATGCAAGGGCCTGATCGACGACCCAGATTCGGATGAGCGGCATGAGTGGCGGAAATGGCCTCGGAGAAGGGCGATACTACCACCCGGTGCCGAGCGATTTCGCGGGTCGTCAGGCCGTCGATTCATGCGGTCGGCGCTCGACGATCAAAAGGCCGCCCGGCGCCGAAGCGCCCGGGCGGCCTTGCGTGCATCGAGCGACCGCGCCGTGCCGGTCAGCACTCGCCTTTCTTCGCATGTCCCGGCGGGCAGTGATAGCCGCGGCGATCGTCACGGCCGCGATAGCGCTGGTGATCCTCCCACTCGCGGCGTTCCCAGTAGCGGCGGCCGTCCCAGTAGCGGTCGCCATGCCAGCCGATAATGATCGCGGGCGCCGGGGCGACCACGACGGGCGCGGGCGCGACGACGACCGGTGCGGGCGTGCCGATGTTGACGTCGACGTTGACGGCGTGGGCGAGGCCGGACAGCGAAAGGCCGAGGCCGGCGAAGGCAAGGGCGATCAGCGAGCGTTGCATGTTCTTTTCCGTGAGGTCGTTATAAGAGGCCGGCGCGACACGATGGAAGCGAGGGGGACCGTTCCACCGGGGGGAACGCCGCGCCGACACAATGCAGTGTGCTGGTACGCGACGAAAAAGGCGAGGCGTGTTTGTTACGGCGGATTGGCGGCCGGCAGGCGCATGGGAGCGGATACCACGCCGAACCGTTTGACAATGGCGGGCTGCGGGCAGGGCGGGCCGCGCTGTGTCGCACGGCGCCGGCTGCGCGAATTTGACATTCGGCGGCGCGCGGCTGCGGCGCGGGATTAACAGCGCGTTACAAAGTGACACACGGCAGGTGGCGGGATCGCCACGCGTGCCGTGCGGGAAGCCGTCCGCCGTCCGCCGGCCGTCGGGCCGGTGGACGTCACGGATGGATTACAGATAGAACATCCGGTCTTCTTCGGGGCGCGGCGGATGGCCGTCTTCGTCCGAACCTTCTTCCTCGCCGCTGTCCTCGTAGAACGCGAGCACCGCGTCGAGCACCTGGTCGGGGTCGTCGATCACCTGCATCAGATCCATGTCTTCCGGATTGATCAGGCCCATCGGAATCAGTTGATCGCGGAACCATTGCAGCAGCCCCTTCCAGAACTCGCTGCCGACGAGGATGATCGGCACGAGGCGCGATTTTTTCGTCTGGATCAGCGTGAGCACTTCGGACAGCTCGTCGAGCGTGCCGAAGCCGCCTGGCATCACGATCACCGCATCCGAATTCTTCACGAACGTGACCTTGCGCGTGAAGAAGTGGCGGAAGCGCAGCGAGATGTCCTGATAGTGGTTGCCGGCCTGCTCGTGCGGCAGCTCGATGTTCAGGCCGACCGACGGCGCCTTGCCGGCGTGCGCACCCTTGTTCGCGGCTTCCATGATGCCGGGGCCGCCGCCGGAGATCACCGCGAAGCCGGCGTCCGACAGCTTGCGCGCGATCTGCGCGGCGAGCTTGTAGTGCGGCGTGTCGGGTTTGAGGCGGGCAGAACCGTAGATGCTGACAGCCGGGCGGATCTCCGACAGGTACTCGGTCGCCTCGATAAACTCTGCCATAATCGTGAACATCTGCCACGATGCGCGCGCCTTCTTGGCCGTCGCGCGCTCTTGATCTGCGAGCGAACGCAGACTCGGAATCACTTTTCTCTTGTTCATAATGCCTGAAGAACGAAATCTGGAAGGTAAGACCCTGCTATTGGTTGACGGTTCGAGCTATCTGTATCGGGCTTACCATGCGATGCCTGATTTGCGTGGCCCTGGCGGGGAGCCGACCGGAGCGCTCTACGGAATCATCAACATGCTGCGCCGTATGCGCAAGGAAGTCAGTGCAGAGTATAGCGCTTGCGTGTTCGATGCAAAGGGCAAGACGTTCCGCGACGACCTTTATGCCGACTATAAGGCAAACCGTCCGTCGATGCCGCCCGACCTCGCGTTGCAGGTCGAGCCGATCCACGGCGCGGTGCGCGCGCTCGGCTGGCCGCTGCTGATGGTCGAAGGCGTCGAGGCCGACGACGTGATCGGCACGCTCGCGCGCGAAGCCGAACGGCACGGGATGAACGTGATCGTGTCGACGGGCGACAAGGATCTCGCGCAGCTCGTGACCGACCGCGTCACGCTCGTCAACACGATGACCAACGAGACGCTCGACCGCGACGGTGTGCTCGCGAAGTTCGGCGTGCCGCCCGAGCGCATCATCGACTACCTCGCGCTGATCGGCGACACCGTCGACAACGTGCCGGGCGTCGAGAAATGCGGGCCGAAGACGGCCGTGAAATGGCTGTCGCAATACGACAGCCTCGATGGCGTCATCGAACACGCGGCCGACATCAAGGGCGTGGTTGGCGACAACCTGCGCCGCGCGCTCGACTTCCTGCCGCTCGGCCGCAAGCTCGTGACGGTCGACACCGCGTGCGATCTCGCACCGCATCTCGACTCGATCGAAGCGTCGCTGAAGAGCGACGGCGAGGCGCGCGACCTGCTGCGCGACATCTTCGCGCGCTACGGCTTCAAGACCTGGCTGCGCGAAGTCGAGAGCGCACCGGCCGAAGGCGGCGGCGCCGACGCGCCGGAAGGCGAGCCGGCTCCGGTGATCGCAGCCGACGTCGTGCGCGAATACGACACGATCCAGACTTGGGAACAGTTCGATGCGTGGTTCGCGAAGATCGACGCGGCCGCGCTGACCGCGTTCGACACCGAGACGACCGCGCTCGATCCGATGCTCGCGCGGCTCGTCGGCCTGTCGTTCTCGATCGAGCCGGGCAAGGCGGCCTACCTGCCGGTCGCGCACCGCGGCCCCGACATGCCCGAGCAGCTTCCGCTCGACGAAGTGCTCGCGCGCCTGAAGCCGTGGCTCGAATCGGCCGATCGCAAGAAGGTCGGCCAGCACCTGAAGTACGACGCACAGGTGCTCGCGAACTACGACATCGCGCTGAACGGCATCGAGCACGACACGCTGCTCGAATCGTACGTACTCGAATCGCACCGCACGCACGACATGGACAGCCTCGCGCTGCGGCATCTCGGCGTCAAGACGATCAAGTACGAGGACGTGGCCGGCAAGGGCGCGAAGCAAATCGGTTTCGACGAAGTGGCGCTTGAGCAGGCCGCCGCGTATGCAGCCGAAGATGCGGACATCACGCTGCAGCTTCACCAGGCGCTGTATCCGCAGGTCGCGCGCGAGCCGGGCCTCGAGCGCGTGTACCGCGAGATCGAGATGCCGGTGTCGCTCGTGCTGCGCAAGATGGAGCGCACCGGCGTGCTGATCGACGACGTACTGCTGCAGGCGCAAAGCACCGAAATCGCGACGCGCCTGATCGAACTCGAGGGCGAGGCGTACGAACTGGCGGGCGGCGAATTCAATCTCGGCTCGCCGAAGCAGATCGGGCAGATCTTCTTCGAGAAGCTGCAGTTGCCGGTCGTGAAGAAGACGCCGAGCGGCGCGCCGTCGACCGACGAGGAAGTGCTGCAGAAGCTCGCCGAGGACTACCCGTTGCCGAAGCTGCTGCTCGAGCATCGCGGGCTGTCGAAGCTGAAGTCGACCTATACCGACAAGCTGCCGCGGATGGTGAACCCCAGCACCGGCCGCGTGCACACGAATTATGCGCAGGCAGTCGCGGTGACGGGCCGCCTTGCGTCGAACGACCCCAATCTTCAGAACATTCCGGTGCGCACGGCCGAAGGCCGGCGCATCCGCGAGGCGTTCATCGCGTCGCCGGGCCACCGGATCGTGTCGGCCGACTATTCGCAGATCGAACTGCGGATCATGGCGCACATCTCGGGCGACGCGTCGCTGCTGCGCGCGTTCTCGCAAGGCGAGGACATCCACCGCGCGACGGCCGCCGAGGTGTTCGGCGTGACGCCGCTGGAGGTCAATTCCGACCAGCGCCGGATTGCGAAGGTGATCAACTTCGGGCTCATCTACGGGATGAGCGCGTTCGGGCTCGCATCGAATCTCGGCATCACGCGCGACGCGGCGAAGCTCTATATCGACCGCTATTTCACGCGCTATCCGGGCGTCGCGCAGTACATGGAAGACACGCGCGCGATCGCGAAGGAGAAGGGCTACGTCGAAACCGTGTTCGGTCGCCGCCTGTGGCTGCCGGAGATCAACGGCGGCAACGGTCCGCGCCGCCAGGCGGCCGAGCGCGCGGCCATCAATGCACCGATGCAGGGCACGGCGGCCGACCTGATCAAGCTGTCGATGATCGCGGTGGACGACTGGCTCACGCGCGACCGGCTTGCGTCGCGGATGATCATGCAGGTGCACGATGAACTGGTGCTCGAGGTGCCCGACAGCGAGCTGTCGCTCGTGCGCGAGAAACTGCCGGAAATGATGTGCGGCGTCGCGAAGCTGAAGGTGCCGCTGGTCGCCGAAGTGGGCGCCGGCGCGAACTGGGAAGAGGCACACTGACGCACCCCGTGCGATTCCCCGCTTCCCGCGGCATATTGTTGCAGGGATGCCAAATATCGAGATGGTTTGCTTGTGGTCAACGCGCAAGCTCCCGGACAATGCATGTCAGTCATGTCATTGACGCGGGGCGGCGCGCTCCGCGTGCCGGATCGGTCGCATCGTAGTGCTTTGAACTGCACATCGATGATGTCCGAACCGGTTAATCCACCGGGCGGCGCGCGTGCATCGCGTTTGCTTCATCCGGCGGCAGCCGTTTCGACTCGCAAAGGGGGAATCAGATGCATCGGATCATCATCGTAGGCGGAGGCGCGGGCGGCCTGGAACTGGCGACGCGGCTCGGCGACCGTTACGGTGCGCGCGGCAATCGTCCCGCGCGTGCGCTCGTCACGCTCGTCGACCGCAATCCGACTCACATCTGGAAACCGCTGCTGCACGAGGTCGCGGCCGGCAGCATGGACCCGTTCACGCAGGAACTCGAATATGCGGCGCAGGCGCGCTGGCACGGCTTCGAGTTCCAGCAGGGCGAGTTGACCGGGCTCGACCGCGCGGCGAAGCGCGTGACGCTGTCGCCGCTCAACGACAGCGACGGCGAGGAACTGTTGCCGGCGCGCGAGCTGGAATACGACACGCTCGTGATCGCGATCGGCAGCACGACCCACTTCTTTGGCGTGCAGGGCGCGCCGGAAAACGCGATCGCACTCGACACGGTCGGGGAGGCCGAACGCTTCCGCAAGCGGCTGATCGCGGCATGCATGCGCGCCGAGCACCAGGCACCGGCGCCCACCGTGCCCGGCGAGTCGGCCGAGCCGCGTATCCAGGTCGTGATCGTCGGCGGCGGCGCGACGGGCGTCGAGCTGTCCGCGGAGCTGCGCAATACCGCGCAGGTGCTGTCCGTGTACGGGCTGCACAAGCTCGATCCGCGCCATGACGTCGGCATCGTGCTGATCGAGTCGGGGCCGCGGATCCTGCCGGCACTGCAGGAGCGCGTGTCGACGGCGACGGCCGAACTGCTCGAAAAGCTCGGCGTGCGGCTGATGCTCGGCGAGCGCGTGACCGAGGTGGCGCCCGGGCTCGTGCATACCGCGAGCGGCAAGGCGGTGCGCGCGGACCTGACGGTCTGGGCGGCCGGCATCAAGGCGCCGTCCGTGCTGTCGCACCTCGACGGCCTTCAGGTCAACAAGCTCGGTCAGCTCGACGTGCGCCGCACACTGCAGACCTTCACCGACGACAACGTGTTCGCACTCGGCGATTGTGCGGCCTGTGCATGGCCGGGCAACGAACGCAACGTGCCGCCGCGCGCGCAGGCGGCGCACCAACAGGCGAGTTTCCTGCTCAAGGCGATCGGTTGCCGGCTCGAAGGGCGCCCGCAGCCGGAGTTCACGTATCGCGATTTCGGTTCGCTCGTATCGCTCGGTCACTTCAGCGCGGTCGGCAACCTGATGGGCGGGCTGATCGGCGGCAACATGCTGATCGAAGGGCTGTTCGCACGCTTCATGTACATGTCGCTGTACCGGCTGCACATCGCGGCGCTGCACGGTTATCCGCGGATGATGCTCGACACGGTCGCGCACTGGCTGCGGCGCACGACGCTGCCGCGCGTCAAGCTGCACTGATCGCGTCGTCGCGCGGAGCGGGCGGGGAATGCGCATGTCGTGCGTGTTCGCCGCCCGTTTTTCTTTTCGATTCGCGAGGATTCGGTCGCGCGCCGAAGCGCGAGACGTGCCGCCGCGCGTCGTAATCGAGTCTTACACATCCGACAGTTGACGCGACAACGGATTATTGGGCATCTTGTCCGGGTTTTCGTTTGCGGCGGGGTGCCAACCGCCGCGACTTCCGCGCCGCGCGCCGGTGCGATGCCCCGTCATGCCGTATCCGCGATCGTGACGGCGGCGCCCAATCGAGGAGTGCATTCATGTTGAAACCCGAAGTCGACAGCCTGGTCCCCCACGTCCCGTTTTCGCGCCGCAAGTTCATGCAGGCTGCGCTCGGCGGCACCTTCGCGGCGGCCGTGCTGCCCGTGTCGGCGCAGACGGTCACGACCGACAGCGCCGGGCTGGACGTCGACACCATCGAGATCCGCTCGGGCGATGCGAGTATTCCGGCGTATCGCGCCCAGCCGATCGACAAGACGAACCTGCCGGTCGTGATCGTGATCCACGAGATCTTCGGCGTCCACGCGCATATCGCCGACGTGTGCCGGCGCTTCGCGAAGCTCGGCTATCTCGCGATCGCGCCCGACCTGTTCGCCAGGCAGGGCAATGCGGCGAAGTATCCGACGATGAAGGAGCTGTACGACCACATCATCAGCAAGGTGCCGGACCGGCAGGTGACGGAGGATCTCGATGCGACCGCCGCATGGGCCGGCAAGAACGGCGGCGACCTGTCGCGTCTCGGCGTGACGGGGTTCTGCTGGGGTGGCCGCCAGGCATGGCTGTATGCGGAACACAATCCGCACGTGTTGGCCGCCGTCGCGTGGTACGGGTTCGTCGAAGGCAAGACCGACGAGATGACGCCGTTCAATCCGGTCGACCATGCGTCGTTGCTGAAGGTGCCGGTGCTCGGGCTGTATGGCGAGAAGGATCAGAACATCACGCAGGCGTCGCTCGCGGACATGCGCAAGGCGATCCAGGCGAGCGACTCGAAGCGCGCGCGCGAATCGGAGATCGTCGTGTATCCGGATGCCGGTCACGCGTTCTTCGCCGACTACCGGCCGAGTTACGTGAAGGGCGATGCCGAGGACGGCTGGAAGCGCGCGATCGAATGGTTCCACAAGTACGGCGTGATGTAAGCGACGAGCGGCGGCAATGGCCGCCGCATCATCGTCGTCGCGCCGCGCGGGTGCTCAAGGATTCGGGCCGGTCGCGATCGGCCGCGACGGATCGGCGCTCCATTCGCTCCACGAGCCCGGGTACAGCGACGCGCCGTGCAGGCCGGCCACTTCCAGCGCCAGCGCGTTGTGGCATGCGGTGACGCCGGAGCCGCATTGCAGGATCACGCGGTTCGGCTCGGTGCCGGCCAGCACGGTGGTGAATGCCTCGCGCAATTCATGGCCGGTCTTGAAGCGGCCGTCGGCGGTCAGGTTGTCCTTGAAGAAGCGGTTGCGCGCGCCCGGAATGTGCCCGCCCACCCGATCGATCGTTTCGTTTTCGCCGCGATAGCGATCCGGTGCGCGGGCATCGATCACGACGCGCGCGGGCGACGACACGTTCGCGAGCACGGCCGCCGCATCGACGGTCGATTCGAGCGGCGTGGCCGAGCGGAAGTCGCCGGCGGCCGGGTGCGGCACGTCGGTCGCCAGCGGCTGGCCGGCCGCTTCCCAGGCCTGCAGGCCGCCATCGAGCACGGCGACCGAATCGTGGCCGAGCCAGCGCAGCAGCCACCACAGGCGCGCCGCATAGGCGCCGCCTTGCGCGTCGTACGCGACGACCTGCTGACCCTGCTTGAGGCCGCGGCTGGCGAGCAGCGTCGCGAGCGCGTCGCGGGTCGGCAGCGGATGGCGGCCGTTGGTGCCCGTCTTGCGGCCTGACAGGTCGCGATCGAGATGAAGATAGTGCGCGCCGGGGAGGTGACCGGCCGCGTAGGCGGCTTCGCCGGCGCCGGGATCGGCGAGATCGAAGCGGCAGTCGAACAGCGCGACGCTGCCGGGCGCCGCGGCCAGGCGCTCGGCGAGATTGGCGGCGGAGATGAGCGTGGTGTAATGAGTGTGTGGCATGACGACTCCCTGGAGTGCAAATGGCCTGACACTCCAAGTCTAAACAAAAAAAGACGGGCCGAAGCCCGTCTTTTCGTCTGCCGGATGCCGCGCGGCGTCAACGCGCCGCAGCCGCTGTCAGAGGCCGCCGAGGTGGCGGCGCAGGAACTCGTGGAAGTGCTGCATCCCGTCTTCCATCGGGCTCTGGTACGGGCCGACCTGCGACTCGCCACGGGCCATCAGCGCACGGCGGCCCGCGTCCATCCGCATCGCGATCTCGTCGTCCTCGACGGCCGTTTCCATATAGGCGGCACGCTCGGCCTCGACGAATTCGCGTTCGAACAGCGCGATTTCCTCGGGGTAATAGAACTCGACGATGTTGGTCGTCTTCTGCGGCCCGCGCGGAATCAGCCACGACACGACCAGCACGTGCGGATACCACTCGATCATCAGGCCCGGGTAGTAGACCATCCAGATCGCGCCGAACTCCGGCGGCACGCCGTTGCGGAACTTCAGCACCTGCTCGTGCCATTTCTGGTAAGTCGTGCTGCCCGGTTTCGCGAGGGCGTTGTGCACGCCGACCGTCTGCACGCTGTACCAGTCGCCGAACTCCCATTTGAGATCGTCGCACGACACGAAGCTGCCGAGGCCGGGGTGGAACGGGACGACGTGGTAATCCTCGAGGTAGACCTCGATGAACGTCTTCCAGTTGTAGTCGCACTCGTGCACTTCGACGTGATCGAACTGGTACTCGGCGAAGTCGAAGTGATGCTTCGTGCCGAGGTTCGCGAGATCGCGCGCGACGTTGCGGCCCTCGGCCTCGAACAGCAGCCCCTGCCAGTTCTGCAGCGGGCTCTTGCCGAGGTTCAGGCACGGCTTGTCGGGGAAGTGCGGCGCGCCGAGCAACTGGCCTTCGAGGTCGTACGTCCAGCGGTGCAGCGGACACACGATGTTCTGCGCATGGCCGCGCCCGTTGAGCATGATCGCCTGCCGGTGGCGGCACACGTTCGACAGCAGCTCGATCTGGTTCGTCTGGTTGCGGACCAGCACGCGGCCTTCCTTCTCGGACGGCAGCGCAAAATAGTCTCCCGCCTCGGGCACCATCAACTCGTGCCCGACGTAACGAGGACCTTTCTTGAAGAGGGTTTCGATCTCGCGCTCGAGTAGCGCCTCATCGAAATATGCAGTGACTGGAAGCTGGCTGTGGGCCGACTTCAACTGAAGCGCATCGCTCAGATTGGACATTCCCACTCCCGGTGTTAGCGTGAAAGCAGTGAACAACCCAACCATCGAAAAATCGATTTAGGGAAACGGACAATTATACCCGGTTCGCCCCGCAAGGCTAGGATTAAGTGCCTGATTTGTGTCAATTTTTTGTCGGGCGACCGTCCCAAGGCGCACACTGTGCGTCGTAGATGGGGCCGGAATTGTGCGCGGGCGCCCACGACGGCAGGTCGGAAAATTCTCTTTTGCCGTAGAATGTCCGACTTGTTTTGAAATTTGACACCTCGTCCATGGCGAAAACCGCATCCCCAGGCGCCACGCCGCCCGGCAACGGCACCGAACCGTTGCCGGACAATTACGAGATGGCGCTCGCGGAACTCGAGACGCTGGTTGCCCGGATGGAAGGCGGCGCGTTGAGCCTCGAGGATTCGCTGGCGGCGTATCGCCGCGGTGCGACCCTCGTTGCGTTTTGCCAACAGCAGCTCGAGAAAGTGGAGCAGCAGGTTCGCGTGCTCGACGGCGCGACGCTGAAGCCGCTTTCGTCCGGAACGGCCGCCACGGACGGCGAAGACGACGATCTATGACATTCGAACAATGGATGCGGTCCGTGCTTGACCGTGTCGAGGACGCACTCGGCCACTATCTGCCGACTGAAACCGCGACGCCCGCGAAACTTCACGAGGCGATGCGCTATGCGGTCCTCGGTGGCGGCAAACGCGTTCGCCCGCTGCTGTGCCATGCAGCAGGCGAACTGACCGGCGCGACCGAAGCGGCGCGCAACGCGGCGGCGGCGGCGCTGGAGATGATCCACGTCTACTCGCTCGTGCACGACGACATGCCGTGCATGGACGACGACGCGCTGCGTCGCGGCAAGCCGACCGTGCACGTACAGTACGACGAACCGACGGCGCTGCTGGTCGGCGACGCGCTGCAGTCGCAGGCGTTCGTCGCGCTGACCGACGCCGATGCGCTGTCGCCGGTGCAGCAAGCGGCGCTGGTGCGCGAGCTGGCGCTCGCGAGCGGCTCGATCGGCATGGCCGGCGGGCAGGCGATCGACCTGGCGAGCGTCGGCCTGAAGCTGACGCGCGAACAGCTCGAGACGATGCACCGGATGAAGACGGGCGCTTTGCTGCGCGCGGCCGTGCGGATGGGCGCGCTGGCCGGCGAGACGCCGTCGGCGGAAACGATGGCCGCGCTGGATGTTTACGCGGGCGCCGTGGGCCTGGCCTTTCAGGTCGTCGACGACATTCTCGACGTCACGACCGATTCGGCGACGCTCGGCAAGACGGCCGGCAAGGACGCGGCGAACGACAAGCCGACCTATGTATCGATCCTCGGTCTCGAGGCGTCGCGCGAGCTGGCAGCGCAGCTGCGCGCCGAAGCGCACGACGCGCTGAAACCGTTCGGCGCACGCGCACAGCGTCTCGCCGAACTTGCCGACCTGGTAGTGAACCGGGTCAGCTGACGCGAAAGCCCGCCGCCGCGCACACGCTACGGTGCGTGCAAAAGAATGCGGGCGCGTTTGATTTCCTACAATGGAACGACGATGTACGACTTGCTGAAAACCATCGACGACCCGGCGGATTTGCGCCGCCTCGATCGTCGCCAACTGCAACCGCTCGCGGATGAACTGCGCGCGTTCGTGCTCGACAGCGTGTCGAAGACGGGCGGCCATTTGTCGTCCAACCTCGGGACGGTCGAGCTGACGATCGCGTTGCACTACGTGTTCAACACGCCGAACGATCGCATCGTCTGGGACGTGGGTCACCAGACCTACCCGCACAAGATCCTGACGGGCCGCCGCGACCAGATGCACTCGCTGCGTCAGCAGGACGGCATCTCGGGTTTCCCGCGCCGTTCGGAGTCGGAATACGACACGTTCGGCACCGCGCACTCGAGCACGTCGATCTCGGCCGCGCTCGGGATGGCGATCGGCAGCCAGCTGAATGGCGACGACCGCTTCTCGATCGCCGTGATCGGCGACGGCGCGATGACGGCCGGCATGGCGTTCGAGGCGATGAACAACGCGGGCGTGTCGGAAGATGCGAAAGTGCTCGTGATCCTGAACGACAACGACATGTCGATCTCGCCGCCGGTCGGCGCGCTGAATCGCCATCTCGCGCGCCTGATGTCGGGCCGCTTCTATGCGGCCGCGCGCGCGGGCGTCGAGCGCGTGCTGAGCGTGGCGCCGCCGGTGCTCGAACTCGCGCGCAAGCTCGAGGAGCACGCGAAGGGCATGGTCGTGCCGGCCACGCTGTTCGAGGAATTCGGCTTCAACTACATCGGCCCGATCGACGGTCACGATCTCGATTCGCTGATCCCGACGCTGCAGAACATCCGCGAACTGCGCGGCCCGCAGTTCCTGCACGTGGTGACGAAGAAAGGCCAGGGCTACAAGCTCGCCGAAGCCGATCCCGTGCTCTATCACGGCCCCGGCAAGTTCAATCCGGCCGAAGGCATCAAGCCGTCGACCACGCCTGCGAAGAAGACGTACACGCAGGTGTTCGGCGAGTGGCTGTGCGACGAAGCCGAGCGCGATACGCGCGTGGTCGGCATCACGCCCGCGATGCGCGAAGGCTCGGGCATGGTCGAATTCGAGAAGCGCTTCAAGGATCGCTACTACGACGTCGGCATCGCCGAGCAGCATGCGGTGACGTTCGCCGGCGGTCTTGCGACCGAAGGGCTGAAGCCCGTCGTCGCGATCTACTCGACGTTCCTGCAACGTGCGTACGACCAGCTGATCCACGACGTCGCGCTGCAGAACCTGCCGGTCGTGTTCGCGATCGACCGCGCGGGCCTCGTCGGCGCGGACGGCGCGACGCATGCGGGCGCGTACGATCTCGCGTTCATGCGCTGCATCCCGAACATGACGATCATGGCCGCATCCGACGAGAACGAATGCCGCCAGATGCTGCACACGGCGCTGCAGCAGCCGAACCCGACCGCGGTGCGCTATCCGCGCGGCGCGGGCACGGGCGTGGCGACGGTGAAGGAATTCACCGAGATCCCGCTCGGCAAGGGCGAAGTGCGGCGCCGCACGTCGCAGCCGGAAGGCAAGCGCGTCGCGATCCTCGCGTTCGGCACGATGGTGGCGCCGTCGCTCGCCGCTGCCGAGGAGCTCGATGCAACGGTCGCGAACATGCGCTTCGTGAAGCCGATCGACGCGGCGCTCGTGCGCGAGCTCGCCGAAACGCACGACTACGTCGTCACGGTCGAGGAAGGCTGCGTGATGGGTGGCGCGGGCTCGGCCTGCGTCGAAGCCCTGATGGAGAGTGGGGTTATCCGACCCGTACTACAATTGGGCCTCCCTGACCTGTTCATCGATCATGGCGACCCCGCGAAGCTGCTGTCGCAATGCGGCCTCGACGGCGCGGGCATCGCGAAATCGATTCGCGAACGCTTTCTGAATCCGGCGGCCGATGTCGCCGGTCAGGCGAAGCGCGTCGCGTAAGCTGACGCCGCCCGCGGGCGGCGTCGGTGCGACTGGCGCAACCGGTCTTCATTGATGCGGAAAACATGGGCCTGCGGGCCCATGTTGCTTTTCCGGCCGCCGCATGATGCGGCGTGCGCGTCGTCGGACGCGCGGCTTACAAGGATTGAACAAATGAACCAGATGAATCCCGCCTTCGTGATGCCCGACGTGCAGAGCACGGTGGATATCCGTCAGATCCCGATTCAGCGCGTGGGCGTGAAGGCGGTTCGGCATCCGTTGACGGTGCGTACCGAAAGCGGCGACGTGCAACCGACGGTCGGTGTCTGGAACCTCGACGTCCGTCTGCCGGCCGATCAGAAGGGCACGCACATGTCGCGCTTCGTCGCGCTGCTCGAAGAGAATCGCGCGCCGCTGACGGTCGAGCGCTTCCGCGCGATGCTCGCATCGATGCTCGTGAAGCTCGAAGCCGAGGCCGGCCGCATCGAAGTCACGTTCCCGTACTTCGTGAACAAGACGGCGCCGGTGTCCGGCGTGCAGAGCCTGCTCGACTATGAAGTGACGCTCACGGGCGAAAGCCGCAACGGCGACACGCGCGTGTTCCTGAAGGTGCTCGTGCCGGTGACGAGCCTGTGCCCGTGCTCGAAGAAGATCTCGCAGTACGGCGCGCACAACCAGCGCTCGCACGTGACGATCGATGCGGAGCTGGCCGCCGATCTGCCGGTCGAGGCGCTGATCCGCATCGCGGAAGAGGAAGCGTCGTGCGAACTGTGGGGGCTGCTGAAGCGTCCGGACGAGAAGTTCGTCACCGAGCGTGCCTACGAGAACCCGAAGTTCGTCGAGGATCTCGTGCGTGACGTCGCGCAACGTCTCGATGCGGACGAGCGCGTGATCGCGTACGTGCTCGAAGCCGAGAACTTCGAGTCGATCCACAATCACAGCGCGTATGCGCTGATCGAGCGCGACAAGCGGTTGACCGCATAACGCCGCGGCGTTATGTCGCGCCAATGACGAAGGCCGCTCGAAACCGAGCGGCCTTTTCGTTTTCCTGCCTGGGGCGTCGCGTGGCGCGATTCAGCTTGCGAGCGACGCGAGATCCCAGCGCGGCTTCACCGTGAATGCGTAATCGGCATTCGCCTGTTCAGGCCAGCGGCCGAGCCGCAGCGCACCCGCGAGCGCGATCATCGCGCCGTTGTCGGTGCACAGTGCGAGATCGGGGTAGTGCACGTCGAAGCCGCGCTTGGCCGCGGCCGCCG
Source organism: Burkholderia sp. AcTa6-5 (assembly GCF_017815075.1). Lineage (NCBI taxonomy): Bacteria > Pseudomonadati > Pseudomonadota > Betaproteobacteria > Burkholderiales > Burkholderiaceae > Burkholderia > Burkholderia sp. AcTa6-5. Next base: position 138,525 of record NZ_JAGIQE010000011.1, on the reverse strand, counting down.
ACAGGGCGGCGCGCAACTGGCGGTTCGCGCCGACGCCGCCCGCGACCACGAGGCGCTTGAGCTTCGTCCGCTTCAGCGCGGCGAGCGACTTCGCGACGAGCACGTCGACGGCCGCATCGACGAAGCCGCGCGCAAGATCGGCCTTCGCGCGTTCGAGTGCTTCGCCGTCGAGCTTCGCCGCTTCGAATTTCTTCATCTGCGTGAGCACGGCCGTCTTCAGGCCGCTGAAGCTGAAGTCGAGATCACCCGAATGCAGCATCGGGCGCGGCAGCACGACCGCGCCCGGCGTGCCCGTTTCGGCGAGCTTCGATACTTCGGGGCCGCCCGGGTAGCCGAGGCCGATCAGTTTCGCGGTCTTGTCGAACGCTTCGCCGGCCGCGTCGTCGAGCGTTTCGCCGAGCGTCTCGTACACGCCGACGTCGGTCACGCGCATCAACTGCGTGTGGCCGCCGGAAACCAGCAGCGCGACGAACGGGAACGGCGGCGGCGCGTCGACCAGCAACGGCGACAGCAGGTGGCCTTCGAGATGATGGATGCCGACGGTCGGCTTGTTCCACGCGAGCGCGAGCGCATTCGCGATGCTCGCGCCGACCAGCAGCGCGCCCGCGAGGCCGGGGCCCTGCGTGAACGCGATCGCGTCGATGTCGTCGCGGCGCGTGCCGCTTTGCGCCATCACTTCCTCGAGCAGCGGCAGCGCGCGGCGGATGTGGTCGCGCGATGCGAGCTCGGGCACGACGCCGCCGTATTCGCGATGCATCGCGATCTGCGAATGGAGCGCGTGCGCGAGCAGGCCGCGCTGCGTGTCGTAGAGCGCGAGGCCGGTTTCGTCGCAGGAGCTTTCGATGCCGAGAACGAGCATGGGTGAGGGCAGGGCGCGCCGGTTCGGACGCGCCGCGGGTAGGTCAACGTAACCCGAAATTATAGCAGGCAGGGGCTGGCCGCCGCCGTGCGCGGCCCGGGCCCGAGGCCGGGCAGGTACAATCCGCGCCATGGAAACCTATGACATCGCCGTGATCGGCGCGGGCGCCGCCGGCATGATGAGCGCCGCGGTCGCCGGCCAGCTCGGCCGCCGCGTCGTGCTGATCGATCACGCGCCGCGGCTCGCCGAGAAAATCCGTATCTCGGGCGGCGGCCGCTGCAACTTCACGAACCTGTACGCTGGCCCCGACAACTACCTGTCGTCGAATCCGCATTTCGCGCGCTCGGCGCTGGCGCGCTATACGCCGCGCGACTTCCTCGGGCTGCTCAAGCGCCATCACGTGACCTGGCACGAAAAGCACAAGGGCCAGCTCTTTTGCGACCACGGCAGCGACGCGATCATCGACGTGCTGAAGCACGAGTGCGACGCGGGCGGCATCGCGTGGCGCCGGCCCGTCGTCGTCGACGCGGTGCGCCATGCGCCGGCCGACGGCTTTACGCTCGACACGCAGCAGGCCGGCCCGATCGGCGCACGCGCACTGATCGTCGCGACCGGCGGCCTGTCGATCCCGAAGGTCGGCGCGACCGACTTCGGCTACCGGCTCGCGAAGCAGTTCGGCCACAAGCTCGTCGATACGCGGCCCGCGCTCGTGCCGCTGACGTTCGCGCCGCAGGACTGGGCGCCGTTCGCGCCGCTGTCCGGCGTATCGCTCGAAGTGCGCGTATCGACCGGCGACAAAAAGCGCGGCGGCGAATTCGTCGAGGACCTGCTGCTGACCCATCGCGGGCTGTCCGGGCCCGGCATCCTGCAGATCTCGAGCTACTGGCAGCCCGGCGATCCGATCCGCGTCGACCTGCTGCCGCAGCGCGACACGGTGGCCGACCTGCTCGACGCGAAACGCACGTCGAAGCGCCAGATCGGTTCGCTGCTCGCCGACTGGGTGCCGTCGCGCCTCGCGCATGCGTGGCTCGACACGCATCGCGTCGCGGCCGACGCGCGGCTCGCGGACCTGCCCGACAAGACGCTGCGCCAGATCGGCGACGCGCTGTCCGGCTGGACGCTGACGCCGAACGGCACCGAGGGCTACAAGAAGGCCGAAGTGACGAAGGGCGGGGTCGATACGCGCGACCTGTCGTCGGCGACGATGATGAGCGCGCGCGTGCCCGGGCTGTTCTTCGTCGGCGAGGCGGTGGACGTGACGGGCTGGCTCGGCGGCTACAACTTCCAGTGGGCGTGGGCGTCCGGCACGGCGGCCGGGCAGGCCGCGGCCGAGTATGCGCGAGGCGCCTGACGCGCCGGCCGGCACGGTTCTGGCGGGGGTGGGGTCCGTGCCTTTGACCCATCGCTCTGCTATACTCGGTAGTCTTTCCCTGCAAACCTTTATTCGTGTCGGATCATGACGATCATTCGCGTTAAAGAGAACGAGCCGTTCGAAGTTGCAATGCGTCGCTTCAAGCGCACGATCGAGAAGAATGGTCTGTTGACCGAGCTTCGTGCGCGTGAGTTTTACGAGAAGCCGACCGCAGAACGCAAGCGCAAGAAGGCCGCTGCGGTGAAGCGTCATTACAAGCGTATTCGCAGCCAGACACTGCCGAAGAAGCTGTACTGAACGATTGGGCGCCGCGCGGTTCACTGAGCGGCGCACCGGCGACTCCGTGCGATCGGGTCCGGTCGCGCAGCCGATCAGGCGGCGAGTCGCCGATGCCGGATTCGAGCAACCCGCTTGAGACACTGTCCCAAGCGGGTTTTTGTGTTGACGCCCATTTGCGGGCGTCGGTTTCACGTTTCCATCCCGGGTGAAAGATGAGTTTGAAAGAGCAGATCAGCGAAGACATGAAGGCCGCGATGCGCGCGAAGGAAAGCGAGCGCCTGGCAACGATTCGCCTGCTGATGGCCGCGATCAAGCAGCGCGAAGTCGATGACCGGGTCACGCTCGACGACGCGGGCATCACGGCCGTGATCGACAAGATGATCAAGCAGCGCAAGGATTCGATCAGCCAGTTCCAGGCGGCCGGCCGCGACGATCTGGTTGCGAAGGAGCAGGCCGAGCTGGCCGTGCTGGGCGGCTACATGCCCGCGCAACTGTCGGACGCCGAAGTGGCGGCCGAGGTCCAGGCGGCGGTCGCGCAAACCGGCGCAGCCGGCCCGCAGGACATGGGCAAGGTGATGGGCGTGCTGAAGGGCAAGCTCGCCGGCCGTGCCGACATGACGGCCGTTTCCGCGCAGGTCAAGGCCGCGCTCACGAAGTAAAACCCGTTCCCGGCGCGCCCAGCGATGCGTGCGCCGGGCGTCGTATTGTCTTTTTTCGCTCGATCCCACGGTGATTCCGCATTCGTTCCTGCAGGATTTGCTGAACCGCGTCGATATCGTCGACGTGGTGGGCCGGTACGTGCAGCTCAAGAAGGGCGGCGCCAACTTCATGGGGCTGTGCCCGTTCCATAACGAGAAGAGTCCGTCGTTTACCGTCAGCCCGACCAAGCAGTTCTATCACTGCTTCGGTTGCGGTGCGCACGGCACGGCGATCGGCTTCCTGATGGAACACGCGGGGCTCACGTTCCCGGAAGCCGTGCAGGAACTCGCGCAATCCGTCGGGCTGACCGTGCCGCACGAGCCGTCGATGCGCGGCGGTGGGGGCGGAGGCGGGGGCGGCGACTATCCGGCGCCCGTGTCGAAATCGGTGGCGACCGCGCTGTCCGACGCGATGACCGCGGCGTGCGACTACTACCGCAAGCAGTTGCGCGGCGCGACCGTCGCGATCCAGTACCTGAAGAACCGGGGCCTGACCGGCGAGATCGCCGCGCGCTTCGGTCTCGGCTATGCGCCGGACGGCTGGCAGAACCTCGAAGCCGCGTTCCCCGACTATCGCGACGAGTCGCTCGTCGAGGCGGGGCTCGTGATCGTCAGCGAGAAAACCGACGCGCAGGGCGTCGCGCGCCGCTACGACCGGTTCCGCGAGCGGATCATGTTCCCGATCCGCAACGTGAAGGGGCAGGTGATCGGTTTCGGCGGCCGCGTGCTCGGCAGCGGCGAGCCGAAGTACCTGAACTCGCCGGAAACGCCGCTGTTCAACAAGGGCAGCGAGCTGTACGGGCTGTTCGAGGCGCGGCTCGCGATTCGCGAGCGCAAGTACGTGCTGGTCGTCGAAGGCTACATGGACGTCGTCGCGCTCGCGCAGCTCGGCTTTCCGAACGCGGTCGCGACGCTCGGCACCGCGTGCACGCCGATTCACGTGCAGAAGCTGCTGCGACAGACCGACACCGTCATTTTCAGTTTCGACGGCGATTCGGCCGGGCGGCGCGCGGCCCGGCGCGCGCTCGAGGCGTGCCTGCCGCATGCGGGCGACAACCGGACGATCCGGTTCCTTTTTCTGCCGACCGAGCACGATCCGGACAGCTACGTGCGCGAGTTCGGCGCGGACGCGTTCTCCGAGCAGGTCGAACGCGCAATGCCGCTGTCGCAATTTCTGTTGAACGAAGCCATTGCCGGCAAGGCGCTCGATCAGCCGGAAGGCCGCGCGAAGGCCCTGTTCGATGCGAAGCCGCTGTTGCAGGCGCTGCCCGCGAACGCGTTGCGCGCGCAGATCATGCACATGTTCGCCGATCGCCTCGATATCCCGTTCGAGGAGGTCGCGGCGCTGTCGGACGTCGATACGCGTATCGCGGCGCCGCCGCGTCAGGCGCCCGCGCGCAGCGAGCGGCGTCGCGTGACGGACAGCGAAAAGCGCGCGCTGCGCACGCTGGTGATGCATCCGCGCATCGCATCGCAGCTCGACGACGAACAGATTGCGACCCTGCGCGCGCTGCCGCGCATCGGCGAATTGTTCGCGGAAGTCGTCGATCATGCGCGTGCGCTGGGCGACGGCGCGGAGTTCCGGCTGCTGTCGGATGTCCTGAGGACGTCCTCGAATGGGGCGACTTACGAGGAAATCTTCCGCGAAATTCTGGACTATGATGAAAACGTCCGCGATTTGCTGTTACAGAATCCGGAAGACGAGACGGTGCCCGAACGGCAGCGTGAGCAGGAGCGGATTGCGGGGGAGGAGCTGCAGGCAGCTGTACTCAAGATGCGCTACGACGCCTGCTGCGACCGGCTGGACAGGCTGGCGCGGCAATCCACCTTCACCCCCGAGGAACTGGCCGAATTGACGGAATTGAACCAGCAGCGAACCGACATGAAACGTCGGCTCGGGCTGTAGGCGGCCGGGGCGCTTAGAGAGGGCTCCCCAGCGTGCTATAATATAAGGTTTCCAGCGGTTTGTTTTCCAAGCAGAGGCGAGAATCGCGATGGCAAAGACGACAGGCGGAAAGAAAGCAACGGGCAAGGGCTCGACGGAGCCGACCAAAAAGGTCACAGCGGCCAAGTCTGCTTCTTCCACCAGGACAACGTCTTCAGCCACGTCAGCCCCTGCAGGAAAGAAAACCGCGGCCGGCACTGCTCAGGCTGCGCCGGCGCCGGCAGCCAGAACACGGGCTGCCGCCAGACCCGACTCCGGGCCGGCCAAGCCGGCGGCGAAGCGGGCAAGTGCGAAAAGCGCAAGGGACACGACTGCCGACGCGGACGAAACGGCAGTACGTACTACTCATGCACCCACGGTTCAACCGGCTGTCGTCCAGCAGCCGCGAGTCGATATAGCCGGTACGGCGAACTCCATGACCAAAAAGCTGAACGAAGTATCCGTCGAAGACGACGCAAATCAGAGCGACGAGCAGCCCGCAGCCGCGGCTGCACCGGGCAAGTCCAAGGTGCGCGATCGTCGCGCCAAGGAAAAGGCGCTGCTGAAGGAAGCGTTCGCGACGAGCACGCCGGGCACGGCCGAGGAGCTCGAAGAGCGCCGCGTGAAACTGCGCGCGCTGATCAAGCTCGGCAAGGAGCGCGGCTTCCTCACGTACGCCGAAATCAACGACCACCTGCCGGACAACTTCACCGAGACCGAAGCCCTCGAGGGCATCATCGGCACGTTCAACGACATGGGCGTGGCGGTTTACGAGCAGGCGCCGGACGCGGAGACGCTGCTCCTGAACGACAACGCGCCCGCCGCGTCGTCGGACGATGAAGTCGAGGAGGAAGCGGAAGTCGCGCTGTCCACCGTCGATTCGGAATTCGGCCGCACGACCGATCCGGTCCGGATGTACATGCGCGAGATGGGCACGGTCGAACTGCTCACGCGCGAAGGCGAAATCGAGATCGCGAAGCGGATCGAGGACGGCCTGCGCCACATGGTGATGGCCATCTCCGCGTGCCCGACGACGATCGCCGACATCCTCGCGATGGCCGAACGCGTCGCGAACGAAGAGATCCGCGTCGACGAGCTCGTCGACGGCCTGCTCGATCCGAATGCTTCGGACTCCGCCGATACGGACGGCTTCTCCGCGAAGGAAGCGGAAGCCATCGAGAACGAGGATGAGGAAGCCGAAGAGGAAGAGGAAGAAGAGGAAGAGGAGGAAGACGACGGCGCCGCGCAGGCATCGGCGAACGCCGCCCAACTCGAAGCCCTCAAGCGTGCGTCGCTCGAGAAGTTCTCGCAGATCAGCGAGTGGTTCGACAAGATGCGCCGCGCGTTCGAGAAGGAAGGCTACAAGTCGAAGGCCTACCTGAAGGCGCAGGAAACGATCCAGACCGAACTGATGACGATCCGCTTCACCGCGCGTACCGTCGAGCGTCTGTGCGACACGCTGCGTGCGCAAGTGGACGAAGTGCGTCAGGTCGAGCGTCAGATCCTGCACATCGTCGTCGACAAGTGCGGCATGCCGCGTTCGGAATTCATCGCACGCTTCCCGGGCAACGAGACGGATCTCGACTGGGCGGAGAAGATCACCGCGGAAGGCCATTCGTACAGCGCGGTGCTGTCGCGTAACGTCCCGGCGATCCGCGAACAGCAGCAGCGCCTGCTCGACCTGCAGGCGCGCGTCGTGCTGCCGCTGAAGGACCTGAAGGAAACCAACCGCCAGATGGCGGCCGGCGAACTGAAGGCACGTCAGGCGAAGCGCGAAATGACCGAGGCGAACCTGCGTCTCGTGATCTCGATCGCGAAGAAGTACACGAACCGCGGCCTGCAGTTCCTCGACCTGATCCAGGAAGGCAACATCGGCCTGATGAAGGCAGTGGACAAGTTCGAATACCGTCGCGGCTACAAGTTCTCGACCTATGCGACGTGGTGGATCCGTCAGGCCATCACGCGCTCGATCGCGGACCAGGCGCGCACGATCCGTATTCCGGTTCACATGATCGAAACGATCAACAAGATGAACCGCATCTCGCGGCAGATCCTGCAGGAAACCGGTCTCGAGCCGGATCCGGCCACGCTCGCCGAGAAGATGGAGATGCCGGAAGACAAGATCCGCAAGATCATGAAGATCGCGAAGGAGCCGATCTCGATGGAAACGCCGATCGGCGACGACGACGATTCCCATCTCGGTGACTTCATCGAGGACACCAACACGGTCGCGCCGGCGGATGCTGCGCTGCATGCCAGCATGCGCGACGTCGTGAAGGACGTGCTCGATTCGCTGACGCCGCGCGAGGCGAAGGTGCTGCGGATGCGTTTCGGTATCGAGATGAGCACCGATCACACGCTCGAGGAAGTCGGCAAGCAGTTCGACGTCACGCGCGAGCGGATCCGTCAGATCGAGGCCAAGGCGCTGCGCAAGCTGCGTCACCCGAGCCGTTCCGACAAGCTGAAGTCGTTCCTCGAAGGGAACTGATTTCCAGCGTCTCTGCCACGAACGCCGCCGGTGTCCGCATGATGCCGGTGGCGTTTGTTCCCTCTGTCGTCTTTGTTGTTACAATGCCGGCCCGGCCTCGTTGCCGGGGTGGCGTGTAGCACGCTTTGCTTCTCGTCTGGGCCCCTAGCTCATGCTTGGTTAGAGCAGCGAACTCATAATTCGTTGGTGCCGGGTTCGACTCCCGGGGGGCCCACCAGATTCGCTTCCACGGTTGTCCGGGGGAAGCCGCGAAACCCGCGATGCCGCACGGCGTCGCGGGTTTTTCTTTTGGGGCGCGGGACGCATGTGTCGACCGTATTGAACGCGTTCGCGCCGGCGCCGCCTGTCGCATCTTCGCCACCGCGGAAACACGGAAAGCGTGCGGCCCCGATATCAATCGAAGTATGCTGTGGCGCGATCCGGTCGCACGCTGCTCCGTCGCGCGCGCACCGATGACCCGCGCCGCGCTCCGTCCGGCAGCCAGAACAAACACAATCCGACTTCGCCCGACAGTGGGGGCGGCCAACATGATCATGCTGCGTTCGTGGGGTGCGATTCTGTCGTTGTTGATGCTTGTCGCGTGCGCGAGCCTGCCGCCGCAGGCCGACCGTGCGCCGACGCATGCATTCACCGATACCGACGATACGCGCCTCGGCGCGGCATTTCGCCAGCAGGCTGCCGCGCATCCGGGGCAGGACGCGTTTCATTTGCTGACCGATCCGGTCGACGCGCTGGACGCGCGCGTGCTGCTCGCCGACCGCGCCGATCGCTCGCTGGACCTTCAGTACTACATCTGGCACGACGACCTGACCGGCCACGAACTGGCCGATGCGGTCATGCGCGCGGCCGATCGCGGCGTGCGCGTGCGCGCGCTGCTCGACGATCTCGGCACCAACGCGGACGACCGCAAGCTGCTCGAGATCAGCGCGCATCCGAACATCGAGATCCGGCTGTTCAATCCAGTGGCCACGCGCCGGTTCAAGAAGATCGGCACCGTATTCGAGTTCTCGCGCGTCAACCGGCGCATGCACAACAAGGCGATGATCGCGGACAACCAGGCGGCGATCGTCGGCGGTCGCAATATCGGCGATGAATATTTCGGCGCATCGTCGATGCTGGAATTCGGCGATCTCGACGTCGTCGTTCACGGCCCGGTCGTGAAGGACATCTCGACCGAATTCGATACGTTCTGGAATTCGCCGTATGCGTATCCGGTCGATACGCTGGTCGGGCACGATGCGGCGCCGGGCGGGCTCGACCGCGAGCGCGAACGGTTGCGCGACTACCTGAGGGCGATGGAAGACAATCCGTACGTGCTCGAGGCCCGGCAGCGGCTCGACCGGATCGTTCACGGGCAAGGCACCGAATTGTCGTGGGGGCACGCGACGGTGCTGTACGACGATCCGTCGAAGATCGCGCACCCGCCGAAGGACCGCGACGGGCACCTGATGCCGCAGTTGCGTGCGCTCGCGTTGCAGCCGCAGCACGACCTGCTGATCGTGTCGCCGTATTTCGTGCCGGGCAAGGATGCCGTAGAACGGCTGCGCGCGCTCGTGGCGCGCGGCGTGCGCGTGACGGTGCTGACCAATTCGCTCGCGTCGACCGACGTGGCGGCCGTGCATGCCGGCTACCGCCGCTATCGAAGCGATCTGGTGAACGCGGGCGTGCGGCTTTACGAGCGCCGGCCATCGGGCGACAAGAGCATTTCGAAGCAGGTCATCATCGGCTCGTCGCGTGCGTCGCTGCATGCGAAGACCTACGTGTTCGATCACACGAGCATTTTCATCGGGTCGATGAATCTCGATCCACGCTCGCTGAACCTCAATACGGAGATCGGCCTTTACTGCGAGAGCCCGGTGATCGCATCCCAGGTGGCCAACGATCTGGAAGCGCGGCTTGACCAGATCGCATGGCGCGTGGAAGCGAGAACCGACGCGGCTGGCAAAGGGCGGCTCACGTGGGTTCAGACGGACGCGGACGGGAAGGTCGCCGAAATCGACCACGAGCCGGAGGTATCCGCCGGGCGGCGGATGGAAGTGTGGTTCCTCGGGCTGTTTCCGATCGAATCGCAACTGTGAGCGATGCTCAGCGCCGCGCGCGGCGGTGCTCGTCGATGACGGCTGCGAACTGCATCGCGGCTGTCTCGATCGTCGCGTCGCTCAGCCCTGAATAGCCGAGCACGAAGCCGTTGTAGCGGCGGCCGTTGCCGCGGCGGCCGTCGCCGATGCAGTAGCTGCTCAGTGGTTGCAGCAGCAAACCATGGGCGGCGGCAGTGCGCGCGACGTCGGTATCGTGCAGCGGCATCGCGAGATCCGCGGAAAGATGCATGCCGCCCGGGCTTTCCCGCACGCTCAGCGACGTGCCGAGATGGCGGGCGAGCGCCGCTTCGAGGCTGTTGCGCCGGTCCGCATAGCGCGCCCGCATCTTCCGCAGATGCCGCGCAAATAGGCCGGTATCGATGAATTCAGCCATCGCCAGCTGGTCGGCCGGGTGGCCGCGATGGACGAGTTCGCGCAGCGTTCGGGTGAAGCGTTCGACCAGCACCGGCGGCACCACCATGAAACCGAGCCGCAGCGCCGGAAACATCGTCTTGCTGAACGTGCCGAGATAGCACACCGGCGCGTCCGCCTGTAGGCCCTGGATCGCGGGCAGCGGCTGGCCGCCGTGACGGAACTCGCTGTCGTAGTCGTCCTCGATGATCCACGCGCCGCATGCACGGGCATGCTCGACGAGCGCCGCGCGACGCCGGGGGCTCATCAGCGTGCCGAGCGGGTACTGGTGCGACGGTGTCGTATAGATCAGCCGGGGCGGGTGGGTGCGCCACTGCGCGTCGGTTGGCGCCATGCCCTCGCGATCGACCTCGATCGGCACGGGAGTCAGGCCGGTCGAGCGGAACGCAGTCCTCGCGCCGTTGTAGCAAGGGTTCTCGAGCCAGCCGTATTCGCCGGGATTCGCCAGCATCCGCGCGCACAGTTCGAGGCTGCCCTGCGTGCCGTCGGTGATGAATACCTGCGCCATGTCGCAGCGCACGCCGCGCGACACGCGAATGTACGCGGCCACCGCGCGCCGCAGTTCGGGCAGTCCTTCGACCGGACCGTACGCCAGCCGGGCGGGCGTGATGGTCTTCCATGCGCGCTCGATGCAACGGCGCCACTGGGCAACCGGGAATTCGTCGAGGGAAGGCAGGCCGGGAACGAACGGCAACATGCGTTCGGGCTCGGGATCGGCGTTCTCCAACCCTTGCACGCGCGCCGACAGGTGAACCGGCGCAGGGCCGTCTTCCTGTCCGGCGCCCGGGCGGCCGCATCCGTCCCATCGCGTGATCGTGCCGTTGCGCGTGGCCGCCACGAAGCCTTCCTCGGCAAGACGCTCGTACGCATAGACCGCGGAATTGCGCGCGATGCCCAGCTCGGCCGCGAGCACGCGGGTCGACGCGAGCCGCGTGCCGGGCGGAAGCTGCCCGTCCAGCAGCATGTCGCGCAGGCTCCGGTAGAGCGCTTCCTGCTGGCTATGGGTTGTCGCGCCGTCCTGTCTGGCAAGCGATGAGATGAGCAGCGCGAGATCCATGGGCTGGTTCCAGAAATTTTCCTTGTGCTGGTTCTTTCGAAGACGCGTCGCGCGTCGTATCGTTCATGCTTGCGCGGCGCAGGCCGGTTCGCACACATGGCTGGCGATCGGCGCAACTCGCGGTGTGCGCGTATTTTGCTCGATTCGGCGCGCGGCTGTCGATGGGCGGGGCAACCACGCGCTGAGACACGGATACGGCACGATGCCGATACAATTCATTTCGCAGTACAGATATATATGAGCAACCAGACCACTCTCTCTTCCACGCCGCGCACGACCATTCGCCGTCTGCCTGAACTGGCGAGTCGCGATCGCACGATGCTCTACCGCATCGTGGACGACGCGTACGTCTGTCACATCGCGTTCGGCGACGGGCAGAACACGCACTGCATCCCGACCGCACACTGGAGGACGGGCGATGCGCTCTATATCCACGGGTCCAACGGCAGCCGAATGATCAAGGCGCTGTCGGTCGGCGCGCAGGCTTGCGTCGCGATGACGCTGCTGGACGGTCTCGTGCTGGCCAGGTCCGCCTTCAACCATTCGATGAATTATCGATCGGCGGTGATCTACGGGCCGTTCGACGTGGTCGAAGGCAGTGAGGAAAAACTCGCCGCGCTGGATGCGTTGATGGACAAGATCGCGCCGGGCCGCAAGCATGAAGCGCGGCCGGGCAATTCGAAGGAAATCAATGCGACCAGCGTGCTGCGGATTTCGATGGCGGAAGCGGCCGTGAAAATCAGCGATTCGCTGCCGTCCGACAAGGAAGAGGATCTCGGGCTGGCGGTGTGGGCCGGGATCCTGCCGCTGAAGACGATACGCGGCGCGCCGGTGCATGCGGGCGGCACCGTGCCGGTGCCGGATTATGTCCGGGACTGGGCCGATTGAGCGGCGCGGCGGGGCTCGCATCGGAGAGGCGAGATGACGCCGCATGCAGAAAACCCGCGATGGCTTCGCAGCCTTCGCGGGTCGTCAGACGCGGTTGCGTACGATACGTCGCGCTTGCGCAACCGCAACGGTCAGCGACTCATCAGCGCGCGAAATCCGACGTGCTCTGGATGAACGCGTTCAGCTTCGAGATGTTCACGCTGCCGAAGCCCGTCGTCGCATCCCAGCCGGCCTTCGCCTTGTAGCCGTAGGTGCCGCTGCCGTTGTTGCCGGACGTGACGTCGTGCAGCAGCGCCGCGTTGGTCGGGAAGTACTTGTAGATGCTCGACGCGGGGAACCCGAGCGCATTGTTGTTGGCCGACTGCAGCCGCGCCCAGATGCCCGTGAAGATCGGCGCGGCGAGGCTCGTGCCGCCTTCGTTGTTCAGGTACCCCGAGCCCCACAGCGTGTCGGACGTCTGACCGTTCACGACGAGAATCGCACCCGTGCGCAGGTCGGCGTCGAAGCCGACGTCGGGCAGCGCACGCTTGGTCGAGCCGGTGAGGGTCGACGATTGCCACGTCGGCGCGGCCTCGTACTTGCTGTACCCGCCGCCCGTCGACCACACGGTGCCCGACTGCCAGCTCGGATCGTTCCAGACGATTTCGCTGTTGTACGCATTGGTCGACGTATTCGTGAACAGCGTCGTGCCGCCGACCGCGATCACGTACGGCGACGTGGCCGGCTCGCTCACCGTGTAGGTCGAGCGCGACGGCTTGCCGCTCGCGCATTCGTACGCGCCGTGATCGCCGGCGGACACCGAGAAGGTCTGCCCTTGCGCGACCGCCTGCTTGAAGATGGTGTCGTCGGTCGCCTGCGAGCCGGTACTGTACGCGGACGATTCGCACACGCCGAGCGATACGTTGATCACCTTCGCGACGTTGTCGGTCACGGCCTTGTTGTACGCGGCGGTGATCGCGGTGAGCGTCATCGACGGCGCGACGTAGAACACGACCTGCTTCACGCTGCCGCCGGCCGTGCCGACGATCGACTGGCTGTCGAGGTTCCACTCGACGGTGCCGTCGGTGTCGGTGTACGAGCTGCCGGCCGGGCCCGTCTTCACGATGCTGCTGCTGATCGTGCCGAGGCCGTTGTTCGCGGCGAACGTATTGAGGTCGCTCACCGTTTGCGACAGATCGCCTTCGGAGATGATGCCGACCGTGGTCTGCGAAGCCGTCGGCGTGCCGTCGCCGCCGTAGATCGACGAGAACTCGGTAGGGTTGTGCGGCACCGCCGACGCGCCGGCCGGGATCGTCAGGTTGCTGGTGTTGCCTTGTGGCGTGCCGCCCGCGCCCGTATGCACGAGCTCGACGTTCTGCAGGCCGAGCACCGCGCCGACGACGTTGCCGATCGCGTTCGGCACTTGCGCGGCGTCGGTGTTCGCATAGACGCTGCGGCCGTTGCGCGTGAAGCGCTTGAGGGTCGTGCGGAATGCGGACTGGACGGTCCCCGCGGTGCCGGACGCGGAGATCAGCAGCCGGTTCGGCGCGACCACGATATTCACGAAGCCGGCCTTGCGCAGGTGGGCGACGACGGACGCGACCTGCTGGTCGGTCGGTGCGTATTGCGCGGCGAATTGCGCAGGCGTGAGGAACTGCCGGTAGTGCGGCGAGCCGGGCGTGTGCAGGTCGCGCAGGTATTGGTCGAGCTGGGCTTCGTTGCGCAGGTTCAGCCCGAGCACGATGTCCACCGATTCGCCGGGCGCCATGTCGATAGCCGACGCGGCAGCGGCTGCCGTGCTCGCGGCGGGCGCGCCGGCCGTGCCGGCTTCGTTCTGCTGCACGAGCGGCAGGAACCCTTTGGTGCGCGTTTCCGTCCAGCCGGCCGCAGGCGCGGCATGGGCGGTCGCCATGCCGAACGAAGCGGCGGCGGCCGCGGCGGCGAGTGCGAGATTGACGGCGCGAATGTGCTTTTGTTTCTTGTTTGCAACCTGATTCATTTGAATTACCCCTCCGGTTGAACAACGAACGGCACGAACAACAACGGTCGACAGCGGTGCGGGTCATGCACTGCCGTTTTCTGTCGCATACGGGCGGATGGCACGGACGCGACAGGGCCTTTCGCCCGATCCGGAAAGCGGGTTTTCTCCGGAGGCGAAATACGGAAAACGCGGTAACGGGAAGGCTGCGCCGCAGGGCGGGGCAGTCGCGCCGGAGTCGGCGCGGGCGGGATTGCTAGAGCAACAGCTTCGTTGTCCTGCTCATTTGATTCGGTCCTTCGGCCCGCTGCCGGATGGCAGCCGTCCAGTGAAATGCATCGGGATACTGCACGCGCCGGCGGACGAACGAATCATTCGGCGGCGCGTACTTCGGTGCAGCGGAAGCGAAAAAATGTGGAGCGGAATCGATTGCGTGGCGGGCAATCCGTCGGATTGCTTGCATCGGACGGTATCAAGAACGAAAGCGCGATGTCAAACTTTTTCTGATTATATGAAACAAAATTAAATCGAATAAGGCGCAATGATTTTGAAAGATCGGCGGCATTTTGTAATGTTCGAAACCGGTAACGCAGGTAATGCCGAAAGCGACTCGCCGATCCTTTCCGATGCGTGTTGAAACGGCCGTTCGTTATCGAGGAAATGTTCGAATCGCCGGCGCCTGTCGTTCGGCTACCTGAAGGTCTTCGACGCACCGGAACAGCGCGTCGACATGCTGAAGCAGCGCGTCGTGAGAGGCAGCGTGCGCATCGGTGGCGAGCACCTTGATGGCGTCGAGCCGGGTTTGGAGTTCAGTGAGCTGGGTGCGCGTGACGCGGTTGCGGCCGGCGACGGGGGCTGCCGCATCAGGTGGATTCGTCGATTGCATTGGATGAGTCATCTCATTGAAGTGCTCGATGAAGCGCGCGAGGTCGGCCGGGCAGCCGTCGCGGGAAGCCGTGCGCGCCGACCGATCGCCGGCCACGATCACTGCGCGCCCCGCAGCCGGTAGCCGACGCCGCGCATCACTTCCGGCATGCCCGGTGCGCCGGCCTGTTCGAGTTTCTTGCGCAGCCTGCAGATGTGGCTGTCGACCGTGCGTTCCAGCGCGCTCACGTCGGCCATGCACGCATCGAGCAACTCGCCGCGCGTGAACACGCGGCTCGGCGATCTCGCCATGTGCGCGAGCAGCCGGAACTCCGTCAGCGTCAGCGTGATCGGCACCTCGGTGTCAGCCGTGCGCACGCGGGCCAGATAGCTGTCGGTATCGATCTCCAGGTCGCCGACGCGCAGCATGCGCAGGGCCGGCGGCGCGGCGGACCGGCGCAGGATCGCGCGCAACCGCGCGACGACCTCGGCCGGGTTGAACGGCTTGACGATGTAGTCGTCCGCGCCGGCGTGCAGCGCCTGCAGCCGGTCGAGGTCGCGATCGAACGCGGTGACGACGACGACGGGCGTGTTGTCGCGCCGCCGCAGCTCGGCGAGCACGTCCCAGCCGTTTTTCTGCGGCATCTTCACGTCGAGCAGGATCAGGTCGGGCTTCAGGTGCGGCTGCATGTCGAGCACCGCTTGGCCGTCGGCGACGCGGCAGGTGCGAAAGCCGTCGCGTTTCAGGTACGCATCGAGGATGTCCGAGATGTCGGGCTCGTCTTCTGCAATCAGTATCAGGGAATTCGTCATGGAGTGTGCCGTGCGATGTCGAACAATCGGGGCGGCCCATTGCCGGGCGCGGGGCGCGCCGTTCTGCCACGCTGCTGCGCGGGCGGAGCGGCGCCGTTCGTTCAGTTCTGCACCACGTGCTTCGACGGTGCGACGTCCTGGTCCGTCAGGCCGCCGCCGAGGGCCTTGTACAGCGCAACGGCATTGCCGAGCTCGCTGCGGCGCAGGTCGAGCAGTGCCTGCCGTGCCGCATAGAGCTGCCGCTGCGAATCGAGCAACTCCAGCCGCCCCTCGACACCGGCGCGATAGCGCAGGTTCGACAGGTCGGTGCGGCGCTCGGCCGAGCCGACCACGCGCGTCTGCGCGTCGATCTGGCGGCCGAAGGTTTCGCGTCCGGCGATGCCGTCGGCCACTTCGCGGAACGCGGCCTGGATCGCGCGTTCGTATTCGGCGACCGCGCCGGACTTGCGCACTTCCGCGAGGCGCAGCTCGGCACGCAGCCGGCCGCCCTGGAAGATCGGCACCGTGACCTGCGGCGCGAAGCTCCATACGCGCTGCCCGCCGTCGAACAGGCTGCCCATCGCGGGGCTGAGGAAGCCGATCGACGACGTCAGCGACAGGCGCGGGAAGAACGCGGCGCGCGCGGCGCCGATGTCCGCATTCGCGGCGACGAGGTTTTGTTCGGCCTGCTGGATATCCGGGCGACGGAACAGCAGTTCGGACGGCAGGCCGGCCGGCAATTGCGTCATCACCGGTTGCTGCTGAAGCGGCAGCGGCTCGGGCAGATCCTTCGGCAGTTCGGCGCCGACCAGCACGCGCAGCGCATTGCGCGCCTGCTCGACGGCGCGCGTGCGCGCTTCGAGATCGGCCGTCGCGCTCGCGACCTGGCCCTCGGCCTGCGCGATGTCGACGCCGCTCGCCTGATGCGCTTCCTTCAGGCGGCGCGCGAGATCGAGCGACTGCTGCCAGTCGGCGAGCGTGCGCTCGGACAACTGGCGTTGCTCGTACGCGAGGCGTTCCGCGAAGTACGCGTCGGCCACGCCGCCGACGAGCGAGATCTGCACCGCGCGGCGGCCGTGATCGGTCGCGAGGTAGCGTGCGAACGCGGCATCCGACTGCGACTTCACGCGGCCGAACAGGTCGATCTCGAACGCGCTGATGCCGACGTTCACGCCGTACTGGTTCTGCGTCGTGCCGAACAGCGGCGGATTCGACTGCGTGTCGTCCGACGTACGCTGGCGCGTGAAGTTCGCGCCGGCGCCGATCGACGGCAGCCGCGCGGCGCGCTGGATGCCGTACTGCGCCTCGGCGGCCTCGACGTTCAGCGCCGCCACGCGCAGGTCGCGGTTGTTGTCGAGCGCGAGCTCGATCAGGCGCTGCAGGCGGCGGTCGCCGAACATCGTGCGCCAGCCGAGGTCGGCGGCATTCGCGTCGAGATCGGCGGCCGCGGCGGCGGTGTAGGCCGTCGGCACCGGCATCGAGGGTTTGACGAGCGTCGGCGCGAGCGAGCAGGCCGACAGCGCGAGGACGAGGGGAAGAATAAGCAATCGCATGGCATCAACCTTCCTGTCCGTGAGTCGGGGCGGCCGGCTGCTTGCGGGACGCACGCCATGCGCCGATGCGCTCCTGGATGCTCATCACGAACACAAAGAAAACAGGGACGAAGAAAATGGCCAGGACCGTCGCGGTCACCATGCCGCCGAACACGCCGGTGCCGATCGCATGCTGCGTCTCGGCGCTGGCGCCGGTCGCGATCATCAGCGGCACGACGCCGAGGCCGAACGCGAGCGAGGTCATCAAGATCGGGCGCAGGCGCAGCTTCGACGCCTGCACGGCTGCCTCGATCAATCCCTTGCCTTCCTCGCGCAACTGCTTCGCGAACTCGACGATCAGGATCGCGTTTTTCGCGGACAAACCGATCACGGTGATCATCCCGACCTTGAAGAACACGTCGTTCGGCAAGCCGCGCAGCAGCACCGCGCCGATCGCGCCGATCAGGCCGAGCGGCACCACCAGCATCACCGACAGCGGAATCGACCAGCTTTCGTACAGCGCGGCGAGCACCAGGAACACGACGATCATCGACAGCACCATCAGCATCGGCGCCTGCGACGCCGACTGGCGTTCCTGCAGCGACTGGCCGGTCCACTCGACCGCGAAGCCCGGCGGCAGTTGCGCGGCGAGCCGTTCCATCTCGGCCATCGCCGCGCCGCTCGACTGGCCGGGGGCGGCGGTGCCCGAGATCCGTGCGGACGGATAGCCCTTGAAGCGCACCATCTGCAGCGGCGTGTCGGCCCACACGGGGCGCACCACCTCGGACAGCGGCACCATGCCGCCGGCCGCGTTGCGCACGTACAGCTTCATCACGTTGTCGATCTGCATGCGCGCCGGCGCGTCGGCCTGGATGATCACCTGCTGCATGCGGCCTGCGTTCGGGAAGTCGTTCACGTAGGTCGAGCCCATCGCGGTCGACAGCGTGTCGCTGAGCGTCGTGAACGACACGCCGAGCGCCTGCGCCTTCGCGCGGTCGATCTCGAGGCGGATGCTCGTGCCGGCCGGCAGGCTGTCCGGGTACACGCCGGTCACGACCTTGCTTTGCGCGGCGAGTTCGAGCAGCTTGACTTCCGCTGCCTTGAGCGCGGCCGTGCCCTGGTTCGCGCGGTCTTCCAGGCGCATCGAGAAGCCCGAGCTGTTGCCGAGCTCGTCGATCGCCGGCGGCAGCAGGCTCATCACCGTGCCTTCGGTCACGCCGGCCATCGCCTGCTGCGCGAGCATGCCTTCCTCGAGCGTCGATGCGCCGCCGCGGTTCTTCCAGTCCTTCATCACGGACCAGTTGATCGCCGCGTTCGGACCCTGGCCCGAGAAGCCGTAGCCGATCACGGAAATGCTCGACTGGATTGCCGGACGCGAAGCAAGATGCTTCTCCAGCGTGTTGACCACGTCATGCGTGCGCTCGGCGGTAGCGTCCGCGGGCAGCAGAAAGCTGGTGATGAAGTAGCCCTGGTCCTCGTCCGGCAGGAACGACGACGGCAGGCTGCGGAAACCGAACACCAGTGCGCCCGCGATTGCGACGAACACGAGCATCACGCGGCCGGTGCGGCCGACCAGGCGGCCGACGCGCGTCTCGTACCAGGTCGTCAGGCGATCGAAGCGGCGGTTGAACCAGCCGAAGAAGCCGCGCTTTTCGTGATGGCCCGGTGCGAGCGGCTGGAGCATCGTCGCGCACAGGGCCGGCGTGAGCGTCAGCGCCAGCAGCGCGGAGAACAGGATCGACACGGCCATCGACAGCGTGAACTGCTTGTAGATCACGCCGACCGAGCCGCTCGCCATCGCCATCGGCAGGAACACCGCGGTCAGCACCAGCGTGATGCCGATGATCGCGCCGGTGATTTCCTTCATCGCCTTCGACGTCGCGTCCTTTGGCGACAGCCCTTCCTCGGCCATCAGGCGCTCGACGTTCTCGACGACGACGATCGCATCGTCGACGACGATGCCGATCGCGAGCACCATGCCGAACATCGTCAGCACGTTGATCGAGAAGCCGGTCAGCAGCATCACCGCAAAGGTGCCGAGCATCGCGACCGGCGCGACGATGGCCGGGATCAGCGTATAGCGCACGTTCTGCAGGAACAGGTACATCACGAGGAACACGAGCACCATCGCCTCGAACAGCGTGGCCAGCACCTTCTCGATCGAGATCTTCACGAACGGCGACGTGTCGAGCGGGATCGAATAGCTCATGCCAGACGGCATCGACTTGCTCAGTTCAGCCATGCGCGTGCGGATCGCGTCTGCGGTCTTCACCGCGTTGGCGCCCGGTGCGAGCTGGACGCCGGCGAGGGTGGCCGGCTTGTTGTTCTCGCGGCTCACGAACATGTAGTTTTGCGAACCAAGTTCGACGCGCGCGACGTCGCCGAGCACGACCTTCGAGCCGTCCGCGTTCGCGCGCAGCACGACCTTCGCGAATTCCTCCGGCGTCGTGAGCTGACCTTGCGCGGTCAGCGGCACGGTCACGCGCTGGCCCGGCAGCGCGGGCAGCGCGCCGAGGCTGCCCGGCGCGATCTGCACGTTCTGCTGGCCGATCGCGGTCGTCAGGTCGTTCATCGACAGGCCGAAATTGATCAGCTTCTGCGGATCGACCCAGATGCGCATCGCGCGCTCGGAGCCGAATTGCAGCACACGCCCGACGCCGTCGATGCGCCGCAACTCCTCGGACACGCTGCGCGCCATGTAGTCGGCGAGCGCGCCTTCGTCGAAGCGGCCGCTGTCGGAGCGCAGGCCGATCAGCATCAGGAAGCCGGACGATGCGGATTCGACGATCAGCCCGTTCTGGCGCACCGCGGCAGGCAGGCGCGGCTCGATCGACTTGATCTTGTTCTGCACGTCGACCTGCGCCATCTCAGGATTAGTGCCGGGCTTGAACGTGACGGTGATCTGCGCGCCGCCGGACGTGTCGGCCGACGATTCGAAGTACAGCAGGTTCTTGACGCCGGACAGTTCGCGCTCGATGAGGCTCAGCACGCCGTCGTTCATCGTCTGCGGCGTGGCGCCGGGATAGGTTGCGGTGATCGTGACGGACGGCGGCGCGACCGACGGATAGCGCGCGACCGGCAATTGCGGGATCGCGATCAGCCCCGTCAGGATGATGAAGAGCGCGATCACCCACGCAAACACCGGGCGTCGGATAAAGAATTCAGCCATGGCTGGAGGCTCCTCGTGACTCAGTGCACGGACGCGGTGGCGGCCGCGTCAGGCGACTTCCAGTCGGTCGCGGCCGCCGGCGCGCCGTCGGTCAGGCGTTCCATGCCTTCGACGACGATCTTCTGGCCGGCCTGCAGGCCCGACTTGATGCGGTAGCTGCGGTTCGTCAGTTCGCCGACCTCGACCGCCTTCAGGTGCGCGATGCCCTTTGTGTCGAGCACCCACACCTGCGGCTTGCCGCCGGCGCGCACGATGGCCTGTTGCGGCACCATCACCGCGTTCGCGTAGTGCGCGCGCGGAATCCGGGCACGCACGTACATGCCCGGCAGCAACTGGCGCTTCGGGTTGTCGACCAGCACGCGCAGCAGCACGTCGCCGGTGCCCGGATCGACGTTGACGCCCGAGAACAGCATGCGGCCCTTCACGTCGTAGCGGGTGTCGTCGTCGCGCAGCACGTCGACCGGCAGGCCGTTGCGGTCCGACGCTTGCGGCTGTGACGCGAGCGCGCCGCGCAGCGCTTCGAGCGACTCGGCCGGCTGGCGCACGTCCACGTACACCTGGTCGATCTGCTGGATGCGCGCCATCGGCTGGCTGTCGCCGCTCGACACCAGCGCGCCTTCGGTCACGAGCGCCTGGTCGATGCGGCCGGCGATCGGCGCTTCCACGGTCGCGAACTTCAGGTCGAGCTGGCGGCGCGCGAGCGTCGCGCGGGCCTGCGCGACGTCGG
The DNA here is from genome assembly GCF_017815075.1 of Burkholderia sp. AcTa6-5. Lineage (NCBI taxonomy): Bacteria > Pseudomonadati > Pseudomonadota > Betaproteobacteria > Burkholderiales > Burkholderiaceae > Burkholderia > Burkholderia sp. AcTa6-5. The sequence continues at coordinate 117,409 of NZ_JAGIQE010000011.1, read as the reverse complement.
CCGCGGCCTGGTCGCGTTGCGATACGGCGTCGTCGTACACTTGGCGGCTGATCGCATCGGCCTCGACGAGCGGCTTGAAGCGTGCGGTCTGCACCTTCGCGCGTTCGAGCGCGGCCTGTGCCCGCTGCAGCGACGCGGCGGCGGTATCCGTCTCGGCCTTGAACGGCGCCGGATTGATCTGGAACAGCGGCTGGCCCACGCGCACTTCGGTGCCTTGTTCGAACAGCCTGCGCTGCACGATGCCGCTCACCTGCGGCCGGATCTCGGCCACCCGCACGGCCGCGACGCGGCCCGGCAGGTCTTCGGTCACGTCGACGCGCATGGCGGTCACGGTCATGGCCGCGACCGGAGTGGCCGGTGCTGCGGCCTGCTGCTCGGCCGGCCCGCAACCCGCCAGCATCGCCGCCGCCAGCGCGCATACGGCGCCGTGGCAGCATCGTTTCTGATTCTTCATAGCGACTCCAGGAAGCGCAGGCAGCCCACTGCCTGCTTTGACGGGGCGGAGTGTGCTTGGATTAGTTGGGGGCTTTGATGCGGAAAGATGGAGATTCGATGGAGGCGGCGAAAGGCGCCGAAAGGAGGGGGAGCCGAAGCGGAACGCCCGGACGAACAGGGGGCGGCGCGGTGTTCATGCGCGCGGTGTTTCGGCTCGATGCGCGCGTCGGCTCGCGTTGGTGTTTAAAGATCGAGCCGGCAGGGCGGCCGGGCGGACTGGCCGACGAGGCGGTGCGTCTGCGCTGGCTGGCGACGACGGGACCGCTGGGCGCACACGTGCGCGACAGGGCCGGGCATCGCGTGATGGCGACGCGGATGGAGGTCAGCGAATGGGTCGCGCCATTTGACGCGTAGTCGCGCTACTGTTTTGCGCCGGCCTTCCGCAGTGCGTCCGCGGCATACGTGTTGTCGTGCGTCAGCGCGAGCTGAAGCAGCGACTGGCCGCGCCGGTCGACATGGTTCGGATTCGCGCCATGCGCGACGAGCAGCGGAATCAGCTCGAAGCGGTTGAACAGCGTCGCGAACCCCAGCGCGGTTTCGCCGGCGCCGTTCGTCTGGTCGATCGGGCAGCGCGTGTCGATCAGGCGCCGCGCGATGTCGGGTTCGTTCTTGAACAGCGCACCCATTAGTGCGGTGTTGCCGTGACGATCGCCGGCGCACGCATCGGCGCCGACCGACAACAGGTAGTCGAGCGCCGCGGGCTGGCCGTCGTACGACGCGAGGATCACGGCCGTGTAGCCGTGGCTGTCGGTGGCGTTGACCGGATAGCCGGCGTCGTGCAACGCGCGCAGGATATCGACGCGGCCGACGCGCGCCGCGTCGAACCAGTCGTCGTCATAGCGGCGCAGCGCGGCAGGGTCGGCCTTGCCGTATGCCGGCCGGTCGGGCAGGTGCGCGCAGCCGGCGAGCGCGGCCAGCGCGAGCGCCGCCGCGGCCGCGCGGATCGTGTGGGGGAAGCGTTCGGATCGCATGAGAGTGTCCTGATGAAGTGGCCGGGCCGACGTGGGCGGCGCGAGCGCACACGTCGGCAGCGACCGGAGCCGCGAGGGATCAGTTGTCGCTCAGCTTCGCCGCGAGCGACTGCACTTGCTGGACGTTCGCGTGAACGGCCTGCGCGAGACGCGTGCCGTAGTCGGCGTCGGCCTTGTAGAAGTACGACAGCATCGCGTACTGGTTCTGCGCGTTCTTCACCTGACCGAGATCGCCGGACAGTGCGGTGACGAGGTCGTTCTTGTCCTGCTGCGACAGGCTGCGGTAGTACTCGCCCGCCTGACGGAACGGCAGCTTCTTGCGGATCGCTTCCTGCTGCGTCGTGCCGCTGAGCGCCATGCGGACCGACTTGTACTGCGGATCCTGCGCGAGTTCGTTCAGCGTCGACGGTTCGTAATTGACCTCGCCCTTGCGGTCGCCGGCATTCATCTTGCCGTCCTGGTTGTTGTTGACGACCGGCACGACCGGGCGGTTGATCGGCAGATCCATGTAGTTCGCGCCGAGCCGGTACAGCTGCGTGTCGGCGTACGCGAACAGGCGATCCTGCAGCATCCGGTCTTCGGACGGTTCGATCCCCGGCACGAGCCGCGACGGCGCGAACGCCGATTCCTCGGTCGACTGGAAGTAGTTGTCGGGCACGCGGTTGAGCGTCATCGTGCCGATCTTGCGTTCAGGTACGCCGGTCCACACCTTCGTGTCGTCGAGTGCGTCGAAGTCGAAGCGGTTCAGGTCTTTCGGCGTGAGCACCTGCACGTACAGGTCCCACTTCGGGAAATCGCCCTGTTTCAGCGCGCCGTACAGATCGTTCGTCATCAGGTTCCAGTCGCGACCGATCGATGCGGCGATTTCTTGCGGGCGCAGGCCGTGCACGCCTTGCTGGCTCTTCCAGTGGAACTTCACGTAATGCACGTCGCCTTGCGCATTGACGAACTTGAACGCATGCACCGCGAAGCCGTCCATGCGGCGATACGAATCGGGCATGCCTTCGTCCGTGTACAGCCGCGTCAGCATGTGGGTCGCTTCGGGCGTGTGCGCGAAGAAGTCGAACGCGAGGTTCGGGTCCTGCACGCCGGTCACGGCGCTCGGTTTGTTCGCGTGCACGAAGTCGGGGAACTTGATGCCGTCGCGAATGAAGAACACCGGCCAGTTGATGCCGACCATGTCCCAGTTGCCCTGCTGCGTATAGAACTTCACCGCGAAGCCGCGCGGGTCGCGCGCCTGCTCCGGCGAGCCGCGATAGCCCATCACGGTGGAGAAGCGCACGAACACCGGCGTGCGGGTGCCCGGCGTGAAGACTTTCGCTTTCGTCAGGTCGGAGATGTCGGCGCTCGGCACGAACTCGCCGAACGCGCCGGTGCCGCGCGCATGCACGACGCGTTCCGGAATGCGTTCGCGATCGAAGCGCTGCAGTTTCTCGATCAGCGCGGAGTCCTGCAGCAGTACCGGGCCGGCCGGGCCGGCCGTTTGCGAATTCTGGTTGTCGCCGACGGGCGCGCCGGTGTCGCGCGTGAGTTCGGCGGCGTACGGAGAGGCTGAGAGTGCGACGCAGATCGCGGCGACTGCGTGCCGCAGCACGCGATGGGAAGATGAGGACATGACGATGGAACTCCTTGAATCCGATCGGTGGTGGGGAAGCCGACTGAATTAGAAGAGATCGTCAGACGATTGGCTAATTGATATTCGATATGTTTTCGATAGCCGTGGGGCGATGCGGTGCGAGCCTGTTTGTTGCGCAAGAAACCAAGCCGTATTGTTGCGCGCACAATGAGTTATTGCCGGATTGTTTCGATGAGGATGATGTATCGGCCGTGCATGATTTTCGGCCGCGCAGTCAACCGGCGCTTGCCTGCCATCCGAGCCCGAGGCTCTTCTGCACCGACACATAGTCCTTGATCAGTTCGGCCTGCCCGGCGATCACGTTCTGCTGCGCGGACAGCGCTTCGCGTTGCGTATCGAGCAGGTCGATCATCGACGCGACGCCCGCGCGATAGCGCTGGTCCATCAGCGTGCGCGAATGCACGGCCGACGTCTGCACCTTCGTCAATGCGACGACGTGCTCACGCTGATGCCCGTAACGCTGCAGTGCGGTATTGGCGTCCTGCAACGCACCGAGCACGGCCTTCTGATAATTCGCTTCCGCTTCGTCGCGCGACGCTTCGGCTGCGCGCACCGCGCCGCGCGTACGCCCGAAATCGAGAATGTTCCATTGCAGGTATGGTGCGCCCACCCAGGTGAAATTCTGCTTGCGGAACAAATGGCCGGGGTCGGTCGCGCTGAAGCCGAGATCGCCGAGCAACGTCACCTTCGGGAAATAGTCGGCGACGTGTTCGCCGATCTGGGCATTGCTCGATGCGAGCCGGCGTTCGGCCGCGCGGATGTCGGGGCGCTGTTTCAGCAGCGTGGCCGGATCGCCGATCGCGGCGCTGCCGGGCAGCGTCGGCAATGCGGCGTCCAGAGTCGACAGCGCGGCGTCCAGCGCGCCCGGCGCGCGGCCCGTCAGGATCGCGAGCCGGTCGAGCGATTCGGTCACCTGGGCATCGAGCGGGATCAACGACGCACGCGTGTTCTCGACCTGCGTGGTCAGCCGCTCGATGTCCGCATCGGCCGCGACGCCGCGCGCGCGGCGCTGCCGCGTGAGTTCGAGCATCTGCTGCTGCAATTGCGCGGTGCGCCGCGACAACGCAAGCCGTTGCTGCTGGTCGCGCAGGTCGACGTACGCATTCGCGACTTCGGCCGCGATCGACACCTGCGTGTCGGCGAGATCGGCATCGACGGCCTCGGCTTGCGCGGACGCGGCTTCGACCGCGCGGTGCGTGCCGCCGAACAGGTCGATTTCCCACGTCGCGTCGAAGCCCGCCGAATAGAGTTGCAGCGGGCCCGCGCCGCCGAGCGACGGCGACGTGCCGCCTGATTGTTCCGAGCCGTTCGACGGCAGCAGCGAGCCGAGCGCGCCGACGTCCGGTTCGCGCATGCGGATGGCCGCGACGGTGGCCGACGATTTCGGCATCTGCGCGGCGCGCTGTTGCGAGAGCTGCGCGCGCGCCGCGCGCAAGCGCGCTTGCGCGGCGTGCAGATCGGGGTTGTACACGAGCGCGGCAACGATCAGCTCGTCGAGCTGGCGATCGTTCAACGCGTGCCACCACGCGCTCGGCGCGGGCGCGGCGGTGTCGACGCCGGTGGCAGGCGCACGCACGAAGGTTGGCGCATCCGGCGCGGCGGGCGCGCCGCGATAGTCGGGGCCGACCGTGCAGCCGGCGAGCAGGCACGCGGCCGCGCACAGGGTGAGCACGGGGCGGCGGGGCAGGGAGAAGGATTTCATCGCGTATGACGGGTCAATGGCCGGACGACATCGGTTGCGGGCCGCGCGGCGGCGTTCTCAGCAGCAGCGCGAGCGGCACGCAGGCGAGCAGCGCGAGGCCCAGCAGATAGAAGGTTTCTGAATAGGTCATGACGACGGCCTGGATCTGGATCTGCCGCGCGAACTGGCCGAGCGCGCGCATGTTCGAATACGCGAGATCGCCGGTGTGCGCGAACCAGTTGGCCGCATAGGCCGACAGGCGATCCTGACCGATCAGCGAGTTCGCGCTCACCGATTCGCGCAGCACGGCCGTATGGAAGGTCGTGCGGCGGTCGATCACGGTGCCGATGATCGCGAGCCCGATCGAGCCGCCGAGATTGCGCGCCATGTTGTAGAGCCCGGCCGCGTCGCCCGAGTCTTCGCGCGCGACGGCCGCCATCGACGCCTGGTTGAGCGGCATCATCGCGAGCATCTGCGCGAGGCCGCGGATCAGTTGCGACCACACGAAATCGTGGCCGACGCTCTGCGCGGTCAGGCTGATGTCGAGCATGCAGCTCAGGCAGAACAGCAGCAGCCCGGTGATCACGAGGATGCGGAAATCGACCTTGCCGAGCAGGCGCGGCAGGATCGGCATCACCAGAAAGGCCGGCAGCCCCGACAGCAGCATGATCGCGCCGGCCTGTTCCGCGTTGTAGCCGGCGACGATCGCGAGGAACTGCGGCAGCAGGTAGGACACGCCGTACAGCCCGGCGCCCACCGCGGACACGATCACGATCACGCTCGCGTAACGCGGGTTGCGCATCAGCGACAGCCGCATGATCGGCCGCTTCGCGAAGCGCTGCGACAGCGCGATCAGGACCATCCCGACGAACGACACGACGCTTAGCGTGACGATCATCTGCGATTCGAACCAGCGTTCGCGCTGACCTTCCTCGAGCACGACGGTCAGCGAGCTCAGGCCGATCGCGAGGCCGAGGATGCCGAGCCAGTCCGCGTTGAAGAACGCACTCCATTGCGGGCGGTCCGACGGCAGGCCGAACACCAGCAGCGCCATCAGCAGCAGGCACACGGGCAGGTTCAGGAAGAAGCACCAGCTCCAGTTCACGTTTTCCGCGAGCCAGCCGCCGAGCACCGGACCGAACAGCGGCCCGAGCAGCACGATCAGGCCGAACAGCGTCATCCCGACCGGCAACTGCGACAGCGGCAGGCGGGTGCGGATGATCGTCTGCGCGGTCGGGATCAGCGCGCCGCCGGTGAAGCCCTGGCCGATCCGGCCGGCGATCATCATCGGCAGCGAATGCGACCAGCCGCACATCATCGAGAACGCGATGAACAGCGCGGAGTTCGTCAGCAGGAAATTGCGCAGCCCGAACACGCGCGTGAGCCACGCGGCGAGCGGGATCATCACGATTTCCGACATCAGGTAGCCGGTCGAGATCCACGTGCCTTCGGTGCCGGTCGCGCCGATTTCGCCCTGGATCTGCGGCAGCGCGGAATTCGTGATCGAGATGTCGAGCGTCGCCATCAGCGCGCCGAGCGCGCCGGCCGCGACCGCGATCCAGTCGGTCACGCTCGCGCGGCCTTCGTGCGGCGGCATGGGTATCGTGGCGGGCGTATCAGCCATGATGCTGCTCGTCGCGCACCGAGCGCGTATCGACGTCGACCGTCACCGACAGCCCGGGCAACAGCATGCGTTGCGCGCGAGCGTTCGCGGCGAGGCGGATGCGCACCGGCACGCGCTGGACGATCTTCGTGAAGTTGCCGGTCGCGTTCTCCGGCGGCAGCAGCGCGAACTGCGCGCCGGTGCCGGGCGCGAAGCTGTCGACGACACCGGACAGCGGGCCGTCCGGCAGCGCGTCGACGTGCAGCTCGACGGACTGGCCGATGCGCATGTTGCCGATCTGCGTTTCCTTGAAATTCGCGACGAGATAGATCGAATCGACCGGCACGACGGTCAGCAGCCGCGTGCCGGGCTGCACGTATTGGCCGACGCGCACCGTCCGGTCGCCGACGCGGCCCGCGAGCGTGCTGCGCACGATCGTATTGTCGAGGTCGAGCTGCGCCTGCGCGGCGCTGGCCTGCGCGGCCTCGAGCTGCGCGCGCGCCTGCTGGAGTTGCGCGGTGAACGACGCGATCTGCGTGCGGGCGGCGGCGATGGACGCGTTGTTCGCGGCGAGCGTCGCCGCCGCCTGGTCGCGCGTGCTCTTCAGGTCTGCCACGCGTTCGTGCGTTTCGGCGCCGGTCGCCGCGAGCGGCGCATAGCGCGTGTATTCGTCGCTCGCATGCTGCGCGTTGATGCGCGACACCTTCGCCTGCGCGTCGGCCTGGTCGAGATTCGCGCGCTGCTGGCTGATGTCGGCCTCGGCGCGCGCGATATCGGCGCGACGGGCGTCGACGGTCGCCTGCGCTTGCGCGAGCGCCACCTGGTACTGGCGGACATCGAGCCGCACGAGCGGATCGCCGGCCTTCACGGGCTGGTTGTCGCGCACGTAGACGTCGGTCACGTAGCCGGCGACCTTCGGTGCGGCGGTCATGCTGTCCGCCTGCAGGTACGCGTCGTTGGTGCTTTCGATGAAGCGGCCGACCGTCCACCAGCGGCCGAGCCACACCGCGCCGCCGACAGTCGCGAGCACGGCGACCGCGAGCAGGACGCGCCGCCTCGTTCCGCCGTTGCGAGGCTTTGTTCCGTTTTCCTGACGATCTGCTTTCTGTGGCGGGTCTTGTGGCGACGACATGCGGGATCCAATTTATTCCAAGTGGAAGAATTATTCCAGTTGATAAAATTGTGTCAAGTAGAATGTCGATCGAGCGAATGACGAGGAAGGCATGAACGAAGCGAAGAAGCTGCGCCGCACGTCGGCGGGCGGCTACGCGCGCGGCGACGAAACGCGCCAGCGGATCATCGAGGCGGCGATCGAACTGTTCGGCGAACGCGGGTTCGCGGGCGCGTCGACGCGCGAGATCGCCGCGATGGCGGGCGTGAACGCGCCGGCGCTCCAGTACTACTTCGAGAACAAGGAAGGCGTGTACCGCGCGTGCGTCGAGACGATCGCCGAGCACGGCTGGCAGGTGTTCGCGCCGGCGGTCGGCCATGCGCGTGCGATGCTCGACGCCCACGCGAGCGTCGATGCGCTGATCGATGCGTTCATCGGTCTGCTGCGGGCGCTGTCGGACCGAATGTTCACCGCACCGAAGACGATGAACCAGCGGATGTTCTTCGCGCGCGAGCAAGGCGGCCAGGAACCGGCGAGCGCGAGCGAAATCCTGATGAAGCGCATGCGCAAGCCGCTGAACGACGTGAGCGCGGAGCTGATCGGCCGCATCTCGGGGCGGCCGGCCGACGATCCCGTCACGCGGTTGCGCGCGCTGAGCCTGTTCGGGCAGATCACGGTGTTCCACATCGCGCAGCGTTCGGCGCTGCGGTTGCTCGAATGGGACGCGTTCGAGGGCGAACGCGCGGCGTTGGTGACCGACACGATTGCCGAGCAGACGCGCGTGCTGCTCGAGCAATGGCATGCGCAGCGCGATGCGGGGGCCGCTGGTCCGGAAACCGCCGCGAAGCGCGGGCAGGGTGCCGCGGCGAAACGACGTGCGGCGAAGCCGGGGGCCGCACCGCCCGCCGCGAAAAGCACGGCGCGCGTGAAGAAGCCCGCCGCGCGTTGAGCGCCGCCGGTCACCGGCCCCGGGCGATCGCGATCATCCCGGCTTGCGCTCCGCTGCGTCGGGCGACGGCGGCCGGGCCGCCGGTTCGGCGGTATTCTGCGCGTCTGGGCGCGCGTCGTTGTCATCGCTGCCGACGGGTCGCGACCCGTCCGCATAGGCCACGACGCTGCGCTGCGGATTGGCGATCCGGATCCCGCGTTCGAGGAACGTCTCCGCGATCCGCCGGTTGAATTCGCGCTGCACGCTCCAGCGCGCCGAGTCCGTGCACTGGATCTGACCGGCCAGCGCGAGCGCCGCGCCGTCGACCTGGTCGATGCCCCAGTAGCTGAAGTCCGACAGGATGCCGTCGTGGTACTTCGGATCGTCGCGCAACGCGGCGCCGATTTCCTTCAGCGTCGCGATCGCGCGCTCGACGTCCTCGCCGTACGCGATGCTGACCTTGACGGCCGCGTTGCCGAGCCCGCGATTCGTGTTGTTGACGGTCGTCACCGAGCTGAACGGAATCGTGTACAGCGACCCGTCGCCGGCGCGCAGCCGCACGGTGCGGATCGACAGGTATTCGACCGTCCCCGACACGCCGGCGAGCGTGACCCAGTCGCCGACCTGCATCGCGTTTTCCATCAGCAGGAAGATCCCGGTGATGAAATCCTGCACGAGCTTCTGCGAGCCGAAACCGAGCGCGACGCCGAAGATGCTGGCGCCGGCCAGCAGCGGGCCGACGTTTACGCCGAGTTCGCTGAGGCCCGTCAGCACGACGACGAGCGCGATCATCACGAACAGCAGCGAGCGCAGCATCGGCAGCAGCGTGCGCAGCCGCGCGGCGCGCACCAGGTTGCCTTCGCGCGTCCAGCGTTGCAGCCGGCGCTCGATCGCGATGTTGGCCGCTTCCCACACGACGAGCGCGACGATCGCCGCGATCGCGATCGTCACCAGCGCGGACGCGAGCCGGTGGCCGATCGTGCCCGTCTCGAATGCTCGGAAGATCGGCACGCCCCAGATCTGCAGTAGCAGCACGACGGTCACGACGCCGATCGCGCCCGACACGATCTGGCGCAGCAGCGGGTAGTAGCGGTATGCGTGCAGATGAACGAGCGTGCGATCGTCGTCGCGGCGCTGGAACAGCCGCGCGAGCGCACCGAACACGACGATCGACACCATCCGCATCGCGATCATCACGGCGATCGACCGGCCGCCGAGCGCGATCAGTACGCGGTAGCCGTTGTGGACGTCGAGCGCCCACACGAACCACAGCGCCATCACGATGAAGACCGATACGGGCGCCCACGCGTCCGCGAGCGCGTTGCCGACGACGGTGAAGGTCGGACGATCCGCGCCGGCGGCGCGGATGCGTGCCGCGACCGGCCGGCGGCACTGCAGGATCAGCACCGAGATCATCACGTGCCCGACGAGCGCGACGGCCTTCAGCAGCGCGACATGGCCGGCTTCGGTCAGGCCGAAGTTCGCGGCGATCTCGACGGCCGCCGTGCATGCACCGACCGCGATCACGATCCGCGCGATCGAGCGTTGCGCGAACGCGGCCCATGCGTCGCTGATATGCAGCAGCCGCAACTGCCGCGCGTCGGGCTGGAAGAACAGCCGGCTGACGATCGTGACGAGCCGGCAGATCACGTAGGTGTCGATCAACGCTTCGAGCGCGGCTTCGATCGGCGTGTCGGCTTCGACGAGCAACGACATCGTCAGGCTCGCGACGCCGACGAACACGAGCAGCGGTACCGCGCGCAGCGCGAGACTGATGAGTGCGCGCGGCATCCGGTTCAGCAGCGTGGTGTGCCGGCGGGCGTGGCCTCGGCTTTGCGACGGCGGGGGCGCGTGGTCCTCGTCCGATGCGGCGGCATCGGGTGCCGCGCGGCGCGCGGCCACCGCGGCCAGTGCGCGTCGCAGCAGCCGCTTCGCGAGCCATTCGACGACGAGCGCAGGCAGCAGCACCGCGAGGAGGATGCCGAGCGTGCGCGTCAGGTTCGCACGCTCGTCGGCGCGCACGAGCGTGTCGCGCCACCAGCTTCCCACCGAACCGATATCGAGCAGCGAGCGCAGCGACTCCTGCAGCGCGTTGCCGATCTGCGCGGCCCATCGCGAGCCCTGACGGACGAGCATCGAGGCGAGCCCGTTCGACGTGAGCGCGGCCGGCGCCGCGGCAGCCGATGCGCCGCTGGCTGCCGGCGCCGCGCTTGCCGGCACGGCGGGTGCGCTCAACGCGCCGACGGCCGCGATCGCGCGCAGCGTCGTTTCGACCTGCGCACGCTCGCGCGGGTTTTCGAGCACATTCAGTGCCTGCCGCGCCTCTTGCGGCGTCAGTGCGGGCGCGGCGCCGGAGGCGGCCGACGCGGCGGCCGGTGCGGGAGCGGCCGCGTGAGCGGCCGAGACGACGGCGGCGAGCAGCCAGCCGAGGAGGATATGTCGCATGGAATGGGCATGCGGGTGCGTCTCGTCACGCGGCCCGCCAGGCTGAACGATGGACGGAAGTTAACATGATCGCGATCGAAACCGAATAGTTCCGTCGTCGACGAGTTGAATCGGGCATGAAGGCGCCGGCACGGGCGTCGGCGGCACATGCCGGCAAGCCGTGTGCCGGATACGGACGGTCGACCGTCCGATATCGACAGGAACGTCATGTTGGCCCGGTCGTAAGGCGTCTGTAACGCGCCGTTGCCGATTCCTGTCAGGGATGCGCCGTTGCGGGAGCATTCGCCCGGCCACGATCAGCGCTCGCGTCGCATCATGTGAATTGGGATTCCTGATGAATCACGCTTGTTCGTCGTGAAAGACCGGCAACACATGCTCGGCGATTTCCTCGACGACGTCGCGCACCGGCCGGTCCGATCCCGGATTCAGCGTGACATGGTGCGTCCCGGCCGCGCGCATGTCCCGCAGGATATCGACCAACGCGCGGCGCCCGGTCGCATAACCGAGCGGCAGCGCGGTGGCGGGCGTATCCGGATGCGCGGCGAGATCGAGCCGCATCGATACGCCGAACGCGCGAAATTGCGGCGACGCGAGCCGCTCGACCGCCGCGCGCCACATCGAATAGCGGGCGCGCTGCGTATCCGGATCGCGGTGATACGTCATCCAGCCGATCGAATGCCGTGCGATCCAGTCGACGCTCTGTCCGCCCGAGCCGACCGCCAGCATCGGCACCGCGTCGCCGTCGCGCGGCAGCAGCGTGAAGGCGGGCGCATCGGGTGGCGTCCGGTCGGGCAGCACGCGCGCCGGCATGCCGAGCGCGGCCGCGACGACGTCCCAGTGCGCGCGATAGCGGTCGCGCCGGGTTTCCGCGTCGACGCCGAACGCCGCATATTCGGGTGGCCGGTCGCCGGAGCCGAGCCCGAGGATGAAGCGCCCGCCCGACAGCGTCGCGACCGACAGCGCGCCTTTCGCGATATGCAGCGGATGACGCAGCGGCAGCACGATCGCGCCGCTGGCGAGCGCGATCCGGCGGGTGCGCGACGCCAGTGCGCCGAGCAGTACCCACGGGTCGAGGTGGCCGACCGGGTCCGGATAGTCGGCGCTGTTCAGCGGCACGTCGCGAATCCACAGCGCGCGAAAGCCGAGCGAATCGGCCAGCGCGGCGAGTTCGAGTTGCTCGTTGAAGTCCGCGACGATGTGGCCGCCGCGAAGCAGCGGAAGCGTGAGGCCGATCGACAGCCGCCCGGACGAGAACACGCGATGCGCGACGTCGGGAGGGGCGGAAGCGGGTGGGGTCATGTCGGGTCCTTGGCGGCGAGGCAGCGGAAGCATGCGGGCGCTCCGTGTCCGAATGCTAGCGTGTTTGCGCGATGCACGAGCGGGACGGCGCAAACCCCGCGCTATCCGCTTCGCAACGCGAGACCCGGGCGGAACGCCGCGCATTGCGACGCGCGGTTGTCGCGATCGGTGCCGTAGAACAGCATGCGGTAGTCGATATCCGGCCCGTGCTTCGTGTCGGACAGGCAGCGAGTGCGGGTTCCGGTCGGGCGGTGGTGCGCCGCGGGAAAGGGCAAGTCCGGGCGCACGCGCGCCGCCAATCGTGGGGCGATTGTAAGGCGACTGGCCGCCCTGCAACGCGCCAACCCGACGATACCGACGCCACCGCCGGTGCGTTTCAGTTTCGAAACATTCGCGCTTTCTGACGGGGCGCGATGCCTGCCCGCGGCCCCTGATGTGCCCGCGCGGCCTTGCGGCATGAAGCATGGTGCGCTCCTTGCATGGTTGTATGCGCCGTGAGCGCGATTGCAGGTGCAGTTGGCCCGGCAATCGCTTCAGTGGGTCGGATGTATCGAAGACGGGGACAAGAGAATGAAAAAAGACCGAAACGCAACATGCCGTGTTGCAAACATGAATCGCCGACCTGCCAGGGTATTCGCTTCGCCGCTGATCGCGGCGACGTGAGCGAGCGGCTTTCCGTTCCATCCGAACGATCGGGTTCGTTCTGAACGACGGCGTGCATGGGTGACGCGCGCGTCCGACCAATGTCGGTCGGCCGTCCAGGATGAACCGCGAATGCAGGCGGATGGCCGCGGCCCGGATCCCGAATCGTCAAGCCATGGCGCAACGCACACCGTCGCGCGGCGAATGCGTTTGCACGCCGCGCATGACATCGGCGTGACGAGCGCGACGAACGGGATCGGGTCGGGAAAGCCGATGACGCGCCGATGGGCGCGGCAGTGCGGAACACGTGAAGTCCGGGGGAGCGTCCGTCGATCGCGGTATGACGGACGTCGCAACATTGTGCTGTCAGTTGATCCACTACCCCGATGGATCAATTGTTTGAAGCGCCCGTCGCCGAGCGGCGATGGGCGTCTTTTTGCGTGCTGTTGCGTGCCGCGGCTAGCCGCGGCGGCAGCCCGCCCGATCGCACGGCGTTCTGTATCATGTGCTGGCGCGCGTGGCCGCCCGTGCGGGCGCACGACCTGCCCGCGCGACCGATCACGTTGCCAACATGAACGACACAGCCTTGCCCGACTCCTCCATCGCCGACGTCGATCCGGCCGCGCTCGATGCGCTGCACGCGTTCGTCGAGCGTCATCCGCGCCTGTTCGTACTGACCGGCGCGGGCATCAGCACCGATTCCGGCATTCCCGGCTACCGCGACCGCAACGGCCAATGGATGCGCTCGCCGCCGATCCAACTCCAGGAATTCCTCGGCTCCGATGCCGCGCGGCGCCGCTACTGGGCGCGCAGCATGATCGGCTGGCCCGTGGTCGGCCGCGCGCGGCCGAACGGGTCCCATGTCGCGCTGGCGCGGCTCGGCGGCGCGGGCCGGATCGAGCGTCTCGTCACGCAGAACGTCGACGGCCTGCATCAGCGCGCGGGCAGCGACGACGTGATCGAGCTGCATGGCGGCATCAACGGCGTGACCTGCCTCGACTGCGGCGCGCATCATGCGCGGGCGACGATCCAGACCGTGCTCGAAGCCGACAATCCCGAGCTGCTGGGCGCGCAGGCCGAGCCGGCCGCGGACGGCGACGCGCATCTCGAATGGGCCGCGCTCGATACGTTCCGCATCCCGGCGTGCCCCGCGTGCGGCGGCCTGCTGAAGCCGGCGGTGGTGTTCTTTGGCGAGAACGTGCCGCGCGAGCGCGTGGCGCTGGCGTCGCAGGCGCTCGACGCAGCCGACGCGCTGCTCGTCGTCGGCTCGTCGCTGATGGTGTATTCCGGCTACCGGTTCTGCGTGTGGGCGCAGGCGCAGCACAAGCCGGTTGCCGCACTCAATCTCGGCCATACGCGCGCCGACCCGATGCTGACGCTGAAGGTCGAGGCGCGTTGCGCACCCGCGCTCGACGCACTGGTGACGCGGCTGGGGCTCGGGCGCAACAGCAACAGCGACACTGCGGAGCGTGCATCGTGACCGGCGCCGCTTCTTCTCACGATCCGTCCGCGCGGCTGTCGGCGCCGGCGGCCGAACGCAATCGCGGGCCGATCCTCGACGTGCTCCGCCGCGTGCTGCCGGCGACCGGCAGCGTGCTCGAAATCGCGAGCGGCACCGGGCAGCACGTCGTTCACTTCGCGCAGGCGTTGCCGGGCCTGCACTGGCAGCCGAGCGATCCCGACGCGCACGCGCGGCGTTCGATCGCCGCGTGGGTCGCGCATGCGGGCCTCGCGAACGTCGCCGGGCCGCTGGCGTTCGACGTGCGCGACACGCCGTGGCCGGTCGCGGCGCTCGACGCGATCGTCTGCATCAACATGATCCACATCTCGCCGTGGGCCTGTACGGAAGCGCTGTTCGCGGGCGCGTCGCGTGTGCTGCGGCCGGGCGGCGTGCTGTTCCTGTACGGCCCGTACCGTCGCGAAGGCCGCCATACGGCGGCGTCGAACGAGGCCTTCGACCGGCAGTTGCGCAGCCGCGACCCGTCGTGGGGCGTGCGCGATCTCGAGACCGTCGTCGCACTCGGGCTCGATCGCGGGCTCGACTGCATCGAGGTCGTCGAGATGCCGGCGAACAACCTGAGCGTCGCATTCCGGCGCCTGCCGCACGCGGAGCAATGACACGCAAGCGGGCAGCGCCGCCGGGTTTCCACTATCCTTTCGCCTGTGCGCGCGGCCCGGCTCGGGTCGCGCCCCGTTTTTTCCGGAGAATTGACTAATGGGCAAACAAGCAATCGGTGTGATCGGGCTCGCGGTGATGGGCCGCAATCTCGCACTCAATATCGAGAGCCGCGGTTACGCGGTGTCGGTGTTCAACCGCAGTCGCGAGAAAACCGACGAACTGATCGCCGAATTCCCCGGCCGCAATCTGGTGCCGACCTATACGCTCGAGGAATTCGTCGCGTCGCTCGAAACGCCGCGCCGGATCCTGATGATGGTGAAGGCCGGGGAAGCCACCGATGCGACGATCGCATCGCTGAAGCCGCTGCTCGAGAAGGGCGACGTGCTGATCGACGGCGGCAATACGCATTTCACCGACACGATCCGCCGCAACCAGGAACTCGCGCAATCGGGGCTGCATTTCATCGGCACCGGCGTGTCGGGCGGCGAAGAGGGCGCGCTGCGCGGCCCGTCGATCATGCCGGGCGGCCAGCGCGACGCGTACGATCTCGTCGAGCCGATCCTCAAGCAGATCGCCGCGAAGGCGCCGTCGGACGGCGAGCCGTGCGTCGCGTACATGGGCCCGGACGGGGCGGGCCACTACGTGAAGATGGTCCACAACGGCATCGAATACGGCGACATGCAGCTGATCGCCGAAAGCTACTCGGTGCTGAAGGACGTCGCGGGCCTGACCAACGACGAACTCGGCGCGGTGTACACCGAATGGAACCAGGGCGAGCTCGACAGCTACCTGATCGAGATCACGTCGAAGATCTTCGGCAAGAAGGACGAAGAGACCGGCAAGCACCTCGTCGACGTGATCCTCGATCGCGCCGCGCAGAAGGGCACCGGCAAGTGGACGAGCCAGAACGCGCTGGATCTCGGCGTGCCGCTGCCGCTCATCACCGAATCGGTGTTCGCGCGCGTGCTGTCGTCGCTGAAGACCGAGCGCGTCGCCGCCAGCAAGATCCTGTCGGGCCCGGCGGCCGCGCCGTTCGACGGCGATCGCGCCGCGTTCGTCGAAGCGGTGCGCCGCGCGCTGTACCTGAGCAAGGTGATCTCGTACGCACAGGGCTTCGCGCAACTGCGCACGGCGTCGGAAGAATACGGCTGGAACCTCGATCTCGGAACGATCGCGAAGATCTTCCGCGCGGGCTGCATCATCCGCGCGCGCTTCCTGCAGAAGATCACCGACGCCTACGCGAAGGATCCGGCGCTCGCGAACCTGCTGCTCGATCCGTACTTCAAGGACATCGCCGCGAACTATCAGACCGCGCTGCGCGACGTCGTGGTGGCCGCGGTGAAGGCCGGCGTGCCGGTCCCGGCGTTCGCGTCGGCGGTCGCGTACTTCGACAGCTATCGTTCCGAGCGGCTGCCGGCGAACCTGGTGCAGGCGCAGCGCGACTTCTTCGGCGCGCACACGTTCGAGCGCACCGACAAGCCGGGCAGCTTCCACGCGAACTGGGCCTGACCGGCGAGCGGGGGCAGCATTGTTGCGAAAATCTATGCTCTGAATAGGGTTTTTCCATCCCGGATGCCAGCATTGTTGGCTCCGGGGAAACAGTGTTTTCGTTCTTTCATGGTTTTCCCTAGGTGCTGCCGGGACTAAACTCTGTTCCATCGCTGCAGACATGGTGTGTGCGGCGGAGCAAAAAAATCCCGGAGGTAATCATGAAATCGCTGATCGCAACGTTCGCTGCTGCTGCCGTCCTCGCTGTCCCCGCCGTCTCGTTCGCTCAACAGAACGCGCCCGTCACCCGTGCCCAGGTGAAGGCCGAACTGGTTCAACTGCAACAGGCCGGCTACAAGCTGGGCAGCGACCGTACGAACTACCCGGAAGGCATCCAGGCCGCTGAAGCGCGTGTGAACCCGCAACAGAACGTCGCCGCCGCCGATACGACCGGCTACGGCGCACAACCGGCCGCCGGCCAGGAATCGGGCGTACCGGCTGCTGCCAAAACCGGCTGGCAAGTCAAGCGCATCGCTGATGGCGCGCCGGTCTACAAGGGTCGTTAATGGTACGGCCGCGCTGGCGACCGCATCCGACCCCCTGTCGTACGAAAGCCCGTCGTTCCGCATAGCGGAACGACGGGCTTTTTCATTGGCGGCGCGCAATGCGCCGTCGTTCAGTGCAGCGGGCGTCTGCCGCGCCCGATATCGCGGAACAGCGCTTCCGCCGGTTCCAGCACCTGCAGCCACGTTTCGTCGTAACCGCTCAGCGTGTCGAGCGCGTCGCGCAGCCGTTCGATCGCGAGGACCGGCAGCTCGACGCTGTGACGCGCGGCGCCGGTCAGGTGCGTGACGCTCGCCAGCTGGACGAGCGCATCGGCCGCTTCGGCGACGTCGGTCGCGAACAGCAGGTGCCGGTTGAGCAATTCGACCAGACCGCTGGAACCGGCGAAATCGTCGGCGTCGAGCTGCACGGAGAGAAACGTCGCGTTATTCATTGTCATGGTCCTCGTTGTCGTTGGATCGCGCTGCGCATCACCGAGTATAGGCGGCGATCGAAGCGGACAATATGACGCCGCCGATACGGCAGGCGGCGGTGCGCCTCCGCGACAAACCGCGAGCAGCCACTGGGCGGCCCGCCCGGCCCGGCCAGCAGGCCGCCGGCGCCCGTGCGACGCCGCAAGATTGTTTCCGGATCAGGCAACTGTCGGAGCCTTGACCGCGACAAATGGTATCTTTGCCGATCGGGACGATGCGAAAAAGGGCCGATGAGCGCTTCGCACCACGTTCCGCTGTGGAAACTGACGGCCGCGAAAGCGGTCGGATACTGATTGATCCGGCCGTTCGGCCGGACATCGTGCGTCGCGCGCCGGGGGGCGGTGGGCGGCGCAACGACGCAAATCCGGGAGGACCCTTGAGAGAAACTATTCCCATCCACGACGCGCTCACGCGTTGGCTGCCGCAGGCGGCGCTCGTCGCCGCGGCCATCGCGCTGACGGGCTGCACGATGACGCCGTGGACCGACAGCTGGCAGCCCACGCGCCAGCCGGCGTCCACGTCGGCGGCGACGCCGGGCGTGATTGCCGGTTATTACCGCGTGAACCCCGGCGATACGCTGGCGGGCATCGCGAACGCCTACGGGCAGCGCGTGCAGGACGTCGCCAACTGGAACCGCATGGCGCCCACGGACGCCGTGTCGCCGGGCCAGGTATTGCGGGTCGCGCCGCCGCAGGCCGCGACCTCGTACGGGCAGCCGCCCGCGGCGGCCGCCCAGCCGGGCTCGCTCGCATGGCCGGCCACGGGCGTCGTCGCGACACCGTTCTCGGCCGGCAAGACGCGCGGCGTCGTGATCGCCGCATCCGGGCCCGACCATTCGGTGCGGGCCGCGGCAAACGGGCGCGTCGTGTACGCCGGCACCGGCGTCAAGGCATACGGTCCGCTCGTGATCCTGAAGCACGACAACGGGCTCATCACGGCCTACGGGCACAACGGCAAGCTGCTCGTCAACGAAGGCGACGCGGTGCGTCAGGGCCAGCCGGTCGCCGAAATGGGCGCCGACGCGAGCGGTCGTTCGACGTTCGAATTCGAAGTCCGCCAGAACGGCAAGGTCGTCGATCCGATGAACTTCCTGCCGCGCAACGGCGGCTGATCGTCGGCATCGCCACGTGTGCGCCGGGCGGCGCACACGTTCCCACCTTTCTCCCCCGCCTCTTTCACCTTTCCGCCTTCATCCTTCCTTAAGCGTCGCGCTGCCAGACTGTCTCGCATGATTACCGAGCCAGCAAATGCACAACGCGAGCGCCACCGCGCCGAGCGCGATCAGCGAACACTGGATCGCGACGGGCAGGTAGCCGTGCGGCCGCGGATCGACGAACGGGTAGGGGTACCAGTTCTCCACCGCGCCGCGCACGAGCGTATAGCCGAGATAGACGACCGGAAAGCCGAGCCACGCGAACGCACTGCGGCGCGGAATCGGCGAGCGCGGTTCGACATACAGCCAGTCGCACAGCATCACGAGCGGTACGATCCGGTGCAATACCCAGTTGTTGAACGCCGGCGTGACGTGGAGCAGCGCATCGAGCCGCGCAAGCAGCAGCTCGTAGACGATCGCGGTGATCAGCACGTACAGCACGGCCGCGCCGCGCATCGATTCGTAGCGGGCCGAGCCGGGGCGCGCGATGCGCCACAGCCCCGCGGCCAGTATCGCGGCCGCGTAGAGGCTGCTCAGTTGCGTGAAGTAGCTGAGGTAGTTGCCGAGATGGAAGCTTGGCAGGCGCCAGTAGTCGGCGACGCTGTGCAGCGTGGTGGACACCGCGAGCAATGCGGCGATCAGCCGGTAGGCCGCAACGAAGAACGCTTTGCTCATGATGCCCGCGCGCCGCCGCACCAAAGCTTCATCGTGCCACAGCTGCCCGCCCGCGCGATGCGGATTTTCCATAGGGCGGCCATGGTTCGGCGCGCGTCGACAATACATCGGATATTTGACCGCGTCGTGCAAAACTGGACGCCCGTGCGGCTACAATCGCCACAGCTTTGCCGGGCGCAGGCCGTTTGCAATGGGCGCCCCTCCCCGAATACGACACGAGACGAAGCATGAAAAACATCCTCGCGAAACAGACGCGCTACAGCTCGCCCGCGATCTTCTTCCACTGGGCCATCTTCCTGCTGGTTGCGCTGGCCTACCTGGCCATCGAGATCCGCGGACCGAAGGGCAGCGACAGCCGGGCGTTCTGGATGAGCGTGCACCTGACGGCCGGTACGTTCGTCCTCGTGCTGTCGGTGCTGCGCGTGCTGTGGCGCGTCGTCAGCCGCGTGCCGGAACCGATTCCGCAGACGACGCTGCTGCGCTGGCTGTCGAAGCTCGCGCATTTTGCGCTTTACGCGTTCGTCATCGCGCAGCCGCTGCTCGGCATCATGACGATCAACATGGGCGGCAAGCCGGTGTCGCTCGACTGGCTCGGCGTGTCGTTCACGCTGTTCGGCCCCGACAAGGCGCTGCGGCCGACGATCAAGGAGGTGCACGAGCTGATCGGCAATGCGTTCTACTTCGTGATCGGCCTGCATGCGCTGGCCGCGCTCTACCATCATTTCATCCGGCGCGACGACGTGCTGCGCCGCATGATGCCCTGATCGTCCGGCTGCCGGCACGCGCAGCACGCGGGGGCGCATGGTTGTGTTGACAACCATGCGCCCCCGGTTCGTTTACCGTGCGCCCGCACTGGTCATCACGTTGAACATTCTGTAACATCGCGGCTGTTTTTTACATTCCGCTGACTCGTTGCCGTACATGCTGCACCGACATCGTCACCTGACTGCCTGGCTTGGCCTGCTCGCGATCTGGATCGCGATCGCGGCGCCGCTGGTGTCGCAGTGGCGTATCGCCCATGCGGCCACGCCCGAGGCGATCGTCTGCAGTACCGAGCATGGCGCGCATCGTCCGTCCGATGCGCGCGGCATGCACGATCATGCGCTGCATCTCGACGCGTGCGGCTACTGCGGTTTCTTCGCGCATAGCCCGGCCATCGGCGCGCCTGCCGCCGTGTCGGTCGACTCCCTTCCCGTCGTTTCCGTTTCCGCCGTCGCGTCGCCTGCCGTCGCGGCGCGCGGCGACCGTTATCCGCGCGCCTATCCGCGCGCACCGCCCGAGCGCGCCTGACGCGTTTCTTCCGTTCTTATCACCGCCGATATCCGTGCGACCGTCGAGGCCGCGTGGAGGGCGTCACTCGGGCTTTCGATCATGACCAATTTCCAGTTGCGTGCGCCGCGTGCGCCACGCAATGCCGGTGCGCGGCCTTTGCCGCGCATGCTGAAACTCACCGTTCGCGCGCTGGCCGTCGGCGCGCTGACCGCGGGCCCTGCCGCAGCCGACACCGCGCATGCTGCCGGTGCGCCGACGGGCGATGCGGCCATGCTGTTGCCGCCCGTCGAAGTCGTCGCGTCGCCGCTGTCGACGCCGCTCGTCGTCGTCACCGATCCGAAGGCGCCGCGCCAGCCGCTGCCCGCCAGCGACGGCGCCGATTACCTGAAGACGATTCCGGGCTTCACGTCGATCCGCAGCGGCGGCACGAACGGCGACCCCGTGCTGCGCGGGATGTTCGGATCGCGGCTGAACATCCTCGCGAACGGGATGCCGACGCTCGGCGCGTGCCCGAACCGGATGGATGCGCCGACGTCGTACATCGCGCCGGAAAGCTATGACAAGGTCACCGTCGTGAAGGGGCCGCAGACCGTGCTGTACGGTCCGGGCGCGTCGGCCGGCACCGTGCTGTTCGAACGCGTGACGCCGCGTTTCGAGCGCCCCGGCATGCGCTTCGACGGCAGCCTCGTCGGCGGATCGTTCGGCCGCAACGACCAGAACCTCGACCTGACCGCCGGCACGCCGGACGTCTATGGCCGCGTCACCGCGAACCACGCGCATTCGCAGGACTACCAGGACGGCAACGGCCACACCGTGCCGTCGCAGTGGGACAAATGGAACGCCGATGCCGCGCTCGGCTGGACGCCCGACGACCATACGCGTGTCGAGCTGACCGCCGGCACCGGCGACGGCTATGCGCGCTATGCGGGCCGCGGGATGGACGGCGCGCATTTCCGCCGCGAGACGTTCGGGCTGTCGTTCGACAAGCGACATCTCGGCGACGTGCTCGACCGGATCGAGGCGCGCGTGTACTACAACGAAGCCGATCACGTGATGGACAACTATACGTTGCGGCAGCCCGATCCGACGAGCAGCATGCCGATGCGGATGGCCGCGGACGTGCGGCGCCGCACGGTCGGCGCGCGTGCGGCCGCGACGTTGCGCTTCGGCGACGACGTCAAGCTCGTCACGGGTGTCGATGCGCAGTCGAACCGGCTCGATTCGCGTTCGTCGATGGGGCGGCAGAACTACCGAAACCAGCCGTGGGATGCGCAGGCGACGATGTGGAACGCGGGCGTGTTCGGCGAACTGACGTGGTATGCGAGCGACGTCGCGCGCGTGATCGGCGGCGCGCGCGTCGACTATGCGAGCGCAGGCGACAAGCGCGCGATGACGCCCGGGATGATGACGAGCAAGCCGAATCCGACGTTCGACGACGATCGGATGAAGGTGCTGCCGAGCGGCTTCGTGCGCTACGAGCGCGATCTCGCGTCGCTGCCCGTCACATGGTACGCGGGGATCGGCCACGCAGAGCGTTATCCGGACTACTGGGAATTGTTTTCCGCGACGCGCGGGCCGGCCGGTTCGGTCAACGCGTTTTCGGCGGTGCAGCCGGAGAAAACCACCCAGCTCGACGTCGGCGCGCAATACAAGGGCGACCGCGTCGATGCGTGGGTGTCCGCGTACGCGGGCTACGTCCAGGACTTCATCCTGTTCAACTATGCGGCCGGCATGATGGGCCCGACCACGCAGGCCACCAACGTCAACGCGCAGATCATGGGCGGCGAAGCCGGCGTGTCGTGGCGGCCGGTCGCGCCGCTGCGCGTCGAGACGTCGCTCGCGTATGCGTGGGGGCGCAACGTGGCGAGCGGCGATCCGCTGCCGCAGATGCCGCCGCTCGAAGCGCGCATCGGGCTCGAATACACGCGCGGCGCATGGTCGGCGGGCGGCCTGTGGCGCATCGTTGCGCCGCAGCATCGCTATGCGCCGAACGAGGGCAACGTGGTCGGCAAGGACTTCGGCCCGAGCGCCGGATTCGGCGTGTTGTCGCTGCATACGCAGTACAACGTCAGCAAGACCGTGCAGATCTCGGTCGGCGTCGACAACGTGCTGAACAAGGCCTACACCGAGCATTTGAACCTCGCCGGCAATGCCGGTTTCGGCTATCCGGCGAACGCGCCGGTGATGGAGCCGGGGCGTACCGCATGGGTGCGCGTGAGCGCGAAGCTGTAGCGTGCATCGCGCGTGTGCGTCGCAGCATGCGCGTGCCTGGACGCCGCACCGCCCGAACGGGCGGCGCGCGTCAACCGATTAGAGAACCGTATCTAGTCGGGGCGCAAACGTTCGCGAGTCGTGCTTCACTCCCGCATTCGACCCGCGCGGTGCGCGCAATGCGGCGTGCGTGTCGATCCGGTGTCATTCGCACCGGCAGCACAATAATCAGGAGAACATGCATGGCCAGATCGATGCGTTCCAGGGTAATGGCAGGGGCAGTGGCATGCGCGATGAGCGTCGCGCCGTTCGCGGCGTCGACCGCGCTGACGACGCTCGCGACGACGCAGACGGCGATGGCGGCAACCGCGCCCGCCGACGACTATGCGACGACGCGCTATCCAATCATTCTCGTGCACGGGCTGACCGGCACCGACAAGTATGCGGGCGTACTCGACTACTGGTACGGCATCCAGGAAGACCTGCAGCAGCATGGCGCGACCGTCTACGTCGCGAACCTGTCGGGCTTCCAGAGCGACGACGGCCCGAACGGGCGCGGCGAACAACTGCTCGCTTACGTGAAGACGGTGCTCGCGGCGACCGGCGCGACCAAGGTCAATCTCGTCGGGCACAGCCAGGGCGGGCTGACGTCGCGCTATGTCGCGGCCGTCGCACCCGATCTCGTCGCGTCGGTGACGACGATCGGCACGCCGCATCGCGGCTCCGAGTTCGCCGACTTCGTGCAGGGCGTGCTCGCATACGATCCGACCGGGTTGTCTTCGACGGTGATCGCCGCGTTCGTCAATGTATTCGGTATCTTGACGAATAGCAGCCACAACACGAACCAGGATGCCCTCGCTGCACTGAAGACGCTGACGACCGCGCAGGCCGCCGCCTACAACCAGAACTATCCGAGCGCGGGCCTCGGCGCGCCAGGGAGCTGCCAGACCGGTGCACCGACCGAAACCGTCGGCGGCAACACGCATCTGCTGTATTCGTGGGCCGGCACGGCGATCCAGCCGACGCTTTCCGTGCTCGGCGCGACGGGCGCGACGGACACGAGCACGATTCCGGTGATCGATCCGGCGAACGCGCTCGATCTGTCGACGCTTGCGCTGTATGGAACCGGCACGGTGATGATCAACCGCGGCTCGGGCCAGAACGACGGGCTCGTGTCGAAGTGCAGCGCGCTGTACGGCAAGGTGCTGAGCACGAGCTACAAGTGGAACCACATCGACGAGATCAACCAGTTGCTCGGCGTGCGCGGCGCGTATGCGGAAGATCCGGTCGCGGTGATCCGCACGCATGCGAACCGGTTGAAACTCGCGGGCGTGTGATCGATGGCGGCACGTGAAGCGCGCGCGCCGCTGGCGCGGCGCGCGGCGATCTATGGTGTCGTGGGGCTGGCGGCGATTGCCGGCGTCGCGATGTGGAGCGCGGCGGGATCGCATCGCGGCACGGGCGCCGCGGGTGACGTGCCGGATGCGTCCGCTACGAGCCGCGTGGCGGCCGCCGCGCGGCAGCCGGCCGTACCGGCGAGTACGGACCTGCCGACGTCGCTCGCCGGTTCCAGCGCGCCGCGCCTGCCGCTCGATGCAGGCGGCCATCTTGCGAAGTCGCGCGCGGTGCGCGATTTCTTCGACTATTGCCTGACCGCGCAGAGCGACCTGAGCGCGGTGGCGCTCGATGCGTTCGTCGTGCGCGAGATCGCCGCGCAGCTCGACGGCACGGTCGCGCAGGCCGAGGCGCTCGACGTGTGGCACCGGTATCGCGCGTATCTCGATGCGCTCGCCAAATTGAGCGATGCCGGCGCGGTCGACAAGTCCGACCTGGGCGCGTTGCAGCTCGCGCTCGACCAGCGCGCGTCGATCGCGTATCGCACGCTCGGCGACTGGAGCCAGCCGTTCTTCGGCGCGGAGCAGTGGCGGCAGCGCTACGACCTCGCACGATTGAAGATCACTCAGGATCGCTCATTGACCGATGCGCAGAAGGCCGAGCGGCTCGCGGCGCTCGAGCAGCAGATGCCGGCCGACGAACGCGCGGCGCAGCAGCGGGTGGACCAACAACGCGCCGCGATCGACCAGATCGCGCAATTGCAGAAGCGCGGCGCGACGCCTGACGCGATGCGCGCGCAACTGACGCAGACGCTCGGCCCCGAGGCCGCCGCGCGCGTCGCGCAGATGCAGCAGGACGACGCGTCGTGGCAGGGCCGTTACGCGGACTATGCGGCGCAGCGTGCGCAGATCGAATCGGCCGGCCTGTCGCCGCAGGATCGCGACGCACAGATTGCCGCATTGCGGCAGCGTGTGTTCACGAAGCCCGGCGAAGCCGTGCGCGCGGCATCGCTCGATCGCGGCGCGGGCAGCGCGCATTGACGAGCCGCGCGCCGCCGTGTGCGGCAGGCTTCACGCGGCGCGCGTGATGTTCCGCGGCAGATGTTGCTCGATGGTATCGGCGAGCGTGTCGAACGCGGGGCGAATGCCTTCGTGCGCGACGCATGCATAGCCGAGCAGCAAACCCTGCCGCGCGGTGTCGAGGCTGCTGTAGTAGCTGGTGAGCGGGCGCACGATCACGCCCGCGTCGAATGCGCTCTGCGTGACCGCGCGATCGTCGCACGCGTCGGGCAGGCCGAGCACCAGATGCAGGCCGGCCTCGTCGCCCATTACCGGCAGCGCGTCGCCGAAGCGCGCGCGGATCGCGTCGATCATCAGTTGCCGGCGCTCGCCGTACAGCGTGCGCATTCGTCTGACGTGCGAAGTGAGGTGACCGTCCATGATGAATTCGGCGAGCACGGCCTGCTGCATCAGCTGGCCTTCCCGATACAGCTCCGACAGCCCGGTGCGGAAGGTGTCGACCAGATGCTCGGGCACGACCATGTAGCCCATCCGCAACCCCGGGAACAGCATCTTGCCGAGACTGCCGACGTAGATCACGCGGCCCCCCTCGTCGAGTCCCTGCAGCGACGCGAGCGGGCGGCTGCCGTAACGGAATTCGCTGTCGTAATCGTCCTCGATGATCCAGCAGCGGTGCTGGCGCGCATATTCGAGCAGCATGCGGCGCCGCGCGAGGCTCATCACCATCCCGAGCGGGTACTGGTGCGACGGCGTGACGAGCACGAGCCGCGGCGGATGCTGCATGTCGCTCGCGCGCGGGTCGAGCCCTTCCTGGTCGACCGGCACCGGCGCGAGCGTGAGGCCGGCCGCCTGCAGCACGCTGCGCACGCCCCAGTAGCACGGTTCCTCGACCCACGCGCGATCGCCGATGTCGGACAGCAGCCGCACCGCGAGATCGATCGACTGATGAATACCGGTCGTGATGATCACCTGGTCCGGCGAGCATTTGACCGAGCGTGCGACGCGCAGGTAGTCGGCGAGCGCGCGCCGCAGCGGCCGGTAGCCGCCGCCCGGCGCATAGGTCAGCAGCTCCGGATTGGCTTCCTTCCACAGTCGCGCCTGCAGCCGGCTCCACGTGCGGCTCGGGAATTCCGACACGTCCGGCACGCCCGGCATGAACGCCCCCCACTGGCGCCGCGACACGCCCGCATGCTCGACCAGTTGCCGCCCGCGCATCGACAGGCTGCGCTGCGCGTCGGGCGGCGGCGGTTCGCCAGTGGCCGACGCCGGCGGCGCGGCGCCCGGCACGCGGATCGCGGCGGCGTCCGGCCGCGTGTCGGCCACGTAGGTGCCGCTGCCGGTCGTCGTCAGCACGTAGCCTTCGGCCGTCAGCTGGTCGTATACGTGCAGCACCGTATTGCGCGCGATCGACAGGTCGCCCGCGAGCGTGCGCGAACTCGGCAGCTTTGTGCCGGGCCCCAATTCGCCGGTCAGGATGGCCTGCTGCATCAGTTGCAGCAGTTGCCGGTACATCGGTTCGGGCGAGCTGCGGTCCAGACGGGCGGACAGCCAGTCGGCGAGGATCACGGTATCCAAAGTGGTCCTACTAGGAATATTGAAATGGTTCCCTAGTATAGAACCGTGCGGGCCGTATAGTGGGTCCATCTCAAAAACGTTTTGTTGCGCAGCAAGGGGACAGCCACGATGAAGTCCGATGATGTGATCGTCAGCTTTCGCGGCGTGCGGAAGACCTACGACGGCGAGACGCTGGTCGTCAAATCGCTCGACCTCGACATCCACCGAGGGGAATTCCTGACGCTGCTCGGGCCGTCCGGCTCGGGCAAGACGACCTGCCTGATGATGCTGGCCGGCTTCGAATTCCCGACCGGCGGCGAGATCCGCCTCGACGGCGAGCTGCTGAACACCGTGCCGCCGCACAAGCGCAACATCGGCATGGTGTTCCAGAACTACGCGCTGTTTCCGCATCTGACGGTCGAGCAGAACGTCGCGTATCCGCTGACGGTGCGCAAGCTGCCGGCCGGCGAGCGCGCGGAGCGCGTCGCGCATGCGCTGAAGATGGTGCAGATGGAACGCTTCGCGAAACGCTATCCGGCGCAACTGTCGGGCGGCCAGCAGCAGCGCATCGCGCTGGCCCGCGCGCTCGTGTTCGAGCCGAAGCTGGTGCTGATGGACGAGCCGCTCGGCGCGCTCGACAAGCAGCTGCGCGAACACATGCAGTACGAACTGAAGGCGCTGCATGAAAAGCTCGGCGTGACCTTCGTGTACGTGACGCACGACCAGGGCGAGGCGCTGACGATGTCCGATCGCGTCGCCGTGTTCGACAAGGGCATCGTGCAGCAGCTCGACACCGTCGACCGCCTGTACGAATCGCCGTGCAACGAATTCGTCGCGAACTTCATCGGCGACAGCAACCGGCTGCGCGGCACCATCGCGCGCGTCGACGGCGAATTCTGCGAATTCCGGCTCGACGACGGCACGAAGCTCGTCGGCCGCCATATCGGCGAAGCCGCCGAGGGCGCGCCGGCCGTCGCCTGCATCCGCCCCGAGCGCATGAGCCTCGCCGCACATGGCTCGAACGGCGCGAATGGCGCCGCCGCCAATTGCGTGAGCGGCGAGGCGCGCAGCCTCATCTATTTCGGCGATCACGTACGCATGCGCTGCGCACTGCCCGGCCAGGACGAATGTTTCGTGAAGGTGCCGCTCGGCACCGGCGCGCTCGACGCGTTCTCGCCCGGCGCACCGGTCTCGCTTGCGTTCTCGCCCGAACACCTGCGCGTGTTCGCGTGAGCATGGTTTACCCGGTTTTCCGCAGCACGTCGTCAACAACAATGCCCACTTCCACCACGAGAGGAGAGGAACCATCATGAAACGAGCAAGCTTTACCGCGCGCCGTACGGCGCTCGCGCTGGCACTGGTCGCGTTTGGCGCATCGGCCAGCGCTGCCGAACTCACGGTCGTCAACTTCGGCGGCGCGAACGGCGACGCGCAGAAGGCCGCGTTCAACCAGCCGTTCGAGAAGGCGACCGGTAACAAGGTCACGGCCGTCGAGTACAACGGCGAGCAGGCGAAGGTGAAGGCGATGGTCGAGGCGAAGCACGTCAACTGGGACGTGGTCGAAGTCGAATCGGGCGACCTGAACCGCGGCTGCGACGAAGGGCTGTACGAGAAGCTCGACTGGTCGAAGATCGCGAAGAAATCCGACCTGATTCCGGAAGCGCCGCAGGTATGCGGCGTCGGGTTCTTCGTGTGGTCGACCGCGCTGTCGTACAACGCGGACAAGCTGAAGTCTGCGCCGACCGGCTGGGCCGATTTCTGGAACGTGAAGAAATTCCCCGGCAAGCGCGGGATGCGCAAGGGCGCGCGGTACAACCTCGAATTCGCGCTGATGGCCGACGGCGTCGCGACGAAGGACGTCTACAAGGTGCTCGGCACGAAGGCCGGCCAGGATCGCGCGTTCAAGAAGCTCGACGAGCTGAAGCCGTACATCCAGTGGTGGGAAGCGGGCGCGCAGCCGCCGCAGTTCCTCGTCGCCGGCGACGTCGTGATGTCGACCGCATACAACGGCCGCATCGACGCCGCGCAGAAGGAAGGCAAGAACCTGAAGGTCGTGTGGAACGGCAGCATCTACGACCTCGACTACTGGGCGATTCCGAAGGGCTCGCCGAACAAGGCGCTGGCCGAGCAGTACATCGCGTATTCGCTGACGCCGAAGCCGCAGCAGGCGTATGCGCAGCACATCGCGTACGGCCCGACGAACGTCGCCGCGATCAAGGCGCTCGATGCGAAGACGCTCGCGAACCTGCCGAACTCGCCGGCCAACGGCAAGAATGCGGTACTGGAGGACATCGGCTTCTGGACCGACCACAGCGACGAGCTCGAACAGCGCTTCGCCGCGTGGGCAACGAAGTAAGCGGTCAGGCGTCCTCACGGGTGTCGTGATGCAACCGGCCGCGCGACACGTCGATCGCGTCGCGCGGCATTCCGCCGGAACGTGCCCGGCCGGAGAGAACTCTTGAATACGATGACGATCGCGCCTTCCTCGCCGTCGACCGCCGCGCTCAAGCGCGAGCTGAAGGCCGCCGAGTCCCGCAAGCGCACGATGGCGCTGCTGCTGATCGCGCCGCTCGCGATTTTCCTGCTGCTGATTTTCGTCGTGCCGATCGGCACGCTGCTCACGCGCGCGGTGCAGAACCCGGAGATCGCGACCGCGTTGCCGAACACGGTCGCCGCGCTGTCGGGCTGGGATCGCAAGACGCCGCCGGCGGATGCGGCCTATGTCGCGCTCGCGGCCGACATGACGAAGGTGGCCGACAGCGAAGCGATGGGTGCGCTCGCACGGCGCCTGAACACCGAGATTCCCGGCTATCGCTCGCTCGTCGCGAAGACGGCGCGCGCGATGCCGCTGAAGGGCGACAATGACGCGGCGCTGACGCCCGCGCAGACGCGCGCGAAATTCATCGATCTCGATGCGCGCTGGGGCGACGTCGCGTACTGGCAGTCGATTGCGAAGAACGGCAGCCAGGTGTCGCCGTTCTATCTGCTCGCCGCGCTCGACCACAAGCAGGACGGCTTCGGCCACATCGTGCAGGCCGACCCCGACCAGTCGATCTACGTCGCGATCTTCGGCCGCACGTTCGTGATCGGCGTGGCCGTCACGCTGTTCGCGCTGCTGCTCGGCTATCCGCTCGCGTACTGGATCTCGACGCTGTCGGAACGGCGCGCGAACCTCGTGATGATCCTCGTGCTGATTCCGTTCTGGACGTCGGTGCTCGTGCGCGTCGCCGCATGGATCGTGCTGCTGCAGAGCGAAGGGCTGATCAACACGGCGCTGCTCGGCAGCGGGCTGATCTCGCATCCGCTGACGCTGCTGTTCAATCGCGTCGGCGTGTATATCTCGATGACGCACATCCTGCTGCCGTTCATGATCCTGCCGCTCTACAGCGTGATGAAGTCGATTCCGCCGACCTACCAGCGCGCGGCCGTGTCGCTCGGCAGCCATCCGTTCGCCGCGTTCTGGCGCGTGTACGTGCCGCAGACCTATCCGGGCGTCGGCGCGGGCGCGCTGCTCGTGTTCATCCTCGCGATCGGCTACTACATCACGCCCGCGCTGCTCGGCGGGCCGAACGACCAGATGGTCAGCTACTACGTCGCGTACTTCACGAACGTGACGATCAACTGGGGCATGGCGTGTGCGCTCGGCGGGATGCTGCTCGCGGCGACGCTCGTGCTGTATGCGGTGTACGGGCGCTTCACGCGCACCAACGTGAGCCTCGGCTGAGCGCCGGGCACAGGGAAACGGGAAGGGGATGCCGACCATGAAACTCGCCAGGCCGCTGTTCGCGCCGCACATGTCGTTCGTCGAGCGCGCGTGGTACGTCGCGCTGCGCGTGCTCGTCGTGCTGACGCTGCTGTACCTGATCCTGCCGGTGCTCGCGATCGTGCCGCTGTCGTTCTCGTCGAGCACGTTCCTCGTCTATCCGATCCCGGGTTTCTCGACGCGCTGGTACGAGAACCTGCTCGCATCGGACGAATGGCGGATGGCCGCGAAAAACAGCTTCATCGTCGCGCCGTCGGCGACCGTCGTCGCGACGGTGCTCGGCACGCTCGCGGCCATCGGCCTGACGAAAGCCGACTTCCGCGGCAAGGGGCTGCTGATGGCCGTGCTGCTGTCGCCGATGATCGTGCCGGTCGTCGTGGTCGGCGTCGGCATGTACCTGTTCTTCGCACCGCTCGGGCTCGCGAATACCTACACGGGGCTGATCGCCGCGCATGCGGCGCTCGGCGTGCCGTTCGTCGTGACGACGGTGGCCGCGACGCTGCAAGGCTTCAACCATAACCTCGTGCGCGCGAGCCTGTCGCTCGGCGCGAACCCGGTTACGACGTTCTTCCGCGTGACGCTGCCGGTGATCGCGCCGGGCGTGATGTCGGGCGCACTGTTCGCGTTCGCGACGTCGTTCGACGAAGTGGTCGTCACGCTGTTTCTCGCGGGCGCCGACCAGACGACGCTGCCGCGCCAGATGTTCACGGGCATCCGCGAGAACATCAGTCCGACGATCGCTGCGCTCGCCACGATCCTGATCATCTTCTCGACGAGCCTGCTGCTCGCGCTCGAATGGCTGCGCGGCCGCAATGCGCGGCGTGCGGTGTCGTGACCTGGTCGACCTGACGTGATGGCGCGACGGCGTCGCCGGCAGCCGCGGCCGGGCCGGCCCCCGGCGCCGCACGACGACGCTGCGCGCGAGCCCGACAGGCCGCCCGGCAGCCGCCGGATCGTCGATCGTTGTGCGCTCAACGATGCCGCGCGCCAGGCACGGCATCCCGCAAGCTTTCGTTTCGCTGACTGACGAAGCGGCCGCCTGCACGTTCGATGCGGCTCTGCAACAATACGGATCGCGGCAACGCGCGCGCCGGTCTTGCCGTCCGGCACGCACGCCGCCGCACTGCTCAATCCGCGACGCCGCGCGTCGCTCGTCAGCCGAGCCCATCTTGTCCGAATTCGCTTCCCCTGCCGGCGCGCACGAGCCGGCCGTCAACTGGCGTGCGATGTCCGCCGTGCTGCTGGCCGTCGCGCTCGCGACGCTCGACACCGCGATCGCGAACACCGCGCTGCCCGCCATCGCGACCGACCTGCATGCGTCGCCGGCCGCGTCCGTGTGGATCATCAACGCGTACCAGCTCGCGATGGTCGCGACGCTGCTGCCGTTCGCGTCGCTCGGCGACATCGTCGGCCACAAGCGCGTGTATGTCGCCGGGCTGGCGGTGTTCACGCTGGCGTCGCTCGGCTGCTCGCTCGCGTCGACACTGCCGATGCTGACGGCCGCGCGCATCGTGCAGGGCTTTGGCGCGAGCGCGATCATGAGCGTCAACGTCGCGCTGATCCGCGGTCTGTTTCCCGCGCACCGGCTCGGGCGCGGCGTCGGCTTCAACGCGCTCGTCGTCGGCGTGTCGTTCGCGGTGGGGCCGACGATCGCGTCGCTGATCCTGTCGGTGGCCGCGTGGCCGTGGCTGTTCGCGGTGAACGTGCCGCTCGGCGCGTTCGCGCTCGCGGTGGCGATTCCGTCGCTGCCGCAGACGGCGCGCGGCAAGCATGTATTCGATCCGGTAGCCGCGCTGTTCAACGTGATCACGTTCGCGTCGCTGATTTTCGCGCTCGGCGAATTCGCGCAGCGCGGGCCGCTCTCCGTCGTGTTCGCCGCGGCCGCGGTGGCATTCGCATTCGGCTGGCTGCTGATCCGCCGCCAGGCCGGGCATCCGGCGCCGATGCTGCCGGTCGACCTGTTCCGCCGGCCCGTGTTCACGCTGTCCGCGCTGACCGCCGTCTGCGCGTTCGCCGCGCAGGGGCTCGCGTTCGTGTCGCTGCCGTTCTATTTCGAAACCGTCCTGCATCGCAGTGCGGTCGAGACGGGATTCCTGATGACGCCGTGGTCGGCGATCGTCGCGCTCGCCGCGCCGATCGCGGGGCGGCTGTCGGACCGTTATCCGCCCGGGCTGCTCGGCGCGATCGGCCTCGCGTTGCTGAGTGCGGGGATGGTGTCGCTTGCCGCGCTGCCGGTGTCGCCGGGCGTCGTCGACATCGGCTGGAGAATGATGCTGTGCGGAGCGGGCTTCGGCTTCTTCCAGTCGCCGAACCTGAAAGCGCTGATGTCGAGCGCGCCGCCCGAACGCAGCGGCGGCGCGAGCGGGATCATCGCGACCGCGCGGCTGATCGGGCAGGCGACGGGTGCGGCGCTGGTTGCGCTGTCGTTCGGGATCGCGGGCCGCCACGGGCCGACGCTTGCGTTGATGCTCGGTGCGGGTTTCGCGGGTGCGGCGAGCGTCGCGAGCGGGCTGCGGCTGTTCGCGCCGTCGCATCGGGCCGGCGCGCCGGTCGTGTCGGAACGCGTGGAGGAGCCGGCGACGGAGTAGCGCGGGGCAGTTACAACCGGCGCGCGGCAAGCCATCGCCGCGCGCCGGTCTTCATGCATCGCTCAGAACCCGCCCGACTTGATCAGCTGGTTGAGGTTCGCGATGTTCAGGCTGCCGAAGCCGGTCGTCAGATCCCAGCCGGTGCCGGCCTTGTAGCCATACCCCTGGTAGCCGTTGTTGCCCGACACGACGTCATAGCGCACGAGCGACGGATGCGACGGAATGTCCGCATAGAAGTTGCCGGCCGGGAAGCCGAGGCCCGTGCCGTTCGCCGCGAGCAGACGCGCCCAGAAGCCCGTGAAAATCGGCGCGGCGAGGCTCGTGCCGCCGATCTGCTGCAACTGGCCGTAGTTGTAGATGTACGCGCCCGTGCTTTGCGCGGCGTCGAACGCGACGTCCGGCAACCGGCGATTGCTGCCCGACTGCCACGACGGCGCGGGCAGAATCGTGCTGACGCCGCCGCCCGTCGCCCACAGCTTGCCGTTCGAATCGAGCCCTTCGTTCCACACCGTCTCGTTCGAGAACGCACCCGCCGACGTCGTGTAGAGCGTCGTGCCGCCGATCGCGAGCACGTGCGGCGACGAAGCTGGCCACGACACCGTGTAGTTCGAGCCGTCCGGATAGCCGCGGTTGTTGCACTCGTACACGCCTTCGTCGCCCGACGATACCGAGAACGTCTGGCCCTGCGCGGCGGCCGTCGTGAAGATCTGCTCCTCGGCGTCGAGCGTGCCGTCCGAGTCCGCATCGGTTTCGCACCAGCCGAGCGACACGTTGATCACCTTCGCGGTGTTGTCCGACACCGCGCGGTTGAACGCCTGCGTGAGGCCCGTGTTGCCGGCGGCGTTCAGGTCCGCCATGTAGAACACCAGCTTGCCGACCTGGCCGCCGGCCGAGCCGACGATCGACTGGCTGTCGAGATCCCATTCGCCCTGGCCGTCCTGGTCGTCGGAGTAGCTGCCGCCCGTGCCATTGGTCTTGACGGTCTGCGTGGAGACCGTGCCGTAGCCATTGCTCGACGTGAACTGCTTCAGGTCCTGCAGCGTCTGCGACACGCCGCCGATCGTGATGATGCCGACGGTCACGCCGGCCGCGGTCGGCACGCCGGTCGCGTTGTAGAGGCCCGGGAATTCCTTCGGATAGTGGCCCGTCGCCGTGCCGGCCGCGAGCGCCTGCGGCTTCGCCACGTTGCCGATGCGCAGCATCGGCCGTGCACGCGCGACACTTTGCAGCCCGAGCACCGAGCCGACCACGTCGCCGAGCGCGCGCGGCACTTGCGCGGTCGACGTGTTGGCGAACCCCGAGCGGCCCGCGTACTCGAAGTGCACGAGCGACGTGTTGAACGCGGCCTTCACCGTGCCGGCCGTGCCGCTGGCGGAGATCAGCAGCCGGTTCGGCGCGACCTCGACATTCGTGAAGCCGCTCTTGTGCAGATAATCGACGACCGACTTTACCTGCGCGTCGGTCGGCGCGTAGTTCGCGAGGAACTGCTCGTGCGTCAGGTACTGGCGGTAATGCGCGCTGCCGGGCCGGTTCACGTCGCGTGCCAGTTGCTTGAGCTGCGCGGCGTTGCGCAGCTTCAGGCTGACGACGACGTTGGTCGTCTCGCCGGCCGCGAGTTCGAGCGATGGCGCCGCACTGCGCGCCATCAACTGCGGGCCGGTCAGAAAGGCCTTCGTATGGGTATCGACCCAATCCGTCGCTGCGTGCGCCGCGGCGGCGGCGAACACGAGCGGGGCCACGCACGCCAGGCGGCGGGGCGACGGATGGGGAAGGGCAAACCAGGCGTTCCTTTTCATCGGGAGTCCTTTTTTAGGAGAGGCGACGTTACTGGAACCCCCGGCCCTTGTGGGGCCGCGAGCGGTGACGAGCGTAGGGCGTCGATGCCGTTCGGGTAGCTGCCATTTTCCATAGCTGTCAGTTCTGACAACGGGGCGCATGACGGACACGCGCAGCGTCGTACGCGACGGCGATGGCGGGCGCCGATGAGCGGATCGGTTTGCGGTACGTCGGCGCGGCAACGCGCGTCGCTCGCACACACGAGCCGTTCGTTGCAGCATCGGAATGTGCGCGGTCTTGGAAGGGAGCGCCGCATGGATGCATCGCGTTTGCGTGTCAATCGCTGCGCGCCGTATCGCACTATGTGGTCATTGGAAGCGGCTCGTCAGAAACGGATTCGCGCATGCACGACAACGGGGCGGGTTGAGCCCAGATGTTTCCCGAACTGTGGAACAGCGCATCGGCCAGTCTTGCAGGCCGCTTTCGGATCGCGCTTCGCCATCGCGGATTAGAGGACATGCTCGAATCGGGCGTGGACGAGAGCCGGTGTGACGAACCCGCCGGTCGCGCGGGATCGAGCCACGTCATTCATGAAATCCCGCCTTGACGCGCGCCGATCAGCGGATATCCTTCAATACATAACTCGTTGGTTATGGATTTTGGACGACATGCAAAAAGCTCAGGACACGCTTTTCAGGACACTCGCCGATCCCACGCGCCGCGCGCTTTTCGAGCGGCTGTGCGCGGAGGGCGAGCTGACGGTTGCCGCGCTGACCGCCCATGCGGGCGTGTCGCAGCCGGCGGTATCGAAGCATCTGGGCGTACTGAAGCAGGCCGGGCTCGTGAACGACCGTCACGAAGGCCGGCAGACGCATTACAGCGCGCAGCCGCAAGCGCTGGCCCCGTTGATCGACTGGACGAGCCAGATGGCGGGCTTCTGGCAGCGCCGGTTCGATGCCCTCGAAGATCTGCTCAAAAGGATGGACCAGTAATGACGCAAGCCACTACCGAAACGCGCTCCGTCGTCGTCGACCGGGAGCTGCCGCATCCGCCGGAGAAGATCTGGCGCGCGCTCACGCAACCGCACCTGATCGAGGCGTGGCTGATGAAGAGCGACTTCGAGCCCGTCGCGGGCCGTGCGTTCAGTTTCCGTGCGGACTGGGGCTCGGTCGACTGCACGGTCCTCGCGATCGAGCCGCACCGTACGCTGTCCTATACGTGGGTGGCGCACGGCCTCGAAAGCGTCGTCACGTGGACGCTCACGCCGACGCCGGCCGGCACGCACCTGCGTATGGAACAGGTCGGCTTCCGCCCCGACCAGGAGCAGGCGTACCGCGGCGCGCAGTATGGCTGGGTACGGTTCTTCGAATCGCTCGAACAGGTGTTGTCGCGTCCTGACACGCAAACGGAGGCCCGCGCATGAGTGCAACGGAGCTGCAACCGTCCGAGCGCATCGACGCACTGATCGCCGGCATCACCGACTGGCGTGGCAAGACGTTCGCCGAGCTTCGCCAGACGATCCTCGCGACGGACGAAGGCATCGTCGAGGAATGGAAGTGGATGGGCAGCCCCGTGTGGTCGTGCGACGGGATGATCGCGGTCGCGAACGCGCACAAGGGCAAGGTGAAGCTGACGTTCATGCACGGCGCGCACCTGCCCGATCCCGACGGGCTGTTCAATGCGGGCCTCGAAGGCAATGCGCGGCGCGCGATCGATTTCGTCGAAGGCGACAAGATCGACAAGCGAGCGCTGAAGCACCTCGTGCGCGCGGCGATCGACTACAACCGCACGCATCTGAAGAAGAACGCGCGCTCGGGTTCCTCCGCGGGCGCGAAGGTGCGAAGCAGCAAGGCGGCGTGACGCGCGAGCCGCATACCGGCGGGTGACGTTCGGCGAAAGCGGGGCGCCGCCGTGCGATCGTCGCTACGACGCCCGCCGGCGCACAGGCGAAAAAAAGCCCGACACGAAGTCGGGCATCCAAATCGGCCGCAACCGCCCGCGAGGCGGCTGCGGCACCTGCAAAAGCCGCGCGCTTACGCTGCGAGCAGCGAGCGCAGCACGAACGGCAGGATCCCGCCGTGCTTGTAGTAGTCGACTTCGATCGGCGTATCGATGCGCAGCAGCACCGGCACACGCTGCGTTTCGCCGTTCTTGCGGTGAATCACGAGCGTGACGTCCTGCTGCGGCTTGAAGTCGTCGCCGAGGCCTTCGATGTCGTACGTCTCTTCGCCGGTGATGCCGAGCGACTGCACGCTGTCCGCGCCCTTGAACTGCAGCGGCAGCACGCCCATGCCGACCAGGTTCGAGCGGTGGATCCGTTCGAAGCTGCGTGCGATCACGGCCTTCACGCCGAGCAGTTGCGTGCCCTTCGCGGCCCAGTCGCGCGACGAGCCCGTGCCGTACTCTTCGCCCGCGAACACGACGGTCGGCGTGCCGGCGGCGACGTACTGCATCGCCGCATCGTAGATCGACTGCTGTTCGCCGCTCGGCTGGTGGATCGTCAGGCCGCCTTCGACGCGCGTGCCGTCCGCCTTCGCCGGGATCATCAGGTTCTTGATCCGGACGTTCGCGAACGTGCCGCGCATCATCACGTCGTGGTTGCCGCGGCGCGAGCCGTAGCTGTTGAAGTCGGCCTTCTGCACGCCGTTTTCCTTCAGCCACTTGCCTGCCGGCGAGTCTTCCTTGATCGAGCCTGCCGGGCTGATGTGGTCGGTCGTGACCGAATCGCCGAAGATGCCCAGCGCGCGCGCGCCCTTGACGGTCGGGATCGACGCAGCCGGCTCCATCGAGAAGTCGTTGCCGAAGAACGGCGGCTCGGCGATGTAGGTCGACTTCGGCCAGTCGTAGACCTCGCCCGTTTCGCCCTCGATCTTGCTCCAGAGGTCGCCCTTCTTGGTCAGCTTCGAGTAGTTGTCCTCGAACTTCTTCGGATCGAGCGCGAACTTGAGCAGCGCGTGGATTTCATCGCTCGTCGGCCAGATGTCGCCGAGGTAGATGTCGCGGCCGCCCTTGCCCTTGCCGACCGGCTCGGTCATCAGGTCGCGCGTGATGTTGCCGGCGATCGCGTACGCGACGACGAGCGGCGGCGACGCGAGGAAGTTCGCGCGGATGTTCGGGTGGATACGCGCTTCGAAGTTACGGTTGCCCGACAGCACGGCCGCCGCGACGATGTCGTTCTTCGTGATCGCTTCGTTCAGTTCCGGCGTCAGGTCGCCCGCGTTGCCGATACAGGTCGTGCAGCCGTACGCCGCGACTTCGAAGCCGAGCTTCGACAGGTAGGGCAGCAGGCCCGTCTTCGTCAGGTACTCGGTGACGATGCGCGATCCCGGCGCGAGCGAGGTCTTGATCTTCGGGTCGACCGTGAGGCCGGCCTCGACCGCCTTCTTCGCGAGCAGGCCGGCGGCCAGCAGCACGCTCGGGTTCGACGTGTTCGTGCACGACGTGATCGCGGCGATCAGGATGTCGCCGTTCTTCACGTCGACGCCGTTGCTCGTCGTGTACTGCGTGCCCAGGTCGTCCGCCTTCTTCGCGAAACCGTTTTCCGCGACCGGCTTCGAGAACAGGTCGGTGAACGTCGACTTGACGTGGCCGATCTCGATGCGGTCCTGCGGGCGCTTCGGGCCGGCCAGCGACGGCGCGACCGTCGTCAGATCCAGCGTCACGACCTTCGTGTAGTCGATGTCGCCGGCGTTCGGGATGCCGAACAGGTTCTGCGCCTTGAAGTAGTTTTCGAACGCGGCGATTTCGGCCTTCGTGCGGCCCGTGCCTTCGAAGTAGTCGATCGTCTTTTCGTCGACCGGGAAGAAGCCCATCGTCGCGCCGTATTCCGGCGCCATGTTGCCGATCGTCGCGCGGTCCGGCAGCGACAGCGAGCGCGTGCCTTCGCCGAAGAACTCGACGAACTTGCCGACGACCTTCTCCTTGCGCAGCATTTCGGTGATCGTCAGCACCAGGTCGGTGGCCGTCACGCCCTCGCGCAGCTTGCCCTTCAGCTCGACGCCGACGACGTCCGGCGTCAGGAAGTACACCGGCTGGCCGAGCATGCCGGCTTCCGCCTCGATGCCGCCCACGCCCCAGCCGACCACGCCGATGCCGTTGATCATCGTCGTGTGGCTGTCCGTGCCGACGAGGGTGTCCGGATAGTACACGGTGTCGGCGCCGTCGGTCTTCTTGTGGACGCCGCGCGCCAGATACTCGAGGTTCACCTGGTGGACGATGCCCACGCCCGGCGGCACGACCTTGAACGTGTCGAACGCCTGCATGCCCCACTTCATGAACTGGTAGCGCTCGTTGTTGCGCTGGAATTCCAGCTTCATGTTCAGGTCGAGCGCGTCCTTCTGGCGGAAGTAGTCGATCTGGACCGAGTGGTCGACGACGAGATCGACCGGGACCAGCGGTTCGATCTTCTTCGGGTTCTTGCCCGTGCGCTCGGCGACGCCGCGCATGGCCGCGATGTCGGCGAGCAGCGGCACGCCCGTGAAATCCTGCAGCACGACGCGCGACACGACGAACGGAATCTCGTCGACGCGCTTCGCGGTCGGCTTCCAGTTCGCGAGCTGCTCGATGTGCTCTTCGGTGATTTTCTTGCCGTCGTAGTTGCGCAGCACGGACTCGAGCACGATGCGGATCGACACCGGCAGGCGTTCGATCTTCGTCTTCAGTTCCTTGCCGAGCTGCGGCAGCGAGTAGAACTTGCCTTTGCCGGAACCGCTGTCGAATTCCTTGAGGGTCTTGTGGAGATTGTGGGCCATGGTGATTTTCCTGGGTTTAAGGCTAGGAAACAAAGAGTCCTGTAGATGACCAGGGGGCTGTTTGCGGATGAAACGGACATGCGTTGCCCCGAGAAAGGCCGCTCGCAAGGAGCGTGACGCAGCGAGCGGCCTTTCTCGGGGCAACCCCAAATTTAAAATTTATTCCACGGGAATGCCCCAAATCGGCCGCATGACGGCGTCGTTCGTCGCTTGTTTGGCACGGCCAAACGGCGCTCCTCACTTCTGGTCCTGCGACCGATTTGGGGCATTCGCATGTCCGTTTCATCCGCAAACAGCCCCCTATACCACATACAAGTCGACGTACTCATCGACTGGCATCGCTTCGAGCTTTGCCTGGTCCAGCGACACGTCGAGAATCGCTTGTTGCTGCTTGGCCGGGAAACGGCGGGCAAGGTTGGTCCGGAACTTCTCGACCAGGAGCGGGACGCCTTCGGCACGGCGCCGCCGATGGCCGAGCGGATACTCGACCGCCGCTTCGGCAAGCTTCGATCCGTCCGTGAACTCGACCGTCAGCGCATTCGCGATCGATCGCTTGTCCGGATCGTGGTAATCCTGCGTGAACTGCGGATCCTCGACGCACACGGTTTTCGCGCGCAGCGCGTCGATGCGCGGGTCCGCCGCGG
Organism: Burkholderia sp. AcTa6-5; assembly: GCF_017815075.1. NCBI lineage: Bacteria > Pseudomonadati > Pseudomonadota > Betaproteobacteria > Burkholderiales > Burkholderiaceae > Burkholderia > Burkholderia sp. AcTa6-5. The sequence goes on along the minus strand of NZ_JAGIQE010000011.1, from coordinate 77,213 downwards.
CCGCGTCTTCGTAGTCGGCCGCGGTCAGCCGGCCGAACAGCAGCGGCACGGCGACCATGTACTGGATGCAGTGGTCGCGGTCGGCCGGATTGGCGAGCGGGCCCTGCTTGTCGATGATGCGGAGCGCGGCCGCGTGCGTGCGGATCGTGATCCGGCCGATGTCGTCGGCCGTGCGGCCCGCCGCGGCGAGCTGCGCGTGCAGCTGCAGCGCGGCCTCGGCGGCCGTCTGCGCATGGAATTCGGCGGGGAACGCGATCTTGAACAGCACGTTTTCCATCACGTACGTGCCGTACGGGCGCTGGAAGCGGAACGGCTTGCCGTCGAACAGCACGTCGTAGAAGCCCCACGTCTTGGCGGTGAGCGCCGACGGATAGCCCATTTCACCCGTTTTCGCGATCAGCGCGAGGCGCACCGCGCGGGACGTCGCGTCGCCGGCCGCCCAGGATTTGCGCGAACCGGTGTTCGGCGCATGGCGGTAGGTCCGCAGCGCGTGGCCGTCAATGAATGCGTTGGACACCGCGTTGATCAGCTCGTCGCGCGTGAGCCCGAGCAGGCGCCCGACGACGGCCGTCGACGCGACCTTCACGAGCAGCACATGGTCGAGCCCGACCGCGTTGAATGAATTCTCGAGGGCGAGGCAGCCCTGGATCTCGTGGGCCTGGATCATCGCGACCAGCACGTCGCGCATCGCGAGCGGCTGGCGGCCGGCCGCGCGGGCCGTGCGGGAGAGCCAGTCGGCCGTCGCCAGGATCCCGCCGAGGTTGTCGGACGGATGACCCCATTCGGCGGCGAGCCAGGTGTCGTTGAAGTCCAGCCAGCGGATCATCGCGCCGATGCCGAACGCGGCCTGGACGGGATCGAGCTGGAAGGACGTGCCGGGCACCTTCGCGCCGTTCGGCACGATCGTGCCGGGCACGACGGGGCCGAGCAGCTTGGTGCAGGCAGGGTAGGACAGCGCCTCGAGTCCGCATCCGAGCGTGTCGATCAGGCAATGACGCGCCGTCTCCAGCGCGAGCGCGCTGTCGAGGCCGGTGTTCAGCACGTAGTCGACGATGTCGACGAGTACCGAATCCGGCGCGGGGCGGACGTTGGAGACCGGGGCGGACATCGAGGGGCCGGAGGGAACGCGCTTAGTTCGTTGCCGGCTTCAGCTCGTTCGACTGCGTCGGTGCTGCCGTGCCTTGCGCCATTTCCGGCGTCACGCATTCGTCCGCGAGGCGCTCGCCGCCGTTGGCGTCGGAGAACAGCATCGCCTTGGTCGGGATCACGACCAGCTTGAAGCCTGCGGCCGGATCGTAGAACGTGTCGGCGCCCGTCGTCGTGGCTTGACGCGGCAGCTTGTAGTTCTTCTTCGCCCAGTGAACCGTGACGACCTGGTCGCGCTTCATGTCGCCGGCGAGGTCGAACGACAGACCTTCCTTACAGGACCACTTGACCGCGCCGTCCGGTACCGGATCGACCTTGGCGGCCGCGCGTGCCTGCGCCTTCTTGCTGCGCGGGATGATGCGCTTGGCCGGCGCCGGGCGCTTGGCCGTGGCCTTCTTCGCGGTCGTGGTGGCCGTACCCTGGGCAAACGCGCTCGGAGCCGACACCAGCATCGTGGCGGACAAGGCGCCGATGGCGGTAGCGATCAGGAGTTTCTTCATGGAGTCAGAACCTTTCGATAATCAGTTGACAAGGGCCGGCAATCGAAACTGCCGGCCGGTTTGAAACTGCACGCGCCCCGAAAGCGCGCAGCGGCCGCTATTTTCACCTATTTGGCCGCGCGTATATCAGGTTTTCGGGCTCCGTTACGTTTTTTGTCGTTTCGCAAACGTCTGTCCGGTTGGCGAAACGTCGAATGCATGAAACGCGTGTATCGACGGGCGGCGCGCGCTCACGGCGCGACGCCCGCGGCGGCCGGGCCGAACAGCGGCGCAGCCTCGTCCGGTACGGGCTGGCCGGTGGCCCGCGCACGGCGCAGCACCGACCAGTAATACCGATAACTCGCGCGATCGTGCAGCGTATCGCCGTGGCGCGTCGGGCCCCAGTCGGCGGCCTGCGCGGCCAGCAGGATCTCGGCGGCCAGCGTGACTTCGTCGGCGCGCGGCGCGAACGCGTCGACGATCGGGCGGATGTGCGCCGGGTGGATGCTCCACATTCGCGTGAACGCGAATTCGTCGCGCGCGCGGCGGGCGTCGCCGGCGACGACGCTCATGTCGCGCACTTCCGTGGTCACGTTGTGCGACGGCGTCTTGCCGTGCGCGTGACAGGCCGCGGCGATTTCCAGCTTCGCGCGGCGCACGAGCGGGTGATCGAACTGGCCGGGCGAGCGCATCGCGGAATCGGGAATCGCGCCGTGGTGCGCGGAGACGAAATCCATCAGCCCGAAGCTCAGCGTGCCGACCGTCGGCAGCGCGGCGAGGGCGGCCGCCTGCGCGAGCGCGCCGTGCGTTTCGATCAGCACGTCGGCCGGGATCGGCTGCGCGATGCCGAACTCGCGGCGCGTGCCTTCGATGAACGCGGTCATTTCGGCCGCGTCGGCGGCGCTCGCGATCTTCGGCAGCGTGATGTAGGCGGGTGCGCGCGACGCACGCAGCACGATGCGCACGTCGTCGCGCCAGTGCGGGTGGGAAAAGTCGTGGATGCGGACGCCGACGCGGCCGAAGCGGTTCTCGGCGCTGCCGAGCAGGTCGGCGACGAGCGCCGCGTGCGCGGCTTCCTGGCCGACGGCCGCGCCGTCCTCGCAGTCGAGCGTGAGGTCGAACACGGGACCCAGCTCGGCTTGCAGCGCGAGCGACTTGCGCATCAGCTTCTCGCTGCCCGCGTAGTGATCGCAGCAGGGCAGGATCGCGGGCGGGGACGCCCCGTCGTACAGCACTTGTGCAGGAGTGAGCGCGGCCATCTCTTCTACGTGAGGGAAGCGGGTCAACGTGGCGGAAATCGGATTCGGGCAGGCTCTGGGCCGGTGCGCGGCGCGGCGCGGGCGGCAAAACGTGCGCGAATCGGATCGGCGGGCCGGGCCGGCGGCGTGCCGGCCCGTGCCGAAGCCGGGCGCCGCGAAGGCCGCCCGGCACGATGCGTGATGCTTAGTTCTTCAGCAGGTGGGCGACGCCATCGCGCTCTTCGAGCAGCTCGGCCAGCGTGCCGTCCATCTTCTCGCGCGAGAACGCGTCGATTTCCAGGCCTTCGACGCGCTTGTATTCGCCGTTTTCGCAGGTGACCGGCACGCCGTAGATGATGTCTTCGGGGATGCCGTACGAGCCGTCCGACGGGATGCCCATCGTGACCCACTTGCCGTTCGTGCCGAGCACCCAGTCACGCACGTGGTCGATCGCCGCGTTGGCTGCCGACGCCGCCGACGACAGGCCGCGCGCTTCGATGATCGCCGCGCCGCGCTTGCCGACGGTCGGGATGAACGTGTCGCGGTTCCACACGTCGTCGTTGATCAGCTTCAGCAGCGATTCGCCTTCGGCGGTCGCGAAGCGGAAGTCCGGGTACATCGTCGGCGAGTGGTTGCCCCACACGGCGAGCTTCTCGATCGACGCGACCGGCTTGCCCGACTTGGCGGCGAGCTGCGACAGCGCGCGGTTGTGGTCGAGGCGCAGCATGGCCGTGAAGTTCTTCTTCGGCAGATCCGGCGCCGACTTCATCGCGATGTACGCGTTCGTGTTCGCCGGGTTGCCGACGACCAGCACCTTCACGTCGCGGCTCGCGACTTCGTTCAGCGCGGCGCCCTGAACCGTGAAGATTTCGGCGTTCGCCGACAGCAGGTCCTTGCGCTCCATGCCCTTCGAGCGCGGACGCGCACCGACCAGCAGCGCGACGTCTGCATCCTTGAATGCGACCTTCGGATCGTCGGTGATCACGACGCCTGCGAGCAGCGGGAACGCGCAATCGTCGAGTTCCATCACGACGCCCTTGACGGCGCCTTGGGCTTGCGGGAGGTCGAGCAGTTGCAGGATGACCGGCTGGTCCTTGCCGAGCAGGTCGCCGTTCGCGATGCGGAACAGCAGGGAGTAAGCGATTTGACCTGCGGCGCCGGTGACGGCAACGCGCTTTGCGGGCTTAGCCATTGAAAATCTCCAGGACGGGTGAAGCGTTGGACGCGAGCGAAAACGCCATTCTATGCGCGTTGTGCGTAGCGTTGCATTGAAGCAGGGCGGAGGACTCGCGATGGCAGACGCGGTGAACCTGGAGACGGCCGTGGCACGTAGCCGGGGACGCGCTGTTGCACCCGCGAACCCTTGCTCGACCGGGAGTGTAGGAGCCGTCACGCGCAAAGTCAAACGGTATCATATGTCTTATATAAGACAGATGTTTTGCGGAAATTGAGTGGACGAAAAAGTGCGGTTTGTGATGAAATGCGCGCCATGACATCGAACCAGGCGAACACCGCGAATCAAACCGGCGCAGGCGGCCCAGGGCAGCCGGGCGCGGGCGATCCCGCAGCCTCGCCCGCGGCGTCCGCGTCGCCGACGTTCAGCCCGTTATACCAGCAGATCAAGTCATTGATCACGCAAAGTCTCGAATCCGGCGAATGGAAGCCGGGCGAGATCATTCCCAGCGAAGTGGAGCTCGCGGCCCGCTACAAGGTCAGCCAGGGCACCGTGCGCAAGGCGATCGACGAGCTGGCCGCCGAAAACCTCGTGGTCCGGCGGCAGGGCAAGGGCACTTTTGTTGCAACGCACAACGAAGATCGCGCGCAATTCCGCTTTCTGCGTCTGCTGGCCGACGACGGCGCCGAGCACCCGCACGTGAGCCGCCTGCTCGAATGCCGGCGCCTGCGCGCGCCGGCCGAGATCGCGCGGCAGCTCGACCTGAAGCCCGCCGATCCGGTCGTGCAGGTGCGCCGCCTGCTGGAATTCGACAGCGAAGTGACGGTGCTCGACGAGATCTGGCTGCCGGGCGCGATGTTCCGCGGGCTGACGTTCGAGCGGCTGAGCGAGTACAAGGGGCCGCTCTACGCGATGTTCGAGACGGAGTTCGGGACGCGGATGATCCGCGCGACGGAGAAGATCCGTGCGGTCGCGGCGGATCCGGCGGTGGCCGACCTGCTGCACGTGCCGGCGGGCTTCCCGCTGCTGTCGGTCGAGCGCGTGTCCTATACGTATGGGGACCGGCCGGTGGAAGTGCGTCGCGGCTGGTATGTCACAACCGGGTACTACTATCAGAATGACTTGAGCTGACGACGTTCGGTTCAGCCGCGTGCATTCGCGTTTCCCACGCTCGCGAAGCACGTTTCGGGCCGCCTTTGTTCGTGTTCGCGCAATGATCCAGAGCAGACTTTCGCTGCAGCGCGATATAAAAAGGCGCTAAAATCGCGGATTAGTGTGACAACATAGTAGGGGTCTAGCATGACTGACGCAGTAAGAAAGCCGAGGCCGGAATACCGGAACATCGGAATCGGCGACATCACGTTGAAATATCGCATGCCCCTGGCGGCGATATTGTCGATTCTCCATCGTATCAGCGGCGCGCTGCTGTTCCTGTTCCTGCCGTTCCTGCTGTTCCTCTTCGACCAGAGCCTTACCTCCGAGCTCAGCTTCGAAGTCTTCAAGGCTTTCCTCTCCAACATCGTCGTCAAGCTGATCGTCCTCGCGTTGTCGTGGGCCTTCTTCCACCATTTCTGCGCCGGCATTCGCCACCTGCTGATGGACGTCAACCACGACGCCGTCACGAAGGAAGGCGGCAAGCGGACGGCCGTCGTCGTCTTTGTCGTCTCGATCGCGCTGACGATCGCCATGGCACTCAAACTGTTCGGAGCATTCTAAGAAAATGGCAGCCAACAACCGAATCGGCTCGAAGCGCCTCGTCGTCGGCGCTCACTACGGCCTGCGCGACTGGCTCGCGCAGCGCGTCACCGCCACGATCATGGCGGTCTACACGGTCATTCTGCTCGTCCTGTTCTTCGGCGCGCACGATTTTTCGTACGAAGGCTGGGCATCGATCTTCGCCGCGCAATGGATGAAGCTCGCGACCTTCGTGATGCTGCTTTCCCTCTTCTACCACGCATGGGTCGGCGTGCGCGACATCTGGATGGACTACGTGAAGCCCGTCGGTGTGCGCCTGCTGCTGCAATCGCTGACCATCGTCTGGCTGCTCGCATGTGCGGGCTACGCCGCGCAGATTCTCTGGAGAGTGTAAAGAATGGCTGCAATCAAAACTTCCCTCCCGCGCCGCAAGTTCGACGTCGTGATCGTCGGCGCAGGCGGCTCCGGCTTGCGCGCAGCGCTGCAACTGTCGCGCGCGGGCCTGTCGGTCGGCGTGCTGTCGAAGGTGTTCCCGACGCGTTCGCACACGGTGGCCGCGCAAGGCGGTATCGGCGCGTCGCTCGGCAACATGAGCGAAGACAACTGGCACTTCCACTTCTACGACACCATCAAGGGTTCCGACTGGCTCGGCGACCAGGACGCGATCGAGTTCATGTGCCGCGAGGCACCGAACGTCGTGTACGAACTGGAACACTTCGGCATGCCGTTCGACCGTAACGCGGACGGCACGATCTACCAGCGTCCGTTCGGCGGCCACACCGCGAACTACGGCGAGAAGCCGGTCCAGCGCGCTTGCGCGGCCGCCGACCGTACCGGTCACGCGCTGCTGCACACGCTGTACCAGCAGAACGTCGAAGCGAAGACGCAGTTCTTCGTCGAATGGATGGCGCTCGACCTGATCCGCGACGCGGACGGCGACGTGCTCGGCGTGACGGCCCTCGAGATGGAGACGGGCGACGTCTACATCATGGAAGGCAAGACGACGCTGTTCGCGACGGGCGGCGCAGGCCGGATCTTCGCGGCGTCGACGAACGCGTTCATCAACACCGGCGACGGCCTCGGCATGGCGGCCCGCTCGGGCGTCGCGCTGCAGGACATGGAGTTCTGGCAGTTCCACCCGACCGGCGTGGCCGGCGCGGGCGTGCTGATCACCGAAGGCGTGCGCGGCGAAGGCGGTATCCTGCGCAACGCGAACGGCGAGCGCTTCATGGAGCGCTACGCGCCGACGCTGAAGGATCTGGCGCCGCGCGATTTCGTGTCGCGTTCGATGGACCAGGAAATCAAGGAAGGTCGCGGCGTCGGTCCGAACAAGGATCACGTGCTGCTCGACCTGTCGCACATCGGCGCCGAGACGATCATGAAGCGTCTGCCGTCGATCCGCGAAATCGCGCTGAAGTTCGCGAACGTCGACGCGATCAAGGAACCGATCCCGGTCGTCCCGACGATCCACTACCAGATGGGCGGTATCCCGACCAACATCCACGGTCAGGTCGTCGGCACGTCGCGCGATCACAAGGAACCGATCAACGGCTTCTACGCAGTGGGCGAATGCTCGTGCGTGTCGGTGCACGGTGCGAACCGTCTCGGCACGAACTCGCTGCTGGACCTCGTGGTGTTCGGCCGTGCGGCCGGCAACCACATCGTTCAGCACGTGAAGAACCAGAAGGAACACAAGCCGCTGCCGGCCGATGCGGGCGAGTTCTCGCTGGCGCGCCTGAACAAGCTCGACACGTCGAGCTCGGGCGAGTACACGCAGGACGTCGCGAACGACATCCGCGCAACGATGCAGAAGCACGCAGGCGTGTTCCGCACGTCGGCGCTGCTGAAGGAAGGCGTCGACCAGATGGCCGGCCTGAAGGCGCGCGTGGAAAACATCCACCTGAAGGACAAGTCGAAGGTGTTCAACACCGCGCGTGTCGAAGCGCTCGAGTTGGAGAACCTGATCGAAGTGGCCCGCGCGACGATGGTGTCGGCGGAAGCGCGCAAGGAAAGCCGCGGCGCGCACGCGCACAGCGACTACGAACACCGCGACGACGACAACTGGCTGCGCCACACGCTGTGGTACAGCGAAGGCGATCGCCTCGACTACAAGCCGGTTCAAATGAAGCCGCTGACGGTCGAATCCGTGCCGCCGAAGCCGCGCACGTTCTAAGCCGAGTCAAAGGAATCCGAAATGGCAAAACGCATTTTTGAAGTCTACCGCTACGATCCGGACAAGGACGCAGCGCCGCGCATGCAGACGTACGAGCTCGATATCCAGCATGAGCGCATGCTGCTCGACGCGCTGGTCAAGCTGAAGGCCCTGGACGAGACGCTGTCGTTCCGCCGTTCGTGCCGCGAAGGCGTGTGCGGTTCGGACGCGATGAACATCAACGGCAAGAACGGTCTCGCGTGCCTGACGAACCTGAACGACCTGCCGCAGAAGATCGTGCTGCGTCCGCTGCCGGGCCTGCCCGTCGTGCGCGATCTGATCGTCGACATGACGCACTTCTTCAACCAGTACCACTCGATCAAGCCGTACCTGATCAACGACGCGCCGCCGCCGGAGAAGGAACGCCTCCAGTCGCCGGAAGAGCGCGACGAGCTCGACGGCGTGTACGAGTGCATTCTGTGCGCGAGCTGCTCGACGTCGTGCCCGAGCTTCTGGTGGAACCCGGACAAGTTCGTCGGCCCGGCCGGCCTGCTGCAGGCTTACCGCTTCATCGCGGACAGCCGCGACACCGCCACCGGCGAGCGCCTCGACAATCTGGAAGACCCGTACCGTCTGTTCCGTTGCCACACGATCATGAACTGCGTCGACGTTTGCCCGAAGGGCCTGAATCCGACGAAGGCGATCGGCAAGATCAAGGAACTGATGGTTCGCCGCGCGGTATAAAGCTTGATGAGCGACGATTCGCATCAATCCGACCCTCACCGCCGCGCGCGCCTGCGCTGGCGCGCGCGGCGGGGTCTGCTGGAGAACGACATCGTATTCGAGCGTTTCTTCAGCCGATACGAGCATGACCTCACCGATGCAGACGTAGGCGCGTTGTCGCGCCTGCTCGATCTGAGCGACAACGACCTGATGGACTTGCTCCTCGCGCGCAAGGAACCAGAGGGCGACCTAGACAGCCCGGACATTCACCGGCTGTTGGAGATGCTGCGCAACGTGTAACGCCAAGGTGTAACGCGCTGTGCCCGTTATCGAATCCCGTTTCTTTATTTCGATTGAGGATGTGCCATGACTCCGTCTGATGTTAAAGCCACGCTATCGTTCAGCGACAACTCGCCGAGCGTCGAAATGCCGATCTACAAGGGCACGATGGGCCCGGACGTAATCGACATCCGCAAGCTGTACGGCCAGACCGGCAAGTTCACGTACGACCCGGGCTTCATGTCGACGGCAGCTTGTAATTCGGCGATCACGTACATCGACGGCGACAAGGGCGAGCTGCTGTACCGCGGTTACCCGATCGACAACCTCGCGCAGAACGCCGACTTCCTCGAGTCCTGCTACCTGCTGCTGAAGGGCGAGCTGCCGAACGCCGCGCAAAAGAAGGAATTCGTCGACACCGTCACGAAGCACACGATGGTGCACGAGCAGATGCACTTCTTCTTCCGCGGCTTCCGTCGCGACGCGCACCCGATGGCGGTGCTGGTCGCGGCCGTCGGCGCGCTGTCGGCGTTCTATCACGACTCGCTCGACATCAACGACCCGCGTCACCGCGAAGTGTCGGCGATCCGCATGATCGCGAAGCTGCCGACGCTCGTCGCGATGGCGTACAAGTTCAGCATCGGTCAGCCGTTCGTCTATCCGAAGAACGAACTGTCGTACAGCGCGAACTTCATGCACATGATGTTCTCGAACCCGTGCGAAGAGTACAAGGTCAACGACGTGCTGGTCCGCGCACTCGACCGCATCCTGATCCTGCACGCCGATCACGAGCAGAACGCATCGACGTCGACGGTTCGCCTGGCCGGCTCGTCGGGCGCGAACCCGTTCGCGTGTATCGCGGCCGGTATCGCGTGTCTGTGGGGCCCGGCGCACGGTGGTGCGAACGAAGCCGCGCTGAACATGCTCGAGCAGATCGGTTCGCCGGACAACATCCCCGAATTCATCAAGCAGGTGAAGGACAAGAATTCGGGCGTGAAGCTGATGGGCTTCGGTCACCGCGTGTACAAGAACTACGACCCGCGCGCGAAGCTGATGCGCGAAACCTGCTACGAAGTGCTGAACGAACTGGGCCTGCACGACGACCCGCTGTTCAAGCTCGCGATGCAGCTCGAGAAGATCGCGCTGGAAGACGAATACTTCGTGTCGCGCAAGCTGTACCCGAACGTCGACTTCTACTCGGGCATCGTTCAGCGCGCGCTGGGCATCCCGACGTCGATGTTCACGTGTATCTTCGCGATGGCACGTACGGTCGGCTGGATCGCGCAGTGGAACGAAATGATTGCCGATCCGGAACAGAAGATCGGCCGTCCGCGTCAGCTGTTCATCGGCGACACGCCGCGCGAAGCGAAGCCGCTCAACGCACGTTGAACCGTGCGCGGCGCGAACGGCCGTCAGGCCGCTCGCGTCCCGCAATCGCAACGCCACGACACCCCGGTGGGTCATCCCGCCGGGGTGTTTTCATTTGTGCGGCCGACGCTGGCGCGAGGTAAGCGCTCGATGCACACCGTCCGTTCATGAGCGTGCGACACGGGCAATCTGATTCCCATCAGATGTGCAATGGGATTGATATCCTCCGCTGCCTTCGGGCAGGGAGGATATCAAGGTCATGCTTTACGCTCCCAACGTTCGTTGCCGATTGGCTAAAGGCGGTCTTACCATTCGCGCCGAATGCCGGTCTTTACGATGTGCGCGTCATAGTCGGCCTCGGAACTGAGCTGGGCTCTAATGGCATTGTAATAGTCAGGAGCTTGAACACCATGGACCTGATGCTGGTCACCATTTGGCGCCTGATAATATGGGTTCATTCCGGGCCGATCCGGCACGGCGACGGCCTGCGGATATACCGGCTGACGCGCGGCTAATTCCCGATCAACTTGACGAGCGGTGTGCGCATGCGCTTGCGGGACGTAAACGCCACGAAACTCCGACGGCGGAATACTGCGACGGGTGTCTTCGTACGGAGATGCATATGCCGCTGGGGCACTGGCGTGCGCTGTCACCATGAAAGTATTCTGCATCCGATGGTAGGCCTGCGATTGCCCCTGCGGTGACAAACTTGTTGTTCGTTGATCCCTCGCCATCATCCCGAGAATCTGCTCAGGCGTCATACCGTACTCCTTCGCTGCCTCAAAGTCTTTACGTTGTTCGGGACTCAACGAGCGAAGCAGCTCTTCCGTTGATGGCGCGCGTGTTTCAGTATGCAGTGGGCCGTATCCATGGCGCTCGAGCGCGACGGACAGTGCCCCATGCGCAGAGTTTTCCACAGCCATGCGCGCGGCGCGCGCCCTCTCTTCATGATCCGGGCTACCGTGTATCCGGGTGACATCAATATCGCTCCGCGCCACTTGACCGTCGTGTGATTGATTAAATGCAATGTGCTGATCTCGCATCTGGTCTTGAGAAAGGATACCGTGTCGCCTTACGCTGCTATAGGGGCCAGCAAACGCGGGATCAGTCGTCGTTGGCGCGGAAGATGGACGCCCGTTGAATGCCGGAGGCATCCCATGGATAGGAGGCTGCGTGTGAGAGGCGGGCCCAGTCCCCGATCCTGCCCCCGAGCCGGGCGCTGGGTACGGTTCATGAAAATCAGTCGTGTAAGCGCTGTTGCCGTACGTAACTCGAGACAAGTTGTTGCTGCTCGTCATGTGGTTTCTCCGGTTAACACAAGGTGTAGTGCCGATATTAATGATGTACGCCGACCCGGAAGCCTCACTCATGCGCAGTAAAAGCATGAAACGCGAACCGGAGAACGCTTCAATCTGGAAGCGGCAATTGACCGAGAGGAGTGCAACTAAAGATTGCGCCTGTGAAGGCATTCTTCCGCATGCGCGACGAGCTCGGCCGGCGCGAGCAGAACCTCTGGCAGCAGATGCGGGCGCTGATCGCGCGCGAAGTCGAATCGAAGGTGCGGGCGTCATTGGGCTCGCACTCCTCGGGATCGAGGCCGTTCAGGCGTGCGGTGCCGATCAGGCGATACGCGATCCGGCGCGGCGCTCCAGCGACGGCGGCCGTGTGTCGAGCGCGGGCGCGTCGTCGTCGGGCGCGTGGCCGTGCTGCTTGAAGAACTGCCGGTACGCGCCGGGCGTCATGCCGTGCGCAGCGAGGAACTGGCGGTTGAAGTTCGCGGCATTCGCAATGCCGCAGCGCGCGGCGACCGTCGCGATCGGCCAGTCGGTGCCGGCGAGATGGCGGCACGCGTGCGCGAGCCGCAGCCGTTGCACGTAGCGGCCGACGCTTTCGCCGATATGACGCGCGAACAGCCGCTGCAGCGTGCGTTCGGACAGGTGCGCGACGGCCGCGAGCGCGTCGATGCGCAGCGGTTCGTGGAACTGCCGGTCGATCGCGTCGAGCACGCGGTCGAGGCGTTCGGCGCCGGATGCGGTGGAGTCGACCGAGGACGTGGCTGCGTCGGAGCGATCGTAGGCCTGCGAGGTGGCGAGCGGTTCGCCGCCGGCTTCCGCGAGATCGGCAAGCGTATCGAGCGTGGCCGCGAGCCGCACGCGCGGCGACGGATCGAGCAACCGCGGCAGCCGCGCGCGTATCGCGCGGGCCGTCTCCACGTCGAAGCGCAGGCCCGGCGCCGCGCGCCGCAGCAGCGAGCGCAGCGGCGCGTATTCGGGGCAGCAGTCGGCCAGCCGCCGTACCCAGTCTCCGTCGAACCAGACGACGAGCGCGACCTCGGGCGCGCCGCGATCGATGCGCGCGTTCGACGACCACGTATGCGGCAGGTTCGGCGGCACGAGCACGAGATCGTCATCCGCGTAGCGTGCGACGTGATCGCCGATGAAGCGCTGGCCGCGGCTGTTGAGCGTCAGCGTCAGTTCGTACTCGGGATGGCGATGCCACTCGAACGGAATGCGCGCGAGCTGACGGTGATACACGCGGATCGAACAGCCGGACGCGAACGTCACATGCTCGTATTGCGGTTTCATCGCGGCCTCCGGTAGGGGCGGGCAGTGCGCCGTGGCATGATCGTGAGCGATCTTCACGACGGAGCGATGCCATGTTTTCACATGTTTGCGTGGGCGTCGGCGATACGGCGCGCGCCTACGATTTCTACGCGCCGCTGTTCGCCGAACTCGGGTTGCGCGTCAAATTCCACGAACCGGACGGCTGGTCGGGCTGGATGCCGGCCGACGCCGACCGGCCGCTGTTCTTCTTCGGCAAGCCGCTCGACGGACGCGCGCCTGAACCGGGGAACGGCCACACGATCGCGTTCGATGCGCCGACCCGCGATCACGTCGATCGCTGCCATGCGCTCGCGCTTCAGCACGGCGGCGCCTGCGAAGGGCCGCCGGGCCTCCGGCCGCACTATCACCGCGACTACTACGGCGCGTATTTCCGGGACCCGGACGGCAACAAGCTGTGCGTGGTCTGCCATCGTCCCGAGTAACGCGCGGTTGTCAGGATTGTATCGATTATTGGCTGGATAGTATCGATGATGACCGTGCGGCGGCCGTACGCTGAGTGCTCATCAAAACGCGATTCAGCGAGGAGACAAGCGATGCACCTGACGATTGACGATCTGCCGGCCGCGATCCGCACGGCGAAACGGGCGCTACGCGCCGACTTGCCCGGCTACGCGGCCACGTTCCGCGAAGTGGAGGGCGACATCGCGCGGCAGGTCGACGCGATCCGCCGCGCGCACGCGCATGGCGATGACGTGATTCCGGTCGTGCCGTTCGCGGATGTCGCGAGCGGGACCGTCGATCCGCTCGCGATTGCCGCGATCCGCACGCGCGGCGCGGTCGTGATCCGCGGCGTGTTGGATGCGCAGCAGGCACGCGACTGGAACGACGAGATCGGCGCGTATCTGGATGCGAACCGTTTCACCGAGCGGCTGCATGCGCGCGCGGAAGACCGCTATTTCGGCAACCTCGCGTCGGGCAAGCCGCAGATCTACGGCGTCTACTGGTCGAAGCCGCAGGTGGCCGCGCGCCAGTCGCCGGCGCTCACGCAGGCGCGGGTGTTCCTGAACCGTCTGTGGCGGCATGCGGACGGTACGCGCACGCATTTCGATTCCGACCAGGTGCCCGCCTATGCGGACCGGATTCGTCGCCGGCCGCCCGGGTCGACGTCGCTCGGGCTGTCGCCGCACGTCGACGGCGGCTCCGTCGAGCGCTGGCTCGGCGCGAATTTCCGCCAGGTCTATCGCCACGTGCTGGCCGGCCGCTGGCGCGATTACGATCCGTTCGATGCGGCGTTCCGCCCCGACGTCGAGGAGATTCCGTCGCCGGCCGTGTGTTCGATGTTCCGCACGTTCCAGGGCTGGACCGCACTGACGCCGCAGGGGCCCGGCGACGGCACGCTGCAGCTGATCCCGGTCGCGAACGCGATGGCCTATGTCGTGCTGCGCGCGCTGCAGGACGACGTCGCCGACGACGACCTGTGCGGCGCGCGTCCCGGCCGCGCGCTGTCGATCCGCCCCGAATGGCACGCGCTGCTGCTCGACGCACTGGTGCCGATCCCGCACATGGAACCGGGCGACGCGGTGTTCTGGCACGGCGACGTCGTGCATGCGGTCGAGGACGCGCATCGCGGCAGCGGCGACAGCAACGTGATGTACATCGCGGCCGCGCCCGGCTGCGCGAAGAACGATGCATACCTGCAGCGGCAGCGGCTCGCGTTCCTGCGTGGCGACAGCCCGCCCGATTTCCCGGCCGACCATTTCGAGGCCGATTTCGATGGCCGTGCGGGGGAGGGCGATCTCACGGCGCTCGGCCGTGCGCAGATGGGATTCGAGCCCGGCGCGTAACGCGCGGGCGGCGGGCGAAACGGCCATTCGCGAGACGGCGGGCGGCCCGTCTGCCGAATCCGCTGCGTGGTGCGCGCAATTCGACGCAATCGGCTGTCGGCGCCGCCGAAATCGACGCGAATTGCGCAAATTGGCTTCCGATAATGGTCCGGACACAACGCCGCCGGCCCGTGCACCGCACGGAGGCGGCGCAGATCATGGAGGAGTCGATGCAATTCACGCAAGCGATCGTTCGCCGTCCCGCGCCGTCCTGCGGCGCGGGCCTGACCACCGCCGAACTCGGCGCACCCGATTACGACAAGACGCTCACGCAGTTCCATGCATACTGCGACGCGCTGCGCATGCTCGGCGTCGAACTGACCGAATTGCCGCCGCTCGATGCGTTTCCCGATTCGCATTTCGTCGAGGACGTCGCGGTCGTCACGCCGGAATTCGCGGTGATCACGCGCCCCGGCGCGCCCGCGCGGCGCGGCGAGACCGCGCACATCGAAGCGGCGCTGCGCGTGCATCGCGAACTGCTGCCGATGCAGCAGGGCCGCCTCGACGGCGGCGACGTGATGCTGGTCGGCAAGCGCTTCTTCATCGGCCTGACGAGCCGCACCGACGCGCAAGGCATCGCCGCGTTCGAGTCGCTGGTGTCGCGCCATGGCTATTCGGTCGTCGCGGTGCCGGTCGGCGCCGGCCTGCACCTGAAATCGGTCGTCAACGCGCTCGGCGACGACACGCTGCTCGTGACCGACGCGCTGGCCGCGCATCCGGCGTTCGCCGACTATCGCCGGATCGCGATCCCGGCCGCCGACGAATACGCGGGCAACACGCTGCGCGTGAACGGCACGCTGATCACGCCGGCCGGTTATCCGCGCGTGCATGACGCGATCGCGCCGCTCGGCATGCCGCTGCACGTGATCGACACGAGCGAGTTCCGCAAGATGGACGGCGGCCTGACCTGCCTGTCGCTGCGGTTCTAGCCGATTGGCGCGCAGCGGCTTCGGCCGGATAATGTGGCCCCGCGCGGAACGGCAGACGTTCCGCGCATGAGCCACGAGCCACGAGCCACGACCCGACCGGAGCGAACGCGGATGACCGACAAGAAGATGCAGCTCGACAAGATCGATCTCCGGATCCTCGACATCCTGCGTACCGACGGACGGATTTCCTACCGGAAGCTGTCGGAGCTCGTGAATCTCACGCCGCGGCCGTGCCAGGCGCGCGTGGAGCGGCTCGAGGCGCTCGGCGTGATCGAAGGGTACCGCGCGGTGATCAAGGCGCCGCGCGCGACCAAGCCGATCGTCGTGATCGCGCAGATCGTGCTGGCCGACCACGGGCGTTCGCAAGCGCCGTTCGAAGAGGAAATGCGCGCGAATCCGGCCGTCCTCGATTGCTGGCTGGTGAGCGGCACGTTCGATTTTCTCGTGCGGCTCGCGTGCGAGGACCTCGACGAGTACCGGCGGATCGCGAACGCGTGGCTGGAAAGCCCGCGGTTCCGGATCGAGAAGATCGTGACGACGGCCGAACTGCAGTCGATCAAGCGCAGCGTCGCGTGATGCGGCCGGCCCGGCAGGGCCGGTTTGGATGCGAATGACCGGGTCAATCGATTTGCATTCCGAATCGAATCGGCTGGCCGGCTCACAATCAGGGGGAACACCATGGATGCCATGCAAGCGGCGACGGACACGGCCGCACCGTCCGGGACGGCGCTGAAGCGCCGTCTGCAGGGCCGCCACGTCGCGATGATCGCGATCGGCGGGTCGATCGGCACGGGGCTGTTCGTCGCGTCGGGCGCGTCGGTCGCGCAGGCGGGGCCGGGCGGGGCGATCGCCGCGTATATCGCGATCGGGATCATGGTCTACTTCGTCGTGACCGGGCTCGGCGAGATGGCCGCGCTGATGCCGGTATCGGGCTCGTTCGCGATCTACGGCGAGAAGTACGTCGACGAAGGCTTCGGCGTCGCGCTCGGCTGGACCTACTGGTACAGCTGGGCGGTGACGATCGCGATCGAGCTGGTCGCCGCGCAGATCGTGATGCGCTACTGGTTTCCGTCGGTGCCGGGCGTGTGGTGGGGCGCGGGCTTCCTCGTGCTGATCTTCCTGCTCAATACGCTGTCGGTGCGCGGCTTCGGCGAATCGGAATACTGGTTCTCGCTGATCAAGGTCGTCACCGTGATCGCGTTCATCGCGGCCGGGCTGCTGATCGCGGCCGGCGTGCTGGGCGGCGGGCATACCGGCAGCGGGCATACCGGCGGCGGGTATACCGGCGGCGGGCATACCGGCACCGGGCATCCGGTCGGCTGGCGCAACTTCACGACCGGCGACGCGCCGTTCGTCGGCGGCGTGCACGCGATGATGAGCGTCGCGCTGATCGCGGGCTTCTCGTTTCTCGGCACCGAGCTGGTCGGCATCACGGCCGGCGAATCGGAGAACCCGCGCAAGACGATCCCGCGCGCGGTGAAGCAGATCTTCTGGCGGATCATGCTGTTCTACGTGCTCGCGATCTTCGTGATCGGCCTGCTCGTGCCGTACACCGATCCGAACCTGCTGAAGAGCGACGTGACCGACATCGGCGTGAGCCCGTTCACGCTGGTATTCAGCCACGCGGGGTTCCCGCTCGCGGCCGGTGCGATGAATCTCGTGATCCTGACGGCCGTGCTGTCGGCCGGCAATTCCGGCACCTACGCGGCGACGCGGATGCTGTACAACCTCGCATCGGAAGGGCGCGCGCCGGCCGTGTTCGCGACGCTGTCGCCGGGCGGCGTGCCGCGCAACGCGCTGTACGCGACGATGGCCGTCGGCGGGCTGTGTTTCCTCACGTCGTTGACCAACAACCAGCGCATCTATCTGTGGCTGCTGAATACGGTCGGCATCACCGGCTTCATCGCGTGGCTTGGCATCGCGGTCTGCCATTACCGGTTCCGCAGGGGATTCCTGAAGCAGGGTTATCGACTCGATCAACTGCCGTATCGCGCGAAATGGTTTCCGTTCGGGCCGGTGTTCGCGGTCGCGGTCTGCATCGTGATTTCGCTCGGGCAGGATTACCAGGCGTTTTTCGCGGCGCGCATCGACTGGATGGAAGTGTTGTCGATCTATGTATGGATTCCGCTGTTCGTCGCGATCTGGTGGGCGTATCGCCGCGCGCGCAAGAGCCGGCTCGTGCGCTACGAGGAGATGGACATCGGGCCGTGGCTCACGCGCTCGGTGGAAGCCGTCGACGCGGCCGCCGCGCAGCACGGGCAGCCGCGCTGATCCTGCGTGAAATTCGCCCGTGCGCGCACGTTCCGCGGTACGTGCCGGGCCGTTACTTGTCCAGCTCCGGATAGTGCCGGAAGATCCCCATGTCGTTGAACGGGATGCGGCGTTCCGACTCGAGGTAGCGCGCGACGGGCGGATGCCGCGCGACGCGATCGTGCAGCGCGACGAGCGTCGCGACCTTGCGCTCCGCGCGCTTCATCGCTTTCGGGAACGCATAGCGCAGGCCCTCGATCAACTGGAACATCGTCAGGTCCGCGTAACTGAGCGCGCTGCCCGCGATATAGCCGCGCTTGTGCGGGTTCTGTTCGAGCACGCGATCGAAGTAGCCGAGGAATTTCGGCAGCCGGTTCTCGAGGAAATCGGCCGCGCGCTCGGCCGCTTCCGCTTGTTGGTCCTCGTAGTACAGGCCGCTGCCGATCGGATGGTGCGTGTCGTGGATCTCGGTGATGAAATCGGCGGCGGTCAGCTGGATCTGATGGACCCACAGCCGGCCGGCTTCGTCGTCGGGCGCGAGCCCGAGCCGCGCGCCGAGAAACAGCAGGATGTTCGCGGTCTGCCCGACGACCACGTCGCCCGCCTTCAGGAACGGCGGCGCGAACGGCACGCATTCGGCCTTCGCGCTGTCCATCATGCGCATCATGGCCGACACGCCCATCCCGCGCCCCGATTCGCGCGCGACGTCGACGTAATCGGCTTCGGCCGCTTCGAGCGCGAGCCGCACATATTCGCCGCGGCCCTGGATTTCAGGCCAGTAATAGAGTTCGTACCGCATGCAAGGCTCCTGTCCGGTCGATGCGCCGGGACGCACGCATCGCGATGGCGGGGAGGGCAGCCGCGCGCCGCCCGTTGCGAATAGACAGTCTATGAGATCGAGTGCGAAATGCCAGTGACGCCTGTACGGTTCGCATGGCTTGATTTGGAAATGATCATTTCCTATAATGGCGCATGGCTAGGAAAATTGCAGCGAACGTGGGCAGGCCGCGAGAATTCGATATGGATGAAGCGCTAGACGGCTTCATCCGCGTCTTTCGCGAGCGTGGCTATCACGCGACTTCTATCGGCGATCTGTCCCGGGCGACGGGGCTCACCGCAGGCAGTCTTTACAAAGCCTTTGCCGACAAGAACGCCATCTTCGTTGCCGCGTTGAACCGGTACATCGATCGGCGCGTCAGCGAGCTCAACATGATCCTTGCCGATGAAGAAAACGGACGGGACAAGGTGCGAGCGCTCCTGCGCTTTTACGCGGACGTCTCGCATGGAGACGAGGGTCGAAAGGGCTGTCTGGTCGTCGGCGGCGCCATGGTTCTGAGTGCGTTGGATAGCGAGATCGCCGGCATCGTCCACAGATCGATGCAGAGGATCGAGCGTCTCCTTCGCGATTTGATCAAGCAGGGGCAGGCCGATGGATCCGTCGATGCCGCGCTGAACGCGCAAGCCACGTCGAGCTGTCTGTTTGCCATGGTGCAGGGGCTTCGAGTGGTGGGGAAGCTCGGCCAGAGCCGGAGCGACATGTCGATGCTGGTTGACGAGGCAATGCGGCTGCTCGACTAAGGTTTGTGCGTCACCCGACAGGTGACGCGATGTGAAGCAACACGCGAAACCGCGCATGCGCGTGATTCGGTTTCGCCGAATTAGGAAACAAATATTTCCGAACGGAAGTGCTCCCGCTGCTCGGGGGCCATCATCCAGCGCAGTCGATTCTGTGGAGAGGACGAACTTATGTACCAGCATCAATCCACCGCGGATGCTTCGCATCTCGAGGCCGCGCCCTATTTTCGGGAAGACCCGCGGCTCAGCGGCTTTCGTCATCGGTTCGATACGGTAGACGGGGTGCGCCTTCATTTCGTCGAAGGAGGCCGCGCCGACGGCGAGACCATCGTCCTGCTCGCCGGCTTTCCGGAAAGCTGGTACGCGTGGCGGAGAGTCATGCCGCTTCTCGCGGACGAATTCAGGATCGTGGCGCCGGATCTTCCCGGACAAGGCGATTCGGACCGTCCACTCGTCGGTTACGACACGCAGACCGTCGCGGCAACGCTTGCGCGCCTGCTGGAGCAGCAAAAGATCGCGCGCTTTTACCTGGCCGCTCACGACGTCGGCGCGTGGGTCGCCTATCCGTTTGCCGCGATGTATCCCGATGCGGTGAAGCGATTGGCGTTGCTCGACGCGGGGATACCCGGCATCACGCTGCCCGCCGCACTGCCGATCGAGCCCGGCAACGCATGGCGCACGTGGCACTTCGCGTTTCATACCGTCGCCGACCTGCCGGAGACGTTGATTGCCGGCAAGGAGCGCGAGTATCTCGATTGGTTCTTGCGTCGCAAGGCGGCCAATCCCGAGTCGTTCTCCGACGCGGATGTCGACGAGTATCTCCGGGTGTTCACCCGGGACGGCGGGTTGCGAGCGGGGCTGGCCTTCTACCGGGCCGTGTCGGCGTCGTCGGCTCAGAACCGCACGCTGAAGGCGCTGGGGAAGCTGAAGATGCCCGTGCTCGCTGTCAGTGCGGATCAGGGGTCCATACCCGACATGGCGGGGCCGCTCGGACACGTGGCGGAAGATGTGACGGCCGCGACGATCGCGTATAGCGGGCATTTCATTCCCGAGGAGCAACCGCAGGCGCTGGCGCGCGAGCTGCGCAATTTCTTCCGGTAGCACGCCGCCGCAAGCCGCCGCGCTTGCCGGGTAATGCTTATCCGGGTATCGCGTGTACCACCCAACTCACTGTTTTTATTCACTTTTTTCGTTATCGTGGTACTCCATGGGCCGATTTTGCGTGGCATAATCGACCGCATCCGCAAGGCTTGTAGTCACAACGACCCCGCATACCCATGGCACAGACTCTCTACGACAAACTGTGGAACACCCACGTGGTCCACACCGAGGAAGACGGCACGACCCTGCTCTACATCGACCGTCAGCTGCTGCATGAAGTCACGAGCCCGCAAGCGTTCGAAGGGCTGAAGATCGCGCAGCGTCCGGTGTGGCGCATCAGCGCGAACCTGGCCGTGTCGGACCACAACGTGCCGACGACGGACCGCAGCCACGGCATCGCCGATCCCGTCTCGAAGCTGCAGGTCGACACGCTCGACGCGAACTGCGACGCGTTCGGCATCACGCAGTTCAAGATGAACGACGTGCGGCAGGGCATCGTCCACATCATCGGGCCGGAGCAGGGCGCGACGCTGCCGGGCATGACGATCGTGTGCGGCGATTCGCATACGTCGACGCACGGCGCGTTCGGCGCGCTCGCGCACGGCATCGGCACGTCGGAAGTCGAGCACGTGCTCGCGACGCAGACGCTGCTGCAGAAGAAGAGCAAGAACATGCTCGTGAAGGTCGAGGGCGCGCTGCCGCGCGGCTGTACCGCGAAGGACATCGTGCTCGCGATCATCGGCAAGATCGGCACCGCGGGCGGCACGGGCTACGCGATCGAATTCGGCGGCTCGACCATTCGCGCGCTGACGATGGAAGGCCGCATGACCGTGTGCAACATGGCGATCGAGGCCGGCGCGCGCGCAGGCATGGTCGCGGTGGACGACACGACGATCGAATACCTGAAGGGCCGCCCGTTCGTGCCGACCGGCGCGGAATGGGATCAGGCGGTCGAGTACTGGCGCCAGTTCAAGTCGGACGACGGCGCGCAATTCGACCGCGTGGTCGAGCTGAATGCCGCCGACATCGTTCCGCAGGTCACGTGGGGCACGTCGCCGGAAATGGTCACGTCGATCGACGGTCGCGTGCCCGATCCCGAGCGCGAGAAGGATCCGGTCAAGCGCGACGCGATGGAGCGCGCGCTGGCGTACATGGCGCTCGAGCCGAACACGCCGATCGAATCGATCAAGGTCGACAAGATCTTCATCGGCTCGTGCACGAACGCGCGCATCGAGGACATCCGCGCGGCCGCGTACGTCGTGAAGAAGCTGAACCGCCGCGTCGCGTCGAACGTGCGGCTCGCGATGGTCGTGCCGGGCTCGGGCCTCGTGAAGGCGCAGGCCGAGCGCGAAGGGCTCGACAAGGTGTTCACCGATGCGGGCTTCGAATGGCGCGAGCCGGGCTGCTCGATGTGCCTCGCGATGAACGCCGACCGGCTCGAGCCGGGCGAGCGCTGCGCGTCGACGTCGAACCGCAACTTCGAAGGGCGGCAGGGCGCGGGCGGTCGCACGCACCTCGTGAGCCCCGCGATGGCGGCGGCCGCGGCGATCGAAGGTCACTTCGTCGACATTCGCCAGCTGGGGTAACACGTGACGGCATCGAAGGTCATCGCGCGGCTGGTTGCCGCGCTGGCGCTGGCCGGGTTGGGCTTCGGCCTGGCCGGCTGCAATACCGTCCGAGGCTTCGGGGAAGACGTCAACGCCGCCGGCAGCGCGCTCAAGCGCGCCGCGGAGTGACGTTTCCCGCCGAGAATTTGTCGATGTGCGCCGGCTGACCGCCGGCCCTTCAACCGGATAGACGGATCATGGAAAAATTCACTGTACATACCGGCGTCGTGGCGCCGCTCGATCGCGAGAACGTCGACACCGACGCGATCATCCCGAAGCAGTTCCTGAAGTCGATCAAGCGCACGGGCTTCGGTCCGAACGCGTTCGACGAGTGGCGTTACCTCGATCACGGCGAGCCGGGCCAGGACAACTCGAAGCGTCCGCTGAACCCGGACTTCGTGCTGAACCAGCCGCGCTACCAGGGCGCATCGGTGCTGCTCGCCCGCAAGAACTTCGGCTGCGGCAGCTCGCGCGAGCACGCGCCGTGGGCGCTGCAGCAGTACGGCTTCCGCGCGATCATCGCGCCGAGCTTCGCGGACATCTTCTTCAACAACTGCTACAAGAACGGTCTGCTGCCGATCGTGCTGACCGAGCAGCAGGTCGATCACCTGTTCAACGAGACGGCCGCGTTCAACGGCTTTCAACTGACGATCGATCTCGACGCGCAGGTCGTGCGCGCGGGCGACGGCCGCGAGTATCCGTTCGAGATCGCCGCGTTCCGCAAGTACTGCCTGCTGAACGGTTTCGACGACATCGGCCTCACGCTGCGCCACGCGGACAAGATCCGCCAGTTCGAGGCAGAGCGGCTCGTGAAGCAGCCTTGGCTCAACACCAAGCTGGTCCGCTGACATCGCGTTCGAGGCGGGCGCGCTTTGCGCGCGCTCGCCGGCCTGCCTCCATCACACTCTACCCAGTCAGGAATTTCGCATGAAGATTGCAGTGCTGCCCGGCGACGGCATCGGTCCGGAAATCGTCAATGAAGCGGTGAAGGTGCTGAACGCACTCGACGAGAAGTTCGAACTCGAACAGGCGCCGGTCGGCGGCGCGGGCTACGAGGCGAGCGGCCATCCGCTGCCCGACGCGACGCTGGCGCTCGCGAAGCAGGCCGACGCGATCCTGTTCGGCGCGGTCGGCGACTGGAAGTACGACTCGCTGGAACGCGCGCTGCGCCCCGAGCAGGCGATCCTCGGGCTGCGCAAGCACCTCGAGCTGTTCGCGAACTTCCGCCCGGCGATCTGCTATCCGCAGCTCGTCGATGCATCGCCGTTGAAGCCGGAACTCGTCGCGGGCCTCGACATCCTGATCGTGCGCGAACTGAACGGCGACATCTACTTCGGCCAGCCGCGCGGCGTGCGTGCGGCGCCGGACGGCCCGTTCGCCGGCGAGCGCGAAGGCTTCGACACGATGCGCTATTCGGAGCCGGAAGTGCGCCGCATCGCGCACGTCGCGTTCCAGGCCGCGCAAAAGCGCGCGAAGAAGCTGCTGTCGGTCGACAAGTCGAACGTGCTGGAGACGTCGCAGTTCTGGCGCGACATCATGATCGACGTGTCGAAGGAGTACGCGGACGTCGAGCTGTCGCACATGTACGTCGACAACGCGGCGATGCAGCTCGCGAAGGCGCCGAAGCAGTTCGACGTGATCGTCACCGGCAACATGTTCGGCGACATCCTGTCGGACGAAGCGTCGATGCTCACGGGCTCGATCGGCATGCTGCCGTCGGCGTCGCTCGACAAGCACAACAAGGGCCTGTACGAGCCGTCGCACGGTTCGGCGCCGGACATCGCGGGCAAGGGCATCGCGAACCCGCTCGCGACGATCCTGTCGGCCGCGATGCTGTTGCGCTACTCGCTGAATCGCGCCGAGCAGGCCGATCGCATCGAGCGCGCGGTGAAAGCGGTGCTCGAACAGGGCTACCGCACCGGCGACATCGCGACGCCGGGCTGCAAGCAGGTCGGCACGGCCGCGATGGGCGATGCGGTGGTCGCCGCGTTGTAAGCGTGTGGCAATGAAGTGCGGTAATTAATGTGGAAAAGGGTGCGAACGGGCCGGAAAAATCGGCCGGTTCGCGCACGGTTGGCCGTTGTGCGGGCCACCGGCTTTGTGTAGACTCGAACGATGGCGCTGATTTCCCTGATCTCCCCGGTCCTGAAACTCCACGGCAACACTGCCCGTGCGGGTGCGCGCGCCATCGTCATCACGAAAACCATTACCACGAAAACGATCATTAAACGCTGATCGCCGTCGTGCCCGCCTGTTTCCCCGCGCGGTCACGCGGGGACGGAAATGGCGGGGAAGCTCCATTCAAAGCAAAGGGTTAGTCATGAACGTAGGTCTCGTAGGTTGGCGCGGCATGGTCGGCAGCGTCCTGATGCAGCGCATGCAGGAAGAGGGCGATTTCGACCTGATCGAACCGGTGTTTTTCAGCACCAGCAATACGGGCGGCAAGGCGCCGTCGTTCGCGAAAAACGAGACCACGCTCAAGGACGCGACCAACGTCGACGAGCTGAAGAAGTGCGACGTGATCATCACGTGCCAGGGCGGCGACTACACGAACGACGTGTTCCCGAAGCTGCGCGCGGCCGGCTGGAACGGCTACTGGATCGACGCGGCATCGTCGCTGCGGATGCAGGACGACGCGGTCATCATCCTCGATCCGGTCAACCTCGACGTGATCAAGGACGCGCTCGTCAAGGGCACGAAGAACTTCATCGGCGGCAACTGCACGGTCAGCCTGATGCTGATGGCGCTCGGCGGCCTGTTCCGCGAGAACCTCGTCGACTGGATCACCGCGATGACGTACCAGGCCGCATCGGGAGCGGGCGCGCAGAACATGCGCGAGCTGCTGTCGCAGATGGGCACGCTGAACGGCGCGGTGCAGGAACAGCTTGCCGATCCGGCTTCCGCGATCCTCGACATCGACCGCCGCGTGCTGGCCGCGATGAACAGCGACGCGATGCCGACGAGTCACTTCGGCGTGCCGCTGGCCGGTTCGCTGATTCCGTGGATCGACAAGGATCTCGGCAACGGGATGTCGAAGGAAGAGTGGAAGGGCGGCGCGGAAACCAACAAGATCCTCGGCAAGCCCGCGATGGGCGAGCCGGGTTCGATCCCGGTCGACGGCCTGTGCGTGCGGATCGGCGCGATGCGCTGCCACTCGCAGGCGCTGACGATCAAGCTGAAGAAGGACGTGCCGCTCGACGAGATCAACGGCATCCTCGCATCGGCGAACGACTGGGTGAAGGTCGTGCCGAACGAGCGTGAAGCGTCGATGCGCGACCTGTCGCCGGCGAAGATCACCGGCACGCTGACGGTGCCGGTCGGCCGCCTGCGCAAGCTCGCGATGGGCGGCGAATACCTGTCGGCGTTCACGGTCGGCGATCAGCTGCTGTGGGGCGCGGCCGAGCCGCTGCGCCGCATGCTGCGCATCCTGCTCGACAAGTAAGCACGTTGGCTGTCCGGCCCGCGGGCCGGGCTGCACGATACGACGCGCCGCGTCGGCCTTGGGATTCAGGGCCGGCGCGGCGCGTTTTTCATGCGCGGTTCAGCGCAGGTTCAGCAGCGTCTGGTCGACGGCCTGCTGGGTCTTGATCGTCTGCGCATTCGCCTGGTAATTGCGCTGCGCGGTGATCAGGTTCACGAGTTCGGTCGTCAGGTTGACGTTCGAGTTTTCCAGCGCGCTGCCCTGCAGCGTGCCGTGGTTCGTGCTGCCCGGCGCGGAGATCTGCGGCACGCCCGACGCGGCCGTTTCCGCATACTGGTTGCCGCCGATGTTCACGAGCCCGTTCGGGTTGTTGAAGTTCGCGAGCGCGATCAGGCCGAGCACCGCGCTCTGGCCGTTCGAGTAGTTGCCGGTCAGCTTGCCGTCGGTGCCGATCGAGAACGTCGTCAGCGTGCCGCTCGCGAAGCCGTCCTGCGCGAGGTTGTTCACGCCGTCCTTGCCGCCGTACTGGGTCGTGCCGCCGAGGTCGAGCGTCAGGTTCTGCGGATTCGCGCCGCCCGTCGTGTTCGGGATCGAGAACGCGAACTGGCCGAGGCTCGCGGTCGGCTGGCCGGTCGCGGCCGACGTCGTCGAGCTGATCCGGCCCGATGCGTCGAACGTGACGGTGCCGAGATTCGTCGGCGTCTGGCCCTGCGCGCCCGCGTAGGCTTGCCACGTGCCGGCCGCCGGCTTCACGAAGTACAGGTTGACCGGCTGCGAACCGCCAAGCGAGTCGTAGACCTGGATCGACGTGTTGTAGTTGTACGTCGTGTTGTCGGTCGCGTTGAACGGCGTCTTGGCCGGCACCTTGTCCTGCGCGTTCAGGTTGAACTGGCCGGTGATCTTGTTCGTCGCGCGCGGCGCGATGTTGCTGGTCGGCGCCTGCAGCGGCACGGTCTGCGCGGTGTTGATCACGCCGCCGGCACCTGCCGCATAGCCCATCAGGTTGCGGCCTTGCGCGTCGACGATCGCGCCGTTCTTGTCGCGGTGGAACGTGCCGTCGCGCGAGTACGTGGTCACGCCGTTGCTCGACATCTGGAAGAAGCCGTTGCCGTTGATCGCGACGTCGAGCGACGACTTCGTCGAATTGATCGTTCCCTGGCTGAAATGCTGCTGCACCGACGCGAGCCGCGTGCCGATGCCGATCTGCGTGTTGACCGACGTCGCGACCGAATTTGCGTACATGTCGGCGAAGTTTGCGCGGCCCTGCTTGAAGCCGACCGTGTTTGCGTTCGCGATGTTGTTGCCGATCACGTCGAGATTGCTCGACGCGCCGGCCAACCCGCTCAAACCCTGTTGATAGCCCATGTTCGTCCCCGTAACGAGCTGGTGAGTGATGCAGTCGTGCGACTGCGCGATGGCCCTCCGGTACTTCACGGCATCAGCCCGGCCGGCGCGCTCCCGCCTTTCCCGCATGGGCGAGCGCGACGTCGAAACATGCCGATTCCTGTTTGAAGGCGATCGTATCGACGGCGGTTATTCGGTCTGTGTAATTTTGTGTAATGAAATTGAATTGATGCAGAAATGATCGCTTTTGTATGAGTAATCAAGCGAGAGAGAGGTGGTCAAAGCCTTGCGGGGCGGGGCTTTGGTGGTGTGGATTTTCATTTCTCCGATAAGAGACGGAAATTGGCTTCTTATCGGCGAATTGGAATTGATTGGAGTGGGATGGGGTGCCGGTCGGGATTTGTCTTGATTTTCCGGCTGTTAATTCATTAATGGCGGACAGGATGGATTGTTGAGGGAGTGCTTGCGATCCTGCGGCGGACGCCCGCTGACCGCCAAAAAGCCGCGTCATTCGAGCGGGGCGCGAGGCTGCCGCGAGACGGCTTCCAACTGCGGCACGCAGGTTCGTTTTGATCGATCGGATGCATGGGCTACGGGCAGACGGACCCGCGCGACACGAGCGCCCGCCCGGGCCCGGAGGCACCTGCCGGCGACGAATTCGGCCGGAACCCGATCGTGTGAAGTAAACTACGCGGTTACGACGCACAGACCCGCCGAAAGCGTCGCGTTCCGCGCGACGCTTTTGCATTTCTGCAGCGCTTTATTGACGCTTCCAACCGCGAATCCGAGCCGCGCCCGTGCGCGGCGATAGAGCCAACGATGTCCCGAATTTCCTTGTTTCCGCGCCAGTCCCGTCTGTCGCGCGCCGTGCGTGGCGCGCTGGCGATCCTGGCACTCGGCGCCGCCGCATCGGCGTGGGCAGTCGGCACCGGCGACCTGCCGGCATCCGCCGTCGGCGGCGCCGCACCGCTTACCGTGACGGTCCAGCCGGGCCAGTCGCTGAACGACATCGCGAAAGCGGCCACGCAATCGCACGATCCGGCCGTGCTCGCGCGCGCCGGTCGCGCGCTGTTCGACGCCAATCCGCAGGCGTTCATGAAGCGCGACGCGAGCCGTTTGAAGGTCGGCGCGACACTGACGGTGCCCGCGCTCGATGCGACCGGCGCGGCGCTCGCGCCGGCCGGCGCATCCGCCGCGTCCGCTGCATCTGGCCCGACGGCCGCTTCCGCGCCCGCCGCCGCATCGGGTGGGGCAGCGATCGCGCAGCACGGCGCATCCGCGCCGCAGCCCGGTTCGGCCGCGCAACCCGCGCCGGTGGCGCCGGCCCTGCATGCCGCTCCGGTGAGCGGCGCGAGTGCCGCGACGGCGACGGCGGCGGGCGCATCCGCTTCGAGCGGTGCTTCGGCGTCGATCGGTGCGTCGGCCGCGCATGGCGCATCGGCTGTCGACGGCACGCAGCCGGCGGCGCCCACGGGCGGTGCGAGCGGCCCGCATGTATGGAGCGGTGCGATCCAGTCGGCGCCGTCGTCCGCGAGCGAGGCGACGGGGCAGTCGGTGCCGGGCAACCCGGTTGCCGGCATGCGCGAGCCGGCCGGCGCGGCACCCGCCGTCGGTGCGTCGCAGCCGCGGCCGTCGAGCCTGCAGCAATTGCTCGCGTTGAAGAACCGCGTGCTGATGGAGTTGCAGAAGCACGGCATCGGCAAGCCGGCGACGACGACCGGCGTCGCGCCTGCTCCGGCGCCTGCCGCGCCGCGTGCGGCTGCGAATGACGCGGGTGCATCGGCCGCTGCATCGACGGCGGACGAAGCCGCGTCGGGTGTGGCAGCCAGTGCGCCGCAACCGGCATCGGCTTCCGTGCAACCGGTCGCACCCGTCGCGACCTCGGCACGTCGTACCGAGCAGATGGACTGGCGTCCGGCCGCGGCGGCCGGCGCTGCCGTTATCGTGCTCGCGGCCGGCTTCGCATGGCGCAAACGCCGGAAGGGTCGGCGCGCGGACGAGGCGGGTGCCGCTGCGACCGCGGCCGCAGCAGGTGGCGCCGCGGCTGCGGAGGCGGAAGCCGCGCCGTCCGTCGAACGCGAACTGCCGATCACGCCCGAGATGCCGATCGCACGCGATGCCGCGTCCGACATGAATCTCGCCGCGGCGACTGCCGCCGCCGCGGAGACGATCGAGCCGCCCGCGGCGGATACATCGCCTGCGCTTGTAGTGACGGCGCCGCACGACGAGTCGCCGGAATTACCGCCTGCTGACGCTGCCGTGTCGCCGGCGAACGACGCGATTCCGGGTTCGGCCGAGGCTCCGCACGACGCAGAACCCGTGGAAGAAGCCACTGCCGCCGACAAGCCGGCCGAGTCGACCAAGCTGGCCGAGCCGTCCGCCGCATCCGTCGCCCCTTCGAGCGCCGAAGCCCAGCACGCGACACTGATGCAGAACGCGATCAGCGCGCTCAACAGTCTCGACATGCCGTTGCCGCCGCGGACGGCGGAGGAGCCGTCGACGACGGGGGAACCGCCCGCGCAGGCACCGCAGCCCGACGCCGATAAAATTGCAACTAACGGTCAAGCCGCGCAGCACCCGCCGATGGGTTCGGCTGAAACGACACCGGAACATCCGGCCGACCAGGAAGACGAGCTCGACTGGGATCCGGACGCGGTGACGTCTGCCGGCCAGGCGGGCAGCCCAGCTACGCCGTCGTCGTTGCCGCCGCTCGGCGGTGCGCAGTTCGGCGCGCTGAAGCTCGACTTCGATCTCGACCTGCCGTCCACGCCGGGCGCCGCGCTGCCTGCGCTCACCGCGGACGAGCTTGCGCGCATCGCCCGCAACAAGCTCGACCTCGCGGCCGAATACGTCGAACTGGGCGACCTGTCCGGCGCGCGGACGCTGCTGCAGGAAGTGGTCGACGCGAACGACGCCGCGACGCGCGACGATGCCTGCGCGCTGCTCGCGAAACTGGCGGACGAGGCGTGATGCGGATCGCGCTGGGCATCCAGTACGACGGCGCGGCGTTCTGCGGCTGGCAGGCGCAGCCGCACGGCAAGACCGTGCAGGACCGGCTCGAACATGCGCTGGCCGAGTTCGCGCGGGTGCCGCTGCACACGACGGTGGCCGGGCGGACCGATACCGGCGTGCACGGGCTTGGGCAGGTCGTGCATTTCGACACGGACCTCGATCGCGAGGTGTTTTCGTGGGTGCGCGGCACCAACGCGTTCCTGCCGCCGACCGTGTCGGTGCAGTGGGCGAAGCCGATGCCGGACACGTTCCATGCGCGCTTCTCGGCGTTCGAGCGCACCTACTACTACGCGCTGTACGTGCACCCGGTGCGTTCGCCGATGCTGGCCGGGCGCGCGGGCTGGATCCACACGCCGCTCGACGACGACGCGATGTGCGCCGCCGCCGCGCACCTGATCGGCGAGCACGATTTTTCGTCGTTCCGGTCGTCGGAATGCCAGTCGAAGACGCCGGTCAAACACCTGTATCAGATCGACGTGCGGCGCGACGGGCATTTCATCCATTTCCGCTTCCGCGCGAACGCGTTCCTGCATCACATGGTGCGCAACCTGATGGGCTGCCTCGTCGCGGTCGGGCGCGGCCGCTATCCGGCCGACTGGCTCGCCGACGTGCTGGCCGGCCGGGACCGCAACCTCGCGGCCCCGACGTTCATGGCCGACGGGCTGTATCTCGCCCACGTCGGCTACCCGGCGGAATTCGCCGTCCCGCCCGCGCAGCTCGGCAGCGTGCCGTGGAGCAGCGTCTGGGCCGATCTGGACCCACAAACATGACGGAGCACGCCGTGTCTTCTTCGACTTCCGCCGCGGCCGGCCAGCCGCCGCGCACGCGCATCAAGCTGTGCGGGCTGTCGCGCCCCGAGGACGTGCTGCACGCGGCGGCGCTCGGTGCCGATGCGATCGGCCTCGTGTTCTACCCGAAGAGCCCGCGCGCGGTGACGATCGCGCAGGCGGCCGAGCTGGCGAGCCTCGCGCCGCCGTTCGTGTCGGTGGTCGGGCTGTTCGTGAATGCGACCGAAGCCGAGATCGAAGCCGTCGTGCGCGACGTGCCGCTCACGATGCTGCAGCTCCACGGCGACGAGACGCCGCAGCAGTGCGATGCGCTCGGTCGCGCGGCCCGCCTGCCGTGGTTGCGCGCGGTGCGCGTCGGCCCCTCGACGCAGCGTGCCGATTTGGTAGAATCGGCTCTTCATTATTCGAAAGCGCGCGGCCTCCTGTTCGACACTTTGGTGCCGGATTACGGCGGTAGCGGCAAGGTCTTCGATTGGTCTCTTATTCCCGCAGAGCTCGCGCGTCGGGCCGTTTTGAGTGGTGGCTTGAACGCGCAAAACGTCGGTGATGCGATCCGCCAGTTGCGTCCGTTTGCTGTCGATGTCTCGAGTGGCATCGAAGTGGAGGGCGCGAAGGGCGTGAAGGATCACGCCCGGATGGCGGCGTTCGTACGCGCGGTGCGCGAGGCGGACGCCGGGTGATGCAAGCCGGTGCGGCCCCAAAAGCGGGCGCACCGACCGATCGAGAGAGACACCATGTACAACCTTCCTGATGATCGCGGCCACTTCGGCCCGTATGGCGGCGTGTTCGTCGCCGAGACGCTGATTCACGCGCTGGACGAACTGCGCGCGGCGTATGAAAAGTTCCAGAACGATCCCGACTTCGTCGCCGAATTCGAGCGCGAGCTGAAGTATTTCGTCGGCCGCCCGTCGCCGATCTATCACGCGCAGCGCTGGAGCGAGATGCTCGGCGGCGCGCAGATCTACCTGAAGCGCGAAGACCTGAACCACACGGGCGCGCACAAGATCAACAACGTGATCGGCCAGGCGCTGCTCGCGAAGCGCATGGGCAAGAAGCGCGTGATCGCGGAAACGGGCGCCGGCCAGCACGGCGTCGCGACCGCGACGATCTGCGCGCGCTTCGGGATGGAGTGCGTCGTCTACATGGGCTCGGAGGACGTGCGCCGGCAGGCCGCGAACGTCTACCGGATGAAGCTGCTCGGCGCGACGGTCGTGCCGGTCGAATCGGGTTCGCGCACGCTGAAGGACGCGCTGAACGAGGCGATGCGCGACTGGGTCACGAACATCGAAAGCACGTTCTACATCATCGGCACGGTCGCGGGCCCGCACCCGTACCCGATGATGGTGCGCGACTTCCAGCGCGTGATCGGCGACGAATGCAAGGTGCAGATGCCCGAGCTCGCCGGCCGGCAGCCGGACGCGGTGATCGCGTGCGTCGGCGGCGGGTCGAACGCGATGGGCATCTTCTATCCGTACATCGACGACGAATCGGTGCAGCTGATCGGCGTCGAAGCGGCCGGCGACGGCCTCGACACGGGCCATCACGCGGCCTCGCTGATCGCCGGCAGCCCGGGCGTGCTGCACGGCAACCGCACGTACCTGCTGCAGGACGACAACGGCCAGATCATCGAGACGCATTCGGTGTCGGCGGGGCTCGACTATCCGGGCGTCGGCCCCGAGCACGCATGGCTGAAGGACAGCGGCCGCGCGCAGTACGTGCCGATCACCGACGCGGAAGCGTTGAAGGCGTTCCACGACTGCTGCCGGATCGAGGGGATCATCCCCGCGCTCGAGTCGAGCCACGCGATCGCGTATGGCGTGAAGCTCGCGCCGACGTTGCCGAAGGACAAGCTCCTGCTCGTCAACCTGTCGGGGCGCGGCGACAAGGACATGCACACGGTCGCCGAGCGATCGGGCATCGAGCTCTGACCCGACCGATGCGTGACCTGATCGAAGAGCCGGGCGGCGGTGCCGCGAGCGAGGCGGAGGCGGTTCAGCCCGCCGCTGCCGTGCCGCGCGCGCTGCCGTCCGGTATCGAGCTGCACAACCGCGATTTCCTGACCCACGCCGCGCACTTGCCGGATGCGTCGATCGACCTGATCGTCGCCGATCCGCCGTACGGGCTCGGCAAGGACTACGGCAACGATTCGGACAAGCGTTCGGGCGACGATTTCCTCGCGTGGACGCGCGCGTGGCTCGAGCTCGCGATTCCGAAGCTGAAGCCGAGCGGGTCGATGTATATCTTCTGCACGTGGCAGTACGCGCCGGAAATCTTCAGTTTCCTGAAGACGCAGCTCACGATGGTCAACGAGATCATCTGGGACCGGCGCGTGCCGAGCATGGGCGGCACGACGCGCCGTTTCACGTCGGTGCACGACAACATCGGCTTTTTCGCGGTTTCCAAAGCGTATTACTTCGATCTCGATCCGGTCCGCATCCCGTACGACGCCGATACGAAGAAGGCCCGCTCGCGCAAGCTGTTCGAAGGCAGCAAGTGGCTGGAGATGGGCTACAACCCGAAGGACGTCTGGTCGGTCTCGCGCCTGCATCGGCAGCACGCGGAGCGCGTCGATCATCCGACCCAGAAGCCGCTGGAAATCATCGAACGGATGGTGCTCGCGAGCTGCCCGCCGGGCGGCCGCGTGCTCGATCCGTTCATGGGGAGCGGCACGACCGCGGTGGCCTGCGCACGGCAGGGGCGCGACTTCGTCGGCTACGAGATCAACGAAAGCTATTGTGCGATCGCGCACGAGCGCGTGAGCGCGCTCGCCGCGCCGGCGTGCGCGTGAATCGCGCCGCCGCATCGCCGATTGCTGCTTTGCATGGGACCGGAGTAAGCGCTAAAGCGCTAACTCCGGATCGACATAGGAAAAATTGCCATGAATCGTATTCAGCAGACCTTCGCCGCGCTCGCCGAACAAGGCCGTAAGGGCCTGATCCCGTTCATCACGGCCGGCGACCCCGATCCCGCGAAAACCGTCGAATTCATGCATGCGCTCGCCGCAGGCGGCGCGGACGTGATCGAGCTCGGCGTGCCGTTCTCGGACCCGATGGCCGACGGCCCCGTGATCCAGCGCTCGTCGGAACGCGCGCTCGCGCGCGGCGTCACGTTGAAGAGCGTGCTCGCCGACGTGAAGCGTTTCCGCGAAACCGACGCCAAAACCCCCGTCGTGCTGATGGGCTATGCGAACCCGATCGAACGGATGGGCGTCGACGCGTTCGCGGCCGAAGCGCACGCGGCCGGCGTCGACGGCGTGCTGGTGGTCGACTATCCGCCGGAAGAGGCGGGCGTATTCGCGGAAAAAATGCGGGCCGCGCAGATCGATCCGATCTTCCTGCTCGCGCCCACGTCGACCGATGAACGCATCGCCGACGTCGGCAAGATCGCGAGCGGCTACGTGTATTACGTGTCGCTGAAGGGCGTGACCGGCGCCGGAAATCTGGATGTTTCGAGCATTGCGGGTAAAATCCCGGCCATCAAGTCGCGCGTGCCGGTTCCGGTGGGCGTCGGCTTCGGTATCCGCGACGCCGAAACGGCGCGCGCGGTGGCCGAAGTGTCGGACGCCGTCGTGATCGGCAGCCGCCTCGTGCAGCTGCTCGAGAGCGCCGCGCCGGAAGGTGCCGCCGCCGCGCTGAAGTCGTTCATCGCCGAGTTGCGCGCCGCGCTGGACGGCGCCGGCAACACGGCGCGATAAACACAACACAGGAAGCGGGAACGGGCCGGTCGGCCCGCCCCGCCACGGAACAGGAAACCATACGATGAGCTGGCTCGACAAACTGTTGCCGCCGAAGATCAAGCAGACCGACCCGAAAAGCCGCAAGGGCATTCCGGAAGGCCTGTGGGTCAAGTGCCCGTCCTGCGAGGCCGTTCTCTATCGCAACGACGTGGACGCGAACCTGCACGTGTGCCCGAAGTGCGATCACCACATGCGCATCGGCGCGCGCGAGCGCCTCGACGGGCTGCTCGATCCGGAAGGCCGCTATGAAATCGGCCAGGAAATCGTGCCGGTCGACTCGCTGAAGTTCAAGGACAGCCGCAAGTACCCCGATCGTCTGAAGGAAGCAATGGACGAAACCGGCGAAACCGACGCGATGGTCGTGATGGGCGGCGCGATCCACACGCTGCCCGTCGTCGCGGCGTGCTTCGAGTTCTCGTTCATGGGCGGCTCGATGGGTTCGGTCGTCGGCGAGCGCTTCGCGCGCGGCGCGCAGAACGCGCTGGAGCAGCACGTGCCGTTCATCTGCTTCACGGCGTCGGGCGGCGCACGGATGCAGGAAAGCCTGCTGTCGCTGATGCAGATGGCCAAGACCACCGCGATGCTGACCAAGCTGGCCGAAGCGAAGCTGCCGTTCATCTCGGTGCTGACCGACCCGACGATGGGTGGCGTGTCGGCGAGCTTCGCGTTCCTCGGCGACGTCGTGATCGCCGAGCCGAAGGCGCTGATCGGCTTCGCCGGCCCGCGCGTGATCGAGCAGACGGTCCGCGAGAAGCTGCCGGAAGGCTTCCAGCGTGCCGAATTCCTGCTGAAGACGGGCGCGATCGACATGATCGTCGACCGTCGCAAGATGCGCGACGAGATCGCGCAGTTGCTCGCGCTGCTGCAGCGACAGCCGGCCGACGCGCTGGCCTGACCGGCGCAACGTGGTGAACTCTGCGCGTCGCCTGGCCTCAGCGTCAGGCGGCGCGCTTCGTTTTTTGGCGTAGTGGCGGTACCGATCCAGATTTGATCCGATGAGCACTTTTCCCACTCTCGACGCGTGGCTTTCGCATCTCGAACGCGCGCACCCGGTCGGCATCGACATGGGCCTGACCCGTATCGGGCAGGTCAAGGCGGCGCTGCAGCTCGAATTCGCGTGCCCGGTGATCACCGTCGGCGGCACGAACGGCAAGGGCTCGACCTGCGCGTTCCTCGAGACGATTCTCGTGCGCGCGGGCTACAAGGTCGGCTGCCACACGTCGCCGCACCTGCTCGAATTCAACGAGCGCGCGCGCGTGAACGGGCAGAACGTGACCGACGACGAACTGCTGCCGCACTTCGAGGCCGTCGAAGCCGCGCGCACGTCGCTGGCCGAGCCGGTCTCGCTCACGTATTTCGAATTCACGACGCTCGCGATCCTGCATCTGTTCGCGTCGCGCGGGCTCGACGCGGTGATCCTCGAAGTCGGCCTCGGCGGCCGGCTCGACGCGGTGAACATCATCGATACCGATTGCGCGATCGTCACGAGCATCGACATCGACCACACCGAATACCTCGGCGACACGCGCGAGAAGATCGCGTTCGAGAAGGCCGGGATCTTCCGCGCGGGCAAGCCGGCGATCTGCGGCGATCCGGCCGCGCCGCAGACGCTGATCGATCACGCCGAAGCGATCGGCGCCGATCTGTGGCTCGTCGGCCGCGATTTCCGCTACGAGGCGCAGGCAGGCGCCGAGCGCCAGCAATGGAGCTACCTCGGCCGCGACAAGCGCTATCCGGCGCTCGCGTATCCGGCGCTGCGCGGCGCGAATCAGCTGATCAATGCGTCGGCCGCGCTCGCGGCGCTCGAGGCGCTGCGCCCGGTGCTGCCGGTGTCCGCGCAGGACATCCGGCTCGGGCTCGCGAACGTCGAGCTGCCGGGGCGCTTCCAGGTGCTGCCCGGCAAGCCGGCGATCGTGCTCGACGTCGCGCACAACCCGCATGCGGCGGCCGTGCTCGAGCAGAACCTCGGCAACATGGGCTTCTTCCCGTACACGTACGCGGTGTTCGGCGCGATGCACGACAAGGACATCGACGGCGTGCTGCGGCACCTGAAGGGCGAGATCGACCACTGGTGCGTGACCGACCTGCCGCTGCCGCGCGCGGCTTCCGCGGAGCAACTCGAAGCGGCGCTGCGCAAGGCTGGCGTGGAGGAGGGGCCCGATTCGAGCGTGACGCGCTACGCATCGCCCGCGGAAGCGTTTCGCGATGCACTAAAAAGAGCATCCGAGAATGATAGAATCGTGGTTTTCGGCAGTTTCCATACGGTTGCCGGCGTGCTGGCCTACCGTAAATCGCAGCAACACTGACTGACGGGCAGTTTCGGACTCAGCCATTCATGGGAATTTTCTCGTTCGGCAAGAAAGACGACGACGCGCCCCCGCGGCGCGCCGGTCGCACCGGGGCCTCCCGGAACGTGCGCACGGAGCGCACTGACCGCGTCGAGCGACGCTCGCGCCGCACCGAGCGTCCGGACTCGGATGCACTGCTCCTCGATCCGACCCTTCCAGAAAAGCAACGCGCGCGCCGGCGTCTCGTCGGCGCGATCGCGCTCGTCGTGGCTGCGGTGATCGTGCTGCCGATGGTGCTCGATTCGCACCCGAAGCCGGTGACCGACGACATCGCGATCGACATCCCGAACCGGCCCGCGCACCAGGCAGTCGTGCCGCGCGACGACGACGTGTCCGACGTGCAGGCAGGCGTCGCGCACGACGAACCGCCGGCCTCCGACACGGCCGTTGCGGCCGTACCGGCGCCCGCGCCGAAGGATGCGGCCAAGCCGGTCGCGAAACCCGAACCGACCGCCACCGCGAGCGTGACGCCGCCGAAGCCCGCGCCGAAGCCGGCTGCTGCGCCCGCGCCGAAGCCGGCCGCGCCGAAGCCTGCGCCCGCAACCGTTGCGAATGACGGCGCCGCCAGCCCGGACAGCGGCGACGCATCGTCGCCGGCGTCGCCGGCCGGTGCGCGCTTCGCCGTGCAGCTCGGGTCGTTCAAGGACGACGCGACGGCCCGTTCGTGGGCGACCAAGTTGAAATCGGCGGGCGTGCCCGCATATGTCGAGCATCGCAAGCAGGCAGACGGCAGCACGGCTACACTGTTGCGTGCCGGCCCGTTCGCGGATCGCGCGGCGGCCTCCGCCGCGATCGCGAAGGTGCGCGAAGCCGGTCTGACGCAGTAAGGCCACGATGCTGACGGCTTTCGACTACGCTGTATTGGCGGTGATCGTGTTGTCGGCGCTGCGCGGTGCGTGGCGCGGCTTCGTGTCCGAGATTTTCGGGCTGATCGGCTGGATCGCGGCGATCGTGATCGCGGGCCGCTACGTCGGGCTGGTCGTGCCATACATTCCGGCGAACTGGCCGGGCGGCGCGCTGACGCAGTGGGTGATCGCCTTCGCGTTGCTCGTGATCGGCGTCGTGCTGGTCGCCGGCGTGGCGAACGCGCTGCTGTCGCGGATCGCGCAGGCGAGTGGCCTGGGCGGCGTCGACCGCTCGCTGGGCATGATGTTCGGGCTCGTCCGCGGCTGTGTGCTGGTGGTGCTGCTGGTCGCGGCGGCCGGGCTGACCGAACTGCCCAAACAGGATTTCTGGCGCAATGCGCTCTTGCGTCCTTTTGCCGAACAGGGCGTGCACGAGCTGAAGCAGCTCCTGCCCGACGGCATGGCCCAGTACGTACGCGTGTGACGACGCGGTCGGGCAGGACGGAACCGATTTTGTCATCTTGAAGGACATGCCATGTGCGGCATCGTAGGTGTTATCTCCCAATCCCCGGTCAATCAGCTGATCTATGACAGCCTGCTGCTGCTGCAGCATCGCGGTCAGGACGCGGCGGGCATCGCGACGGCGGACGGCAGCAATTTCCACATGTACAAGGCGAACGGCATGGTGCGCGACGTGTTCCGCACGCGCAACATGCGCAGCCTGCCCGGCACCTACGGCATCGGCCAGGTGCGCTATCCGACGGCCGGCTCGGCATCGAGCGAGGCCGAGGCGCAGCCGTTCTACGTGAACGCGCCGTTCGGGATCATCCTCGCGCACAACGGCAACCTGACGAACTGGATGCAACTGAAGGACGAGATGTTCCGGATCGACCGCCGGCACATCAACACCAATTCCGACAGCGAAGTGCTCCTCAACGTGTTCGCGCACGAGCTGCAACTGTCGACCACGGGCCTCGAGCTCGATCCGGCGTCGGTGTTCAAGGCGGTCTCGGGCGTGCATCGCCGCCTCGAGGGTTCGTACGCGATCGTGTCGCTGATCGCCGGCTACGGCCTGCTCGCGTTCCGCGACCCGTTCGGCATCCGGCCGCTGTGCATCGGCAAGCTCGAAACCGAACACGGCACCGAATGGATGGTCGCGTCGGAGTCGGTAGCGGTCGAAGGCATCGGTTTCGAATTCGTGCGTGACCTGGAGCCGGGCGAAGCGGTCTTCATCGACAAGGCCGGCAACTTCCACAGCCAGCAGTGCGCGGAGAACCCGACGCTGAATCCGTGCATGTTCGAATACGTGTATCTGGCCCGTCCGGATTCGTGCCTCGACGGCGTGCCGGTCTACAACGTGCGCCTGCGCATGGGCGACTATCTCGCCGAGAAGATCAAGCGCGAACTGCCGAACGTGCCGATCGACGTCGTGATGCCGATTCCCGATTCGTCGCGCCCGGCGGCGATGCAGGTCGCCGCGAAGCTCGGCGTCGAGTATCGCGAGGGCTTCTTCAAGAACCGCTACGTCGGCCGCACCTTCATCATGCCGGGGCAGGCCGTGCGCAAGAAGTCGGTGCGCCAGAAGCTCAACGCGATGAGCATCGAGTTCAAGGACAAGCACGTGCTGATCGTCGACGATTCGATCGTGCGCGGCACGACCTCGCACGAAATCGTGCAGATGGCGCGCGATGCGGGCGCGAAGTCGGTGATCTTCGCGTCGGCGGCGCCGCCCGTGAAGTTCCCGAACGTGTACGGCATCGACATGCCGACGCGCGGCGAGCTCGTCGCGCACGGCCGCACCGACGAGGAAGTCGCGAAGATCATCGGCGCCGACCATTTGATCTATCAGGACGTCGACGATCTGCGCCGCGCGGTGCGCGACATCAACCCGAAGCTCGAGAACTTCGAGGCGTCGTGCTTCGACGGCAACTACATCACCGGCGCCGTGACGCCCGAGTACCTCGATGCGATCGAGCGCGCGCGCCTCACGCCGGCGTCGCAGGCCGATCGCGACACGGCCGGCGACACCGAGCGTTCGCAGATGAACCTGCAACTGTCGGTCGAGTAACGCCGGCGCACGCTTTTGTCGAGGCGTGATAGGATGTGGCCTTGCGTCGATTTGATATCAGCTTGCGGACGCGGGGCAACTTCCCAAAACAGCTAAAGCGAAGGCCGGCGGCAGCCGGCCCGAGTCGATCGCTGTCGTACCGCACCGAAGCCCGCTGATGCCGACGCATAGCGGGCTTTTTGTTTTTGGCCTCGGCTTTGACCGGGTCCGCGCCTCGTGCACGACCGTCGGCGCGGCCATCGAATACGGAAAACGGAACATGGACGACTCCCTCAACTTCGACACGCTTGCGGTGCGCGCGGGCACGCTGCGCAGCGACTTCAACGAGCATTCGGAAGCGCTGTTCCTCACGTCGAGCTTCTGCTTCTCCAGCGCGGCCGACGCGGCCGAGCGCTTCGCGAATTCGGAAGACTATTTCACCTATTCGCGCTTCACGAACCCGACCGTCACCATGTTCCAGGAGCGTCTCGCGGCGCTCGAGGGCGGCGAGGCATGCATCGCGACGGCGTCGGGCATGGCCGCGATCATGTCGGTCGTGATGTCCGCGCTGCAGGCGGGCGACCATCTCGTCAGCTCGCGCAGCCTGTTCGGCTCGACGCTCGGGATGTTCTCGCAGATCTTCAGCAAGTTCGGGATCGCGACGACCTTCGTCGACCCGACCGACCTGAACGCATGGCAGGAAGCCGTGCGGCCGGAAACGAAGATGTTCTTCCTCGAGACGCCGTCGAACCCGCTGACCGAACTCGCGGACATCGAGGCGATCGGCAAGATCGCGAAGGCCGCGAACGCGCTGTTCGTCGTCGACAACTGTTTCTGCAGCCCGGTGCTGCAGCAGCCGCTGAAGCTCGGCGCGGACGTCGTGATGCACTCGGCGACGAAATTCCTCGACGGGCAAGGTCGCGTGCTTGGCGGCGCGCTGGTCGGCTCGAAGGAATTCATCATGGGCAAGGTGTTCCCGTTCGTGCGCAGCGCGGGCCCGACGCTGTCGGCGTTCAACGCGTGGGTGCTGCTGAAAGGGATGGAGACGCTGTCGCTGCGCGTCGAGAAGCAATCGGCGAACGCGCTGGAGATCGCGCGCTGGCTCGATTCGCATCCGGCGGTCGCGCGCGTGTTCTATCCGGGCCTCGAATCGCATCCGCAGCATGAGCTCGCGAAGCGTCAGCAGAAGGCGGGCGGCGCGATCGTGTCGTTCGAACTGAAGGGCGACACGCCCGAGCAGCAGCGCGCGAACGCATGGCGCGTGATCGACGGCACGAAGCTGGTGTCGATCACCGGCAACCTCGGCGACACGCGCACGACGATCACGCATCCGGCCACCACGACGCACGGCCGCATCACGCCGGAAGCGCGTGCGGCAGCGGGGATCACCGAAGGGCTGATCCGCCTGGCGGTCGGCCTCGAGCATGCGGGCGACGTTCGCAACGATCTGGCGCGCGGCCTCGACGGCTGAGGCTGAGCGATACAGCTCGTTTGTGCTCGGCATCAATGAAACGGGCCGCTCGAGAGAGCGGCCCGTTGTCGTTGCGGCGCATGCCGTCGCGCGCGTGTCGTGCCGCCGTTCAGCCGGCGGCGTGCGCGGACGGTGCGGCACGCATCGCGTCCACCATCCAGCGCAGCGTTTCGTCGAGCGGCGTGACCGGCAATTCGCCCACCGCGCGCCGCAGCTTGTCGCGCGACCCGCTCAGGCTCTTCACTTCGTTGTGCCGCACGAAGCGCGGATCGATCGTCACGTCGATCACGTAGCCGGCGATCCGCGACAGCATCGCCAGCACTTCCTTCAGCGAATACGCGCGTTCCGAGCAGACGTTGAACGTCTCGCCGGCCGGTGCGGCTTCGACCAGCTTCAGATAGGCGGCCGTCACGTCGCGCACGTCGGAGAAATCGCGGCTCACGTCGAGGTTGCCGAGCGAGATCCGCGGCGCGTTGCTCGCATAGTGCGCGACGAGCTTCGGCAGCAGATACGCATCGCTCTGGCCGACACCCGTGTAGTTGAACGGCCGCGCGATCACGATCGGCAGCCGGTCGGTCCAGAGCTTCGCCGCATATTCCATCGCGAGCTTGCTGACCGCGTAGTCGTTCGCCGGGGCAGGCGCGACGGTTTCGTCGAGCACGCCGGGCGTCGAGTTGCCGTAGATGTTTGCGCTGCTGGCCAGCAGCACCGCCGACGGACGGCGGTCGAGGCCGGCGAGCGCCGCCAGCAGGTTGCGCGTGCCGACGATGTTGACCGCGTAGGTCGGCGACGGCTCGTCGTCGGCGACATGGGCACGCGCGGCGAGATGCACGACCGCGTCGGGTCGTGCGTCGGCCGCGGCCGCGCGCATCGCATCCGCGTCGAGCAGGTCGACGGGCAGCAGCGTGCACTGTGCGAACGCCGGATCGGCGGGGCGCGGCGTACCGGGCGCGACCGTGCCCCAGACGTCATAGCCGGCCGCCTGCAGGCGTTCGGCCATGTAGCGACCGGTGAAGCCCGTCAGGCCCGTGACGAACGCACGGCGCGACGGACGCCCGGTTTCAGAACGTGTCATGGTGTTGGTTCCGCGTCAAATCCGCTTCGACCATCATCTGACATAGTTGTTCGAGCGTCGTCTTGGGCGCCCAGCCCAATTTGCTTTTCGCCTTGTCCGCGCAGCCGATCAGCAGGTCGACTTCGGCAGGGCGGTAGAACTTCGGGTTCACTTCGACGAGCACGTTGCCGGTCGATGCGTCGAGGCCGCGTTCCTGCTCGCCCTTGCCGGTCCATTCGAGCTGGTAGCCGGCCGCCGCGAACGCCATCCGCACGAAGTCGCGCACGGTTTCGGTGCGGTTGGTCGCCAGCACGTAGGTGTCGGGTTCGTCGGCCTGCAGCATCCGCCACATGCCTTCGACGTATTCGAGCGCGAAGCCCCAGTCGCGCTTCGCGTCGAGATTGCCGAGCTCGAGCTTGGTCGCCTTGCCCAGCTTGATCTTCGCGATCGTGTCGGTGATCTTGCGCGTGACGAATTCGCGGCCGCGCAGCGGCGATTCGTGGTTGAACAGGATGCCGCTGCTGCCGAACAGGCCATACGATTCGCGGTAGTTCACGGTCATCCAGTGCGCGTACAGCTTCGCGACGCCGTACGGGCTGCGCGGATAGAACGCGGTGGTTTCCGTTTGCGGGATCGCCTGCACCTTGCCGAACATCTCGGACGTCGACGCCTGGTAGAAGCGCGTCTTCGGGCTCACGACGCGAATCGCCTCGAGCAGGTTCAGCGGGCCGATGCCGGTCACTTCGGCGGTCGTCGCCGGCTGGTCGAACGACACGCCGACGAAGCTTTGCGCGGCCAGGTTGTACAGCTCGTCCGGCTGAGTGCGTTCGAGCAGGCGCAGGCTGGAGCCCGCGTCGGTCAGATCGTGTTCGACGAGCGTCAGGTTCGGGTGCGTGTCGACACCCAGCTCGGCGATGCGCCAGAAATTCACCGAGCTGGTGCGGCGGTAGGTGCCGGTGACCTCGTAGCCCTTGTCGAGCAGCAGTTTGGTCAGGTACGCACCGTCTTGCCCCGAAATCCCGGTGATGATGGCCTTTTTACGCGTTTGGCTCATGGCGTTGTCCTGGTAGAAGCAATGGATGATGAAAGTCAGGCGGTCGTGCCGGCGGCGGCCGGCACCGCGCGGCGCGCAGGCCCGCGCGTCAGGCGCCGTTCGAAGCCGTACCAGCTCAGGGTCGCGTACGCGAGCG
The DNA here is from genome assembly GCF_017815075.1 of Burkholderia sp. AcTa6-5. Lineage (NCBI taxonomy): Bacteria > Pseudomonadati > Pseudomonadota > Betaproteobacteria > Burkholderiales > Burkholderiaceae > Burkholderia > Burkholderia sp. AcTa6-5. Next base: position 33,794 of record NZ_JAGIQE010000011.1, on the reverse strand, counting down.
TGATCGCCAGCGCGAGCGCGGCCGTGACGAAGCGATTCAGGTGCAGCGGCCACAGCGCGTACAGCACGCTCAGGTGGATCAGGTAGACGGTGTAGCTGACGGTGCCGACGTAGACGAGCATCGGGTTCGTCAGCACGCGCTGCACGAGGCCGCGGCCGCGCAGTGCGATCACGACGATCGACGTGCACAGCAGCAGCGAGATGCTGTAGAGCGCCGCGTTCGACAGCGGCGTGTTCGCGGCGCGAAAGCGCGGGAACGACAGGTGCAGCCAGCCGAGGATCGCGAGCGACACGAGCGCGCCGACGATCGCGAGCGGATAGAACGGCTCCAGCGCGCGCCGGTCGCGGCGCAGCACGATCGCGAGCAACGCGCCTGCCGCGAGCAGGTCCATCCGGAACGGCGTCAGGTAGTAGATCGGCCAGAACGAATCGAACCACGGCGTCGCGATCGCGCGCAGGACCGGCGCCGCGACGATCAGCGCGGCGGCGACCCACAGCAGCGCGCGCTCCGAGCACCACAGCACGACGAACGGCCAGAAGATGTAGAACTGCTCCTCGACCGCGAGCGACCACAGCACGTTCAGGCTGTCATGGCCGATGCTGCCGAGCGACAGCCCGATATTGGTCGAGAAGAACGCGAACCACGGCCAGTGCGGCAGCCAGCTCGCACCGAACAGCAGCGTCGACACCACCAGCAGCAGCACGTACGGCGGCAGGATGCGGCGTACGCGGCGCGCGTAGAAGTGGCTGAAGTACGACTGCCCGCGCGCCTTGCGATCGAGCAGGATGCCGGTGATCAGCAGGCCGCTCAGCACGAAGAACAGGTCGACGCCCATCCACAGCGGCGCCTTCAGCGCGTGTTGCAGGAAGACGGCGCCCACCGCGATCGCGCGCAGCCCGTCGAGCTGCACGATGCGGCCGTGTTGCGGCGGGGCGAGGTCGGCGGGGCGCGACAAGGCCGTCATCGCGCGGCTCCTTCACGACCCGCATCCGATGCGTGTACGTATTGCATGCCTTTAAATGGAATATGGAATCGCAATCGATTCTAGGGAAAAGAAATCGGTAAAAAAACGCGCGCCATTTATCTGACGACAACCAGGCTAATGCCGATTATTACGATCGCGCGATGAAAGGTTGGCTCGCGGACGGGCGCGCCGGGCGGCGCGGAGCGGAATTTTCTACGTGGTGACGCGGAAAGAGCGGTCGTTATTGCCGTTTTCCGTGGTCATTTACTCGCTGTTCCGGTTCGATATTTCAGGCAGAAACATCCCCAAATATTTCCAAATTTCTTGTGATTATTTTTGCTTGTAACCTGCATCGCGACGTTTGAAACCCATTTAGCGACAGCGCGCCGCCGCGGGCGATCCGAGGCGGCGCCGGTCGCTGTTGCATCGAGTCTGGAGAAGCGCATTGCGACGTCTGATTCTGGTTGGCATGACGGTATGCGCGGCACTGCTGACGAGCGCCGTGCCGGCCGAAACGGTGTTGCCCGCGACGACGTCGTGGATCGGCAACACGTTCGGCTATGGCGACGGCACGTGGACGCAGATCGATATTCGCGCGATCGCGGTGACGCCGGAGGGCAAGGTGTATACGAATGCGCCGTGGGACGAGAGCGGCGCCGAGGCGAGCGTCTACCAGGACGGGAAGATGCTCGGCTTCGCGGGCGGCACGCACGGCTGGGGCAACCTCGGCGGCAGCGCGATCGCGGTGAACAGCAAGTACGCGTATGTCGCGATCGGCGTCGGCAACGAGCGCGGCCATCTGCAGTCGCCCGGCATCTGGCCGGACAAGGGCAAGCAATGGTTCGGCATCTCGCGGCGCACGATCGGCGACATGAAGCAGCCCGCGCCGTTTCGCGCGGCGCCGCAGGTCGCGCCGGGCGGGCGCGCCGATACCGGCCGCGCGCGGATGGCCGCGAGCTTCATGATGATGAACGAGGTGTCGGCGCCCGCGCGCTCGGAAGTCGGTGAGGCGAAGGCGGAAGTGGGCGGCCTCGCGGCCGACGACAAGACGCTGTTCGCGACCAATCCGTCGCGCGACGTGGTGGATGTCTACGACGCGGAAACGATGCAGCAGAAGGGCACGTGGAGCGCGCACGAGCCGGGCCGCATCGCGTTGGCGGGCGACGGCACGCTGTGGCTGCTGACCGATACGCTCGGCGGCCCCGCGCATCTCGTGCACGTGCGGGCCGACGGCCGCAAGCTCGACGACGCGCCGGCGCTGCCGGAAGGCACCGACGCGGTGGACGTGGCGGTCGACGCGAAAGGGCGCGTGCTCGTCGCGGACAACGGGCCGCGCCAGCAGATCCTGATCTTCTCGAAAGGCGGCAAGGGCTATGCGCCGTCGGGCACGCTCGGCGAGCGCGGCGGCATCTTCGCGGGCCCGGTGCCGGGCCGGCCCGGGCCGCAGCGCTTCAACGGGCTGACGGGCGTCGGCGTCGACCGCGCGGGCAACATCTATGTGTCGATGAACGGGATCGGGCCGCGCCACGACACGATCGGCGCGGGGCTCGGCGCGGTGCTGGAAAGCTACACGCCGGACGGCAAGCTGCGCTGGCAGGTGCAGGGGCTGCTGTTCGTCGACGGCGCGTGGCTGGACCCCGCGCGGCCGAACAGCGTGTACACGGGCAACAAGCGCTTCGAGCTCGACCTGTCGAAGCCGCCGGGCCAGGACTGGAAATACGTCGGCTTCCTGTCGAACCGCTTCAAGTATCCGGACGACCCGGTGTTCCACACCGACCAGTATCCGGGCATGCCGATCGCGCGGCGCGTCGACGGCCGCACGTTCCTGTACCTGACCGACATGTACGCCGATCACCTGAAGATCTACCGTTTCGACGCGAAGCGCGACGGCGAGGTCGCGATTCCGTCGGGCCTGATCGCGGGGCGCGCGCGGCCGGTCGACAAGGTGCCGAACAAGCCGCCGGGCGGCGACTGGCTATGGCGCGACGCGAACGGCAACGGCCGGATCGATGCCGACGAGTCCGAGATCAACACGACGGGCAAGGCAAAGGCGGGCGGCTGGGGCTGGTGGGTCGACACGAAGGGCGACATCTGGCGCACGAGCGACGTGCGAGGGATTCATCGCTTCGGCTATGGCGGCGTCGACAAGGCCGGCAACCCGATCTATTCGTACGACAAGGTCACGACCTACCCGACGCCGCAGCCGTTCACGCAGCTGCGCCGCGCGATCTACGAACCGCAGACGGACACGCTGTACGTGACGGGCTACACGGCCGACGCGCCGCCGCAGCCCGGCATCAACAAGGAAGTCGGCCGCGTGCTGGTGCGTTTCGACAAATGGTCGAGCGGCTCGCCGGTGGTGCGCTATCAGGTCGCGCTGCCGTGGCAGCTCGACGCGAAGCCGATCCTCGACCTGATCGGGATCACGGTCGAGGGCCGCTACCTCTTCACCGTGGAGCCGGTCGGCAAGATCCACGTGTACGACAAGGAAACCGGCAAGGAAGTCGGCGTGATGAGCCCGGGCGCCGAGGTCGGCAAGGCGTCGGGCTGGGTCGACGTGCCGTTCGGCATCAGCGCGTTCCGGCGCGAGAACGGCGAGTACCTGGTGTTCGTCGAGGAAGACGCGCGCGGCAAGGTGCTCATGTACCGCTGGAAACCGTAACGGGCCCCTGGGCTAAAGCATGGACAAAGGCATACTCAAGAACGTTTCGATCAACTTCATCGGGCTGATCCTGCCGACCTTCGTGTCGCTGGTGACGGTGCCCGCGTACATCCACGCGCTCGGCGTCGAACGCTACGGCGTCGTCAGCCTCGTGTGGACGCTGATCGGCTATTTCGGGATCCTCGATCTCGGGATGAGCATGGCCGCGCAGAACCACATCTCGAAGGCGCTCGCGAGCGGCAACGCCGACGAAAGCGCGCGCGTGTTCTGGAGCGCGTTCTGGCTGAATCTCGGCACCGGTATCGTCGGCGGCCTGCTGATCTATTTCGGCGCGTTCGTCTACACCGCGTATTTCACGAAGGTGTCGGCCGCGATGCAGCACGAGGTGTATCTGGCGCTGCCGTGGCTCGCGCTCGCGATTCCGCTCGCGAACGTGTCGTGGGTGTTCGCCGGCGCGATCAACGGCGCCGAACGATTCGGCGTGTTCAACACGAACCAGACGATCGGCACGTTCCTGTTCCAGTTGCTGCCGCTCGGCGCCGCGTGGTGGATCGCGCCGAACCTGCAGACGGTGCTCGCCGCGGCGGTCGTCGCGCGGCTGATCGCGGCGGTGATGCTCGGTCAGGCCAGCATCAAGGTGCTCGGGATTCGCCGCATCGATCCGCCGCAGTGGGGCACCGCGAAAGGGCTGTTCAACTTCGGCGGCTGGATGCTGATCGCGAGCACGACGAGCATGATCGCCGACACGCTCGACCGCGTGATGCTCGGCGCCGGCATGGGCGCGAAGTTCGTCACCTACTACACGGTGCCGCAGAACCTCGTCACGCGGCTGAACATGCTGCCGAACGCGCTGGTGCGCACGCTGTTCCCGCGCCTGTCGGCGGTCGGCCGCGATCATGCGGATACGCTCGCGCGCCAGTCGCTCGAATTCCTGAACGGCGTGTTCACGCCGGTCGGCATCGTCGCGATCTTCGCGCTCGCGCCGTTCCTCACGCTGTGGGTCGGCGCCGATCTCGCCGCGCATTCGGCGCCGGTCGGCCGCGTGCTGGTGATCAGCGTGTGGCTCGTCGGCCAGGCGAGCGTCACGCGCATCCTGATCCAGTCGCAGGTCAATCCGGCCCGCGCGGCATTCGCCGGGCTCGTCGAGATGCCGTTCTTCGTCGGCGGCCTGTGGTTCGGCATTCATCACTTCGGGCTGATCGGCGCGGCGGTGGTCGTCGCGGCGCGCGCGCTCGTCGACTACGGCGTGCTGTTGTACCTGTCGGCGATCCGGATGCGCGCGATCGTGCTCGACATGCTTGCCCATCTCGCCTTCCTGCTGGCGAGCCTGTTTCTCGCGCAGGCATGGCCGGGGCTGGTCCAGTCGATCGGCATGTGCGCGGTCGTGCTGGTGCTGAACGTCGCGTGGTCGCTCACGATGACGCCGGGGCTGCGTGCACTCGTGCGCGACCTGTTTGTCCGTCTCAATGCGAGGAGAACTGCATGAATCGCGATCTGGCGGAACACGCCGTCCTGAATCTCGCCACGGCCGATGCCGCCGTGGTCCATGCCGGCGACGCCGCCGCGCCGCACCCGGCCGAACGGGCCGGCGCGCGGCAGCCGACGCGTGCGCTGCGCGTGGCGATCGTCCACGACTGGCTCGTCACCTATGCGGGCGCCGAGCGCGTGCTCGAACAGATCGTCGCGTGCTTTCCCGACGCGGACCTGTTCAGCCTCGTCGATTTCCTCGACGATCGCGCGTTCGTGCGCGGCAAGCCGGTGACGACGTCGTTCATCCAGAAGCTGCCGCTCGCCCGCACCAAGTACCGCAGCTACCTGCCGCTGATGCCGCTCGCGATCGAACAGCTCGACGTGTCCGAGTACGACCTCGTGATCTCGAGCAGTCACGCGGTCGCGAAGGGCGTGCTGACCGGGCCGGACCAGGTGCACATCAGCTACGTGCATTCGCCGATCCGCTATGCGTGGGACCTGCAGCACCAGTATCTGGAACAGTCGAACCTCACGCACGGGCCGAAATCGCTGCTCGCGCGGATGATTCTTCATTACATCCGCAACTGGGATACGCGCACCGCGAACGCGGTGGACGGCTTCGTCGCGAATTCCGCGTTCATCGCGCGGCGCATCAAGAAGGTCTACCACCGCGACGCGGCGGTGATCTTTCCGCCGGTCGACGTCGACGCGTTCTCGCTCAACGCGGTGAAGGAGGATTTCTACCTGACCGCGTCGCGGATGGTGCCGTACAAGAAGATCGACCTGATCGTCGAAGCCTTCTCGAAGACGCCCGGGCGCAAGCTCGTCGTGATCGGCGACGGCCCCGAGATGCAGAAGATTCGCGCGAAGGCAGGCCCAAACGTCGAGATCATGGGCTATCAGCCGTTCGCGGTGCTGCACGACCGGATGCGGCGCGCGAAGGCGTTCGTGTTCGCGGCCGAGGAGGATTTCGGGATCTCGGTCGTCGAGGCGCAGGCGTGCGGCACGCCGGTCATCGCGTACGGCAAGGGCGGCGCGCTCGAGACCGTGCTCGACCCGCAGTCGAACCTGAACCCGACCGGCCTTTTCTTCGACGAACAGACGCCGCACGCGATCGTCGCGGCCGTCGACGATTTCGAGCGCGCGCCGCAGCGCTTCACGCCTGACGCGTGCCGCGCGAACGCGGAGCGGTTTTCCGCCGACACGTTCCGGCGGCGCTTCCTCGACTACGTGGAGCAAGCGCTGCCCGGCTCGACCGCGCAGCGCGGCACGGCGGCCCCGCTGCCGGTCGCCCGCGGCCCGGCGACGCTCGTGCTCGACCAGAGCGGCGTGCTCGGCGGCGCCGAGCTGTCGCTGCTCGAGATCATGAAGCACATGCGCGCCAACGCCGACGTGCTGCTGTTCGACGACGGCCCGTTCCGCGCGGCGCTCGACGAGATCGGCGCGCGCGTCGACGTGGTCGAGCAGGGCGCGCTCGCGGGCGTGCGCAAGCAGGGCGGCGTGTCGTTCGGCGCGGTGAAGCAGCTCGTGCGGCTGGTGCGCGACGTCGCCCGCCGCGCGCGCCGGGCGGAGGTGATCTACGCGAACACGCAGCGCGCGATGGTGGTCGCCGCGCTCGCCGGGCGGCTCGCGCGCAAGCCGGTGGTCTGGCATTTGCGCGACATCGTCAGCACCGACCATTTCGGCGGCAAGCAGTTGCAGGCGATCAAGTACTGCGCGCGGTTCGGCATCACGCGCGTGATCGCGAACTCCGACGCATCCGCGCAGGCGTTCCGCGCGCTGACCGGCTTCACGCCGCAGCACGTCGACGTCGTGTTCAACGGGATTTCGGCCGAACCGTTCGACGCGCTGGAAGGCGTGAGCCAGGCCGCGCTGCGCGCGCGCCTCGGGTTGCCCGCCGACGCGTGGCTGGTCGGCTCGTTCAGCCGTCTCGCGCGCTGGAAGGGGCAGCACGTGCTGCTGGAGGCCGCCGCGCGGCATCCGGACATGCACGTGGTGCTGGTCGGCGCGCCGCTGTTCGGCGAGGACGACTATGCGGCGCAACTGCACGAATACGTCGCGCAGCATGCGATGGACGAGCGCGTGCATTTCCTCGGCTTCCAGCGCGACGTGGCCGCGTGCATGACGGCCGTCGACGTCGTCGCGCACACGTCGATCACGCCGGAGCCGTTCGGGCGCGTGATCGTCGAGGGGATGCTCGCGCGCCGGCCGGTCGTCGCGGCGCGCGCGGGCGGTGTCGTCGAGATCATCGAGGACGGCGACAACGGGCTGCTCTGCGAGCCGGGCAACGCGGCCGCGCTGGCCGATGCGCTGGCGGCGCTCAAGCGCGACCGCGCGCTGCGCGAGCGGCTCGTCGCGAGCGGGCGGGCGACCGCGGTGCGCCGGTTCGGGACCGAAACCTACGTGGAGCGGGTCGAGAAGATCCTCGCGGATACGGCGAAGGCTGCGAAGGCGGCGAGCGCGAAGAAGTAGCAGCCGGCGCGAGCCGGCGGGAAAGGGCGGAAAATGGCGGAAAACGGGCCCCCATGCGGCGTTGCGCTGTGCGGGGGCTTCGTTTTTCAGCGAGCGGGGCGTGTGGCTGCGACGGGTGAGCTGGTTTGCGCCCCGGGTCCGAGTCGGGCGCGAGCGTAGCCGAGCGTCGTCTGGAACAGGATTGGGCCGTCGGGAACGTGAAGCGAGCAGTCGACACCGTCGCGCTCGTGCTTCGGCAACCGCGCACAAGGGGCCCGCGGGGGCCGTAGCGCGGTCGAAGGGCGGCAGACCACTCATTCCTTGTCGACCCGGCCTGCAACCGCGTGCCGGCCATGAAAAAGCCCTCGCGCAGCGACACGCCGCGCGAGGGCTCCGGACCGGACGGCCGATCGAGCCGGCCGGCTCGCGTCAGGCGGCCTGTTCGGGCGTCGACGCGACGACGCGGGCGGTGCGGGTCGGCTTGAAACTGGCCGACCACATCATCGCCGGGCGTTCGAACATCCGGTAGAACAGGTACGCGACCGGAATCGCGACGGCCATGAACGCGAACGACGGCCAGATCGACAGCTGCAATTCGGAGTGGAACAGCACCGAGCCGAGGCAGACGAACAGCGGCAGGTGGATCAGGTACAGCGAGTAGCTGAAGTCGCCGAACCAGCTCAGCACGCGCAGCGGCGGCGTCGTGCGCGGCGGCCGGGCGAGCGCGCGGTACAGGAAGCATGCGAAGCCGGCCGACCACAGCTGGAACGCGCCGTACTGGCCGAAATGGAATGCGCCGCAGCCGGCGGCCAGCAGCACGGCGGCCGCGACGTACCACGCGCGCGACGGCACGACGGCCGTGCCGCGCGACTGCTGCGCGCGCACGTCGGCGATCCATGCGCCGATCGTCCAGGACAGCCAGTACGACGTGAAGAACTGCAGGTCGTGCCGTTCGAGCAGCCACGCCGACGCGACGTTGACGAGCGCCACCGCGGCGACGACGGCCGGCATGCCGATGCGCCGGCGCAGCGCGAACAGCAGCGGGTAGATCGCGTAGAACTGCACTTCGAGCGACAGCGTCCACAGCGCGCCGTTCGACCCGTACGTGTAGCCGGCGACGCCCTGCAGCGAGAACAGGTTCACGAGGAACGCGACGAGGCCGACGTCGCGGATCTTGTGGCTGACGGGCTCGATCTGCAGACTGACCGCATCGAGCGCGAGCGTGAACAGCAGCGCGGCGAGCAGCACCGGGTAGATGCGCGCGAAGCGGCGCACCCAGAAGTTCGGCGCGTCGAGCCGGTACGCGGGATTGGCCGCGAGCTTGAGCGCCGCGTTGCGGTGGATGCAGTAGCCGCTGATCACGAAGAAGATCGGGACGCCGGCCGAGCCCCACGCGAACGGGAAGGTCAGGTAGCCGGCGATCGCGCCCGGGCTGAGTGCATGACCGTAAGCCTGATGGAAGCTCTGCATGCCGACCCAGACGACCTGGCGGCAGTGGAAATAGGCGACGAGCAGCGCCGCGAAGCCGCGCATCGCGTCGATCACGTGTTCCTTGTGGTCGGCGACGGGCGGCGCGGCCAGAGACGATCCGCTGAAAGCTTGCATGCGATTCGATTCCTTGCGACGGATGGACGGGAAGTTCATCCAATCGTAATGCGCAAGAATTCGGTCAATGAATAAAAAAATCTCGTCCGGAAATATCGGTATTCCGCATCATGGGTTTATCGCTGCCTGAAAGCGGTTCCGCGACGGGCACGAATTATTTGCCGATTTTTTTCTGATAGTTTGAAGCTCCAGTTGATTGATGCAAGGAGCGGCAAGATGGACATGCATTGGATCGCGAGCGCTGCAGTACTGCTGGTCATGGCCGTGCTGTCGGCGTACCGCGAGGCGCTGAAGAACGAACCGATCCGCCCGGGCCTCGAGCGGGGCGGCGTGCCCTATATCGAGGAATTCGAATCGTAAGAATTTGTATCCGGAAAATCGGTAATTTGTTTCTGCTCCGGCAATCGGTTCGGCAATATCGACCGGGTTGAAGCGATTATATTTTTTCCGGAATAATCGGGCAATCAGTTCATATCGAAAATGAGCGGAGCGGAATTGGCAGTACCGTCGATTCTCGATATGCCGTTCGGAACACAATCGCGCCGGGTCGCAGGTCGACGCGGCGCAGTCAACGCTATCAGGATGCGAACATGTTGAAAGTCACCAGGGCCGTGTTTCCCGTTGCCGGTCTCGGCACGCGGTTCCTCCCGGCAACGAAGGCGAGCCCGAAGGAAATGTTGCCCGTCGTCGACAAGCCGCTGATCCAGTACGCGGTCGAGGAAGCGATCAACGCCGGTATCACCGAGATGATCTTCGTCACCGGGCGCAGCAAGCGCGCGATCGAGGATCATTTCGACAAGTCGTACGAGATCGAGGCCGAGCTCGAGGCGCGCGGCAAGGAAAAGCTGCTCGAGCTCGTGCGCGGCATCAAGCCGAGCCACGTCAACTGCTTCTACGTGCGCCAGCCGGAAGCGCTCGGCCTCGGCCATGCGGTGCTGTGCGCGGAGAAGCTCGTGCACGGCGAGCCGTTCGCGGTGATCCTCGCCGACGACCTGCTGCACGGCGAACAGCCGGTGCTCAAGCAGCTCGTCGACGTGTTCGACCACTATCACAGCTCGGTGATCGGCGTGGAGACGATCCCGCGCGAAGACAGTCGCTCGTATGGCGTCGTCGAAGGCCGGGAGTGGGAAGAGGACATCATCAAGCTGTCGGGCATCATCGAGAAGCCGGCGCCCGAGGATGCGCCGTCGAACCTCGGCGTGGTCGGCCGCTACGTGTTCATGCCGACGATCTTCGATCATCTGCGCAAGCTCAAGCCGGGTGCGGGCGGCGAACTGCAGCTCACCGACGCCGTCCAGTCGCTGCTCGCGAACGAACAGGTGCTCGCGTATCGCTACTACGGCACGCGTTTCGACTGCGGCAGCAAGATCGGTTATCTGAAGGCCACTGTCGAGCTCGCGCTCCAGCATCCGGAAGTGAGTCGCGAATTCGAGGCGTACCTGCGTACCTGCTTGCCCGCGCTGGCTGCCGTCGCTTAAGCGGCCGCGCGCTCCGTCGTTTCAGGTGGTGGTTGTTCCGTTGGCCCCGGCCGCTCGCGCGCCGGGGCTTTTTTGTTTTTGGCGGGCGCACGAGCGTGGTGCGTGACGTCTGGATGCCGCACCTCGGACGGGCGGAGGTTGGTGGCCCGCGACGCGAGGAGTAGGCCGATGAGATGGGACGTCGCGCGTGAAACCGGTGCCGACGCATTCGTCGCGTGACCGGATCGGTGGATGGGTTGCGCGGGTTGCACGACGCGCGCTGGGGTGTCGCGCGATGACGCGGCATCGGCTGTCAAGCAGCTGGCCGCCGGCCGCCGGGCGTCACCGGTATCGACGCATTCCGATCCGTTGCCGCCGCCCACCGCTCAGCGCGGCGACGTGCTCGGTTGCGCGGCGAAGTGTCGGGCCAGCATCGCGGCGATCGGCTTCTTGAAGTCGAGCAGCCGTTTTTCGAGATAACGCCAGGACAGGTGCGCAAGCAGCACGGCGAGCGCGAATTGCAGCATTTCCGGCAGCGCGTCGCGGACGATTTCCGGCATCGGCACGTGCGCGAACGACGCGGGCAGCGCGCCGAAGCGCGCCGGAATCAGGTTGTGGAACAGGTAGAAGCCGTAGCTGATCGTGCCGAGATACGCGAGCGGCGCCCAGTCGAGCAGCGCGACGACGGGATGCTCGGGCGCGCTGACGATCCACAGCATCAGCGCGCCGAGCGACACCGACAGGCCGAGATCCGCGAGCCCCGCGACCGCATCGGGCAATGCCGTGCAGGCGGGCAGCACGAGGAAGAAGACGACGCCGGCCGCGCCGAGCCAGCCGGGCGGCACGCGGCGCGCGGCGGCCGCGCCGCGATCGGCGAGCGCCATCGCGCCGACGCCGCCGAGCGCGATCAACGCGAAATTCCACGGGGAAAACGCGTAGATCAGCACCGGCGACGCGTCGGACAGGTAGAGCGCGAGATGCGCGAGCGCGCACAGCGCGACGGCCGCGATGCCGAGCGCGACGTGTCGCGCGGCGGGCACCGCGAGCAGCGCGAGCGGGGCGATCAGATAGAACTGCTGTTCAACGGCGAGGCTCCAGAAGTGCGACGTGGAGCCCGGCCAGCCGTCCTTGACGACGCCGATCCAGTAATTCGACAGGAACACCGCGTGCCATGCGAGCCCGAGGTTGACGCCGCGCTGGTAGAACAGCGCGTGCGCGATCGCGAGCGCGGCGAGCAGCAGGTAGTAGACGGGGAAGATCCGCAGCGCGCGCTTCGCGAGGAACAGCGCGAGCGCGTGGCGACGCGTCATGGCGCTGCGCTCGACCGCCTGGCGGTTGCGATGCAGCTCGCCGACGATCAGGAATCCGCTGATGAGGAAAAACGTCCACACGCCAAGCTTGCCGACGTCGACGGCAAGGACATGGCCCTTGTGGGACAGGAAAACGAGGATGACGGCGAGGGCTCGCAGGCCGTCGAGTCCTTTGACGTATCTGACTTCGCGCATGGAGGCATCCGGGCATTGAGCACGCCCAGTATAGGTGCGCAAATATCGAACGTAATTCGCGTTCGGGCCCATACGTGAAGGTGTTTTTTCACGCTCGGGCGTCGATGAAGTCGGTCGCGCGCAACAAAACCTGCGGGAAACCCCGCGAAAACGCATAAAAGTACTGCACGAAGCGTCAAGGCGCTTGTAGAATCCGGCGTTGAAGCGCGCGCGTTGCACGCTTCGTGTATCCAACGACCACACCTGGTAGGAGAAACATGGCGACTTCCGCAAAAAAGGTGGCCAAGAAGGCTGCCGCACCGGCCACCAAGAAAGTGGCTGCCAAAAAGGCTGCGCCCGCGAAGAAAGTAGTGGCCAAGAAGGCTGTCGCAAAGGCAGCACCGGCTGCTCCGACGCCGCTGAAGGACAAGTTCACGAAGGCATCGCTCGCAACGCACATCGCTGAGCGCGCAGCTGTCGAAGTGAAGGCGGTCAAGGCAGTGCTCGTCGCACTCGAGAACGTCGTGCTGGGCTCGGTTCACAAGAAGGGCGCGGGCGAGTTCACGCTGCCGGGCCTGCTGAAGATCACGGCACAAGTCGTGCCGGCGAAGAAGAAGCGCTTCGGCAAGGATCCGTTCACGGGCGAAGAGCGTTGGTTCCCGGCGAAGCCGGCCAGCGTGCGCGTGAAGGCACGTGCGCTGAAGAAGCTGAAGGACGCGGCAGCGTAATGCCGCGCAACGACTGCCGAATGCATGTCGGCAGCCGTTGCGATGTCCCGAGATCCCCGTACGCGAAAGCGTGCGGGGATTTTTATTGGGCCGCGCAACGCGCGCGGCGGCGAACAGGCGGCATGGCGATCACCGGTTGCCCGGCACATGACGCGCGGCGGATCGTATGTCGCGCATCTGCATCCCCATCGCCGAGCGGCGAGCTTCGTTCGCGCGACGCGTGTCGGTGTCGCTGCGGCAGGGCGAAACGCTCGGCATCGTCGGCGAATCGCGATCGGGGAAGTCGACGCTCGCAGTGGCGCTGCCCGGGTGTCGTTTCTTCGCGTTCCATTGGGCGCGCGTCGTCAGGTTTGCCGTCGTGACCGACTTCATTCCGCATGAGATCGCCGCACAGCTCGCCGCCGCACGCGTCGCGATCGAACGGCATCTCGGCGCGACTCTGCACGCGATCCACCTGTTCGGATCGGCGCTCGACGGCGGCCTGAAACCGCGCAGCGACATCGATTTGCTGGTGACGGTAGCGGTACGCCCGGACGAAGCGCTGCGGCGCGCGCTGATGTCGGACCTGCTCGGCGTGTCTGCGCCGCCGGGTTGCAGCAGCGGCATGCGTGCGCTGGAGGTCACCGTCATCGCGCACGGCGACGTGGTGCCGTGGCGTCATCCCGCGCGACGCGAGTTGCAGTTCGGCGAGTGGCTGCGCGGCGATCTGGAAGCCGGCATCGTCGAGCCGCCGCTGATCGATCACGATCTGGCCATCCTGTTGACGAAGGCGCGACAGCACAGTGTCGCGCTGGTCGGGTCGCCCGCGAACGTATTGTTCGAGCCGGTGCCGGTGCGCGACTTCGTCGCCGCGCTGCTCGCGACCGTTGCGCAGTGGAAGGCCGAACCCGACTGGCGTGGCGACGAGTGCAACATCGTGCTCGCGCTCGCGCGCATCTGGTACAGCGCCGCGACCGGCGGGATCGCACCGAAGGACGTCGCCGCGACGTGGGTGCTGGCGCGTTTGCCGGACGCGCACCGGCCCGTTGTTGCGGCTGCGCGTGCTGCCTATGTCGATGGCGAGGCGGGCGCGGCGATTCTGTCGGGCGAGCCGCTGGCCGAATTCATCGGCTACGCGCAGCGCAGGATCGAGTCGATGCTGTCGGCGTAGCAGCGGCCACCAACGAAGCACGTCAACGGCTTACGGCCCGCCTGCCACGGATAGCGAACCCGTTCGAGCCGGGTGCATGCGCGACCCGTCGAGCCGGGTGCGTGCAGACGGCGATCCGGCGCGGCATCGCGCATCCGCAGCCGGCCGCCTGTCGTCAGCCCGCGGTGCCCGCAAAGGCGGCCTTCAGCGCGGCGTCGTCGAACTTCGTCATCTGCATCATCGCGGCGGCCACGCGGCCCGCCTTGACCGTGTCGCGGTCGGCCATCATCGGGATGAGCGCTTCCGGAACGATCTGCCATGACACGCCGTAGCGATCCCTCAGCCAGCCGCAGCCGTCGGCCGTGCCGCCGTTGTCGAGCAGGGCGCTCCAGTAGCGGTCGAGTTCCGCCTGGTCCGCGCAGCTGACGAGCAGCGAGATCGAGTGGTTGAACGCCTCCGTGCGCGGGTGGCTCATCGCAAAGAATGGCTGCCCGAACAGCTCGAATTCGACCATCCGCGTGCCGTCGGTGCCGGGCACGGCCGTGACGCGCACGATGCGCGAATCCGGAAAGATGCCGGCATAGAAGGCCGCGGCTTCTTCGGCTTCCGTCGAATACCAGAGGAAAGGCGTGATCTTCTGAATCGTCATGACGAGTCTCCTGTCTGCATGGGTGCGGGGCAACCGTATGCCGCCATCGATACGACGGACGACGCCCGCCGAAATCGACACGCGGCGCAAACAAATCCTGCGTCGGTTAACCCGGTCGGCGCCGGCTGTGCGGATGATAGGCGCTCAACGGAGAAACGGCGACCTCTCCGGCCATCGGAAACGGGGTTGCGGGTGCATTGCAGCCGTCAGGCGCCGTTGCCGGCGCGCCGACCTGTGTCGGGTCCCGGCTCGGGGCGAGGCGGCCCTGCGGGCGATGTCGGCTCCGCCTGCCGGAGATGGACGAAAAAAAGCCAGCCGCGGCCGAAGCCGGGGCTGGCTTTCCAGGTCGGCGGCAAGGCGTCGGAGACGCCATGCACGCCGGATACTTCGTTTTTAGAACTTGTGACGCAGGCCGAGTGCGACGATTTCCTGCGAGCTCTTGCCAGCGATGCCGTACGAGCCGATCGACGCTTGCGCATCGGTGCCGTCGGCGTTGTGGCCGCTTGCGTGCTGGTATGCGCCAACCAGGTACACGTCGGTGCGCTTCGACAGCGAGTAGTCCGCGCCGAGCGAAACCTGATGGTACTTGGCGTCGGTCTGGCCACTACCCTTCGTGTAGATGTAGCCGAGGCCGAGCAGCAGCGGTGCCGATGCCTGGTACGTGACGAATGCGCGGCCCGTGTTGTACTTCTGGTTCGTGCCGAAGCCCGAGTTCGCATCAGCCTTGTATTGCGCGTTGCTGTAGCCGGCACCGACCGTCACCGGGCCGAATGCATACTGGCCAGCGACTTGCGCGATACCGATCGACGATGCCGACGAGTAGGCGTTGTTGATGAAGCTGCCCGAACCGTCGAAGATCGCGTCCGACGTGCCGGCCCAGCCGGTGCGCACGCCAGCGGCGCTCAGGGGAGCCGAGTTGTTCGCGTGGAAGTAACCTGCAGCCAGGCCGACCGGGCCGTTGTTGTAGGCTGCGGCTGCCGCCCACGTCTGACCCTTGCCGGTTGCGCCGGCGACGCCGCCGAGTGCGTACATCGCTTCGACTTGCAGGCCAGCCCAGACCGGCGACGTGTACTTGATCGCGTTGCTGACGCGCAGGCTGTTGTCGTTGTTGTCGACGTCGCCCGGCGTGGCGAACACGCTGCCGAAGTAGTTGTCAGCCGTGACTGCCTGAACCAGGTCGACGAGCGGGTCGTACTGGCGACCCAGCGTCAGCGTACCGTACTGGTCGCTTTGCAGGCCGACGAAAGCCTGGCGGCCGAACATGCGCTGGCCTTGGCCCAGTGCACCCGTTGCCGAGTTGAAGCCGTTTTCCAACTGGAAGATCGCCTTCAGGCCGCCGCCGAGGTCTTCCGAACCCTTCAGGCCGAAGCGGGCGCCTTGCAGGTTGCCGCTACCCATCGACCACGAATTGTTACCTTGACCGTCGTTACCGTGAACATAGGTGATCGACGTGTCGATCACGCCGTACAGCGTCACGCTCGACTGAGCCTGAGCAGCACCAGCGGCGCCCAGCAGGGCGAGCGAGAGGGTCGAGAGAGCAAGTTTCTTCATCGTTGAGTTTCTCCACGCAAGTGATTCATCGTTATTTGTTGCGGATTGGAGAATAGCTCAGTGCCATACACGCAAGAAAGCTCAAAAAATAAAGTGTCTCGAAAAGGTAACAGCGCCAAAAAGTCCATATAGATCAAGCACATCAGCAACTGTTCCTGTTTATGAAACAGTTGACAATTGCTGCGCTGCGATTGTTTCAATAGTTGATGCTGATGGCCGCAGATCCCTTGTTTTAGCCCGTTACAGTAACGAAACGAGGGTGTGCAAACGTTTGCAGTTGCAGCCGGATGCATGTCGGCGTGCCACGCATGCGTCGATGCCGCGCGCATGCGCGGCGGGACGACGGGGTTGCAAAGGGGAGAGGCGTGTGCCGGGCCCGCGCGAGACCGATGCGCGGCCGCTTGCAGAGGGCGGGTGAATCAGTCGTCGCGCGGGCGATCGTCGGCGTGACCGGGTTGAACTGCCTGAGCGGACGCGGCCGGCGCCGGATGCTCGGCCGGCCGATGCGCGTCGCCGCGGGCCGCCGCGAATTCCGCGCCGAGCAGCAGCACGATCGCGGAGAAGTACAGCCACATCAGCAGGACCGCGAACGATCCGGCCGCGCCGAACGCACTCGCGGTGCCCGCATGCGCGAGATACAGCGCGAACAGCTTCTTGCCGCCGGAGAACAGGATCGCGGACACGATGCCGCCGATCGCGGCGTCGCGCCACGCGACGCGCGCATCCGGCAGGAATTTCATCAACGCCGCGAACGCGGCCGCGAGCACCGCGATGCCGACGAAGAACTGGATGAGGTTCGTGACGACCACGTATGGCGAATCGCCGAGCAGCCAGGTGCCGACGAAGGTGATCGCGGTGTCGAGCACGAGCGACACGATCAGCAGGAATGCCACGCCCAGCACGAGCCCGAACGAAATCAGCCGCACGCGCACGAGGCCGAGCATGCTCGACCAGCGGCTTTCGGTGGCCGGCCAGATCACGCTGAGCGCGGCGCTGAGCGACGCGAACGTGGCCGACGCGCCGATCGCGAGCGCGGCGAACGAGATCAGCGTAGCGAGGCCGCCGCGTTGGCCCGCGCGGTGCGCGTTCTGCACGATCGTCTGGATGCTGGCCGCCGCGTCGTCCCCGATCAACTGGTGCGCCTGTTCGAACACCTGGCCGCGCGCGGCGTCGTCGCCGTAGAACCAGCCGGCTACCGCGATCACCATCACGAGGGTCGGCGCGAGCGAGAACGCGGAGAAAAACGCGATGCCCGCGGCCATCGCGGAGCAGCGGTCGGACGAAAAGCGCTTGAACGCGGTGAGGGCCCAGTTGGCCTGCTGCTGGGCGAGACGGGTGGCTTCGGAAGTGATCTGTCGTTTCATGACGGTTCGGTTGCGCGCGGAACGCGGATCATCGCGGGTTGGTCGCAGGTTGGTCGGACAAATCGGTATTGATCCGAGGATTCGATCAGAGTTGCCTGAACTGTCTATAATTCCTTTCAGTCGTACCCCACCCCACAATAACGCCGAGACCGCCATGCTACAAATGTCCCGGCGCCAGTTCCTGAAGGTGACCGCCACGTCGCTTGCCGGATCGAGTCTTGCCCTGATGGGCTTTTCTCCGTCCGAAGCGCTGGCCGAAGTCCGACAGTACAAACTGGCGCGCACCGTCGAAACGCGCAACACCTGTCCTTACTGTTCAGTAGGTTGCGGCATCCTGATGTACAGCCTCGGAGACGGCGCGAAAAACGCGCAGCCGAGCATCATCCATATCGAAGGCGATCCCGACCACCCGGTCAATCGCGGCACGCTGTGCCCGAAGGGCGCGAGCCTGATCGACTTCATCCACAGCCCGAACCGCCTGACGCACCCCGAGTATCGTGCGCCCGGCTCGGACAAGTGGGAACCCATCTCGTGGAACGACGCGCTCGACCGCATCGCGAAGCTGATGAAGGCCGACCGCGACGCGAACTTCGTCGAGACGGCCGAAGACGGCGCGAAGGTCAACCGCTGGCTCACGACGGGCATGCTGGCGGCTTCGGCGGGCAGCAACGAGGTCGGCTACCTGACGCACAAGACCATCCGCAGTCTCGGGATGCTCGCATTCGACAATCAGGCGCGTGTCTGACATGGCCCGACGGTGGCAGGTCTTGCCCCGACGTTTGGCCGTGGAGCGATGACGAACCATTGGGTCGACATCAAGAACGCGGACGTGATTCTCGTGATGGGCGGCAATGCAGCCGAGGCCCATCCGTGCGGTTTCAAGTGGGTAACGGAGGCGAAGGCGCACCGCAAGGCGCGGCTGATCGTCGTCGACCCGCGCTTCACGCGTACGGCCTCGGTGGCCGATTACTACGCGCCTATCCGCACCGGCACCGACATCGTCTTCCTGGGCGGCGTCATCAACTATCTGCTGACGAACGACAAGATCCAGCATGAGTACGTGAAGAACTACACGGACTTCTCGTTCATCGTGCGCGAGGATTTCGCGTTCAACGACGGCATCTATTCCGGCTACGACGCCGAGAAGCACGCGTACCCGGACAAATCGAGCTGGGACTACGAGCGCGGCGACGACGGTTTCGTCAAGGTCGACCCGACGCTGCAGCATCCGCGCTGCGTCTACAACCTGCTGAAGCAGCACTACGCGCGCTATACGGCGGAGAGGGTCCAGCAGGTCTGCGGCACGCCGAAGGACAAATTCCTGAAGGTGTGCGAGATGCTCGCGACCACGGCCGTTCCCGGCCGCGCCGGCACGGTGCTGTACGCGCTCGGCTGGACGCACCACTCGATCGGCGCGCAGATCATCCGCACCGGCGCGATGGTGCAGCTGCTGCTCGGCAACATCGGCATCGCCGGCGGCGGGATGAACGCGCTGCGCGGTCACTCGAACATCCAGGGGCTGACCGACCTCGGGCTGATGTCGAACCTGCTGCCGGGCTACATGACGCTGCCGATGCAGGCCGAGCAGGACTTCGACGCGTACATCAAGAAGCGCGTGCAGGAACCGCTGCGGCCGAACCAGCTCAGCTACTGGAAGAACTACAAGGCATTCCACGTCAGCTTCATGAAGTCGTGGTGGGGCGATGCGGCCACCGCCGAGAACAACTGGGCGTACGACTACCTGCCGAAGCTGGACAAGCAGTACGACCTGCTGCAGGCGATCGAGCTGATGAATGCCGGCAAGATGAACGGCTACATCTGCCAGGGCTTCAATCCGCTCGCGGCGGCGCCGTCGAAGGTGAAGACGGCGGCGGGCCTCGCGAAGCTGAAGTGGCTCGTGATCATGGATCCGCTCGCGACCGAGACGTCCGAGTTCTGGAAGCATCACGGCGACTACAACGACGTCGATGCGTCGAAGATCCAGACCGAGGTGTTCCGCCTGCCGACCACCTGCTTCGCAGAGGAAAACGGCTCGCTCGTCAGTTCGAGCCGCGTGCTGCAGTGGCACTGGAAGGGCGCGGAGCCGCCGGGCGAAGCGAGGAGCGACCTCGAGATCATGTCGGGGCTGTTCCTGCGCATGCGCAAGCTGTACCAGAAGGACGGCGGCAAGTATCCGGACCCGATCGTGAACCTGACCTGGCCGTACGCGAACCCGGAAAGCCCGACGCCCGAAGAACTGGCGATGGAGTTCAACGGGAAGGCGCTCGCCGATCTGCCCGATCCGAAGGACCCGGCGAAGACGCTCGTGAAGAAGGGCGAGCAGCTCGCCGCGTTCGCGCAACTGAAGGACGACGGCACGACCGCGAGCGGCTGCTGGATCTTCTGCGGCGCGTGGACGCAGGCCGGCAACCAGATGGGGCGGCGCGACAACTCGGACCCGACCGGCATCGGCCAGACGCTGAACTGGGCGTGGGCATGGCCCGCGAACCGGCGGATCCTGTACAACCGCGCGTCGTGCGACGTCGCCGGCAAGCCGTTCGACCCGACCCGCAAGCTGATCGGCTGGAACGGCAGCGCGTGGAAGGGCGCCGACGTGCCGGACTTCAAGGCCGACGAACCGCCCGAAAACGGGATGGCGCCGTTCATCATGAACCCGGAAGGCGTCGCGCGCTTCTTCGCCCGCGCGGGGATGAACGAAGGTCCGTTCCCCGAGCACTACGAGCCGTTCGAGACGCCGCTCGCGGCGAACCCGCTGCACCCGAACAACCCGCTGGCGCTGAACAACCCGGCCGCCCGCGTGTTCCCGGACGATCGTGCGTCGTTCGGCAAGGCGGCGGACTTCCCGCACGTGGCGACCACGTACCGGTTGACCGAGCATTTCCACTACTGGACCAAGCATGCGCGGCTGAACTCGATCATCCAGCCCGAGCAATTCGTCGAGATTGGCGAAGACCTCGCGAAGGAAGTCGGCGTCGCGCATGGCGAGCGCGTGAAGGTGTCGTCCAAGCGCGGCTACATCATCGCGGTCGCCCTCGTCACGAAGCGGATCAAGCCGCTGACGGTCGACGGCAAGAAGGTCCAGACGGTCGGCGTCCCGTTGCACTGGGGCTTCAAGGGCCTGACGAAGCCCGGCTATCTCGCCAATACCCTGACTCCGTCCGTGGGCGACGGCAACTCCTATACACCGGAATTCAAGTCGTTCCTGGTGAAGGTCGAAAAGGCGTAAGGGGAAAGAGATGGCATTGCAATCGCTGGATATCAAGCGGGTCTCGGCCACCACGACGCCACCGCCCACGGTGCGCGAACCGGTGACCGGGAGCGTCGCGAAGCTGATCGACGTATCGAAGTGCATCGGCTGCAAGGCATGCCAGACGGCATGCATGGAGTGGAACGACCTGCGCGACGAGGTCGGCACCAACGTCGGCGTGTACGACAACCCGGCCGACCTGACCGAGCATTCGTGGACGGTCATGCGGTTCTCCGAATACGAGAACCCGGCGGGCGACCTCGAGTGGCTGATCCGCAAGGACGGCTGCATGCACTGCGAGGATCCGGGCTGCCTGAAGGCGTGTCCGTCGCCGGGCGCGATCGTGCAGTACAACAACGGGATCGTCGATTTCCACGAGGAGAACTGCATCGGTTGCGGCTACTGCGTGACCGGTTGCCCGTTCAACGTGCCGCGGATCTCGAAGAAGGACCATCGCGCATACAAGTGCACGCTCTGTTCCGACCGCGTCGCGGTCGGCCAGGAACCGGCCTGCGTGAAGACCTGCCCGACGGGCGCGATCGTGTTCGGCACCAAGGAGGACATGAAGCAGCACGCGGCCGAGCGGATCGAGGACCTGAAGGAGCGCGGCTTCGAGCATGCGGGGCTGTACGACCCGCAAGGCGTGGGCGGCACGCACGTGATGTACGTGCTGCACCACGCCGACAAACCGTCGCTGTATCACGGGCTGCCCGACAACCCGTCGATCAGCCCGATGGTGAAGCTGTGGAAGGGCATCGCGAAACCGCTGGCGGTCGCCGGCCTCGCGCTGACCGCGCTGGCTGGGTTCTTCCACTACACGCGGGTCGGTCCGAACGAGGTCACCGACGACGAGGAAGCCGCGGCCCGCGACGAAGCGCGACGCATCAAGGAGGACGCGAAATGAACCACGACGACCCCAACCTGATCGTCCGCTACACGCCGAACGAGCGCACGAACCACTGGATCACCGCGATCACGTTCGTGCTGCTCGCGTTGTCCGGGCTCGCGCTGTTCCATCCGTCGATGTTCTGGCTGACCGCGCTGTTCGGCGGCGGCCAGTGGACGCGGATCCTGCATCCGTTCGTCGGTCTCGTGATGTTCGTGTCGTTCGCGATTCTCGTGGTGCGCTTCTGGCACCACAATGCGCTCGACGCGGACGACCGGCAGTGGCTCAGGCAGATCGGCGACGTGCTGACCAACCAGGAAGACAAGCTGCCGCCGGTCGGGCGCTATAACGCCGGACAGAAGCTGCTATTCTTCACGCTGGTGGCCTGCCTGCTGCTGCTCCTGCTGTCGGGCATCGTGATCTGGCGGCGCTACTTCTCGTTCTACTTCCCGATCGGGGTGATCCGCGCGGCCGCTGTCGTGCATGCCGTGGCGGCCTTCGTGCTGATCGCGAGCATCATCGTGCACATTTACGCGGCGTTGTGGGTGAAGGGTTCGATCGGCGCGATGGTGCGCGGCACCGTCACGCTGGGCTGGGCCCGCAAGCATCACCCGAAGTGGTTCCGTGAAAGCGTGAAGTAACGCAGCGGAGCGGGGCGGTACGCCGATTGCGGCGTGCTGTTCCGCCAACCGTCGGAATCGCCTGAGAGCGCCGATTCGTCGGCGCTTAGTTTGGGGGCTGTTTGCGCATGGAACGCGCATGCGAATGCCCGAAATCGCTCGCAGGGCAAGGAGCGAGGAGCGCCGTTTGGCCGAGCCAAACAAGTGACGAGCGACGCCGCCCTGTGGGCGATTTCGGGCATTCCCCTAAAATGGATAATTAGACACGGGTTGCCACGAGAAGGGCCGCTCGCCACGTTGCGCTCCTTGCGAATACGCCAGTATTCGCTGCGTCGCGCGCCTCGCGAGCGGCCCTTCTCGTGGCAACGCATGCGCGTTCCATGCGCAAACAGCCCCCTTGGAAGATATTTTCGTGACACAACGCATTCTGGAGCCGACCGAGATCTCGGCACTCGATCATTCGGCCATTCCGCGCTTTCGTCTGCCGGAGCGCGCGACCGCGTTCGCGGCGCGCGCCGCGCGGCTGCGCAAGCTTGCCGACCTGAACCCGATCAGCGGCTACCTGCGGCTGATGGCCACCGTCGCCGATGCGCAGCACGCGACGCTGCAGACGCTGGAGCTGCCGCTGCCGTCGAAGGAAGCGATCGCACGCGCGCAGGAACATTCGATGCCGCTCGTGCCGGCGCTCCACGGCGAGCGCGATTCGCGCTGGCGCGTCGTGCTGTATGAACTGCTCGACCGCGTCGAAAGCGCCGGGCTCGTCAATCCGCAGTTGGCGAAGCTGCTCGACCGGCTGCGGCTGATGGCGCCCGCCGAGCTCGACGCGCAGGCCGACGCGATCCTCGCGCTGCGCTTCGCCGAAGTCGACCCGGCCACCGCGCCGTTCCTGATGGCCGCGCTGCAGGTCGTGTGGACGGACCTCGCGAGCCGCGTGACGCCGACCGACGTTCCGTATCTCGACCAGCCAGGGCTGTGCCCGGTGTGCGGCACGCATCCGGTTGCGAGCGTCGTGCGGGTCGGCGGCCAGTATCAGGGCTACCGTTTCCTGCAGTGCGGGCTGTGCACGACCGAGTGGCACATGGTGCGCACCAAGTGCTCGCACTGCGATTCGACGAAGGGCATCGCGTATCACGGGATCGAAGGCGGCAGCGAAGCCGTCAAGGCCGAATCGTGCGACGAATGCAAGACCTATCGCAAGATCGGCTATCAGGAGAAGGACTACGAGTTCGAGCCGCTGGCGGACGATCTCGCGAGCCTCACGCTCGACCTGCTGATGAACGAGGCCGGCTACCAGCGCAGTTCGCCGAACCCGCTGCTGTGGCCGGACGTGTCGCGGGAAGCGGACTGAAGGCACGGGCCGGGGCGGTGCGCGAGCGTCGGCCCCGGCCGATTGCGAAGCATGAGACTGGAGCGATAACGACGTGACCGAACCGGGTGTGAATGAATTGAATGCCGTGCTGGCGCGTGTGCCGTCGGTCGAGCGCGTGCTGTCGTCGGCGCCGCTGCAGCCGCTCGTCGCCGACTATGGCCGCACGCGCGTGCTGAATGCCGTGCGGGCCGAACTGGCACGCTGGCGCACGGCCGCGCAGCACGACCCCGCCGCGGCCGAGCCGCTCGACGAGCCGCGCATCGCCGCTGCCGTCGCGCATACGCTGGCCGCGCAGAGCGCGGGCGCGGTGCGGACCGTGTTCAATCTGACAGGCACCGTGCTGCACACGAACCTCGGGCGCGCGCTGCTGCCCGACGACGCGGTGCGCGCGGTGGTCGACGTGCTCACGCGGCCCGTCAACCTCGAATTCGATCTCGCCACCGGCCGCCGCGGCGATCGCGACGACCTGATCGACGCTCTGCTGTGCGAACTGACGGGCGCGGAAGCCGCGACCGTCGTCAACAACAACGCGGCGGCCGTGCTGCTGACGCTGTCGGCGCTCGCGACGAAGCGGGAAGTCGTCGTGTCGCGCGGCGAGCTGGTCGAGATCGGCGGGGCATTCCGCATTCCCGACATCATGAGCCGCGCCGGTGCGAAGCTGCGCGAAGTCGGCACGACCAATCGCACGCATCTGCGCGACTACGCGGACGCGATCGGCCCGCGCACGGCGCTGTTGATGAAGGTGCACTGCAGCAACTACGCGATCAGCGGCTTCACGAAGGAGGCGACGCTCGCCGAACTCGCGCCGCTCGCGCGCGAGCACGGCGTGCCGGTCGCCGTCGATCTCGGCAGCGGCACGCTGGCCGACCTGTCGCAATGGGGCCTGCCGCACGAGACGACCGTGCAGGAAACCGTCGCCGCCGGCGCAAACGTTGTCACGTTCAGCGGCGACAAGCTGCTCGGCGGCCCGCAGGCCGGCCTGATCGTCGGCGATCGCGCGCTCATCGCGAAGATCAAGAAGCATCCGCTCAAGCGTGCGCTGCGCGTCGGCAAGCTGACGCTCGCGGCGCTCGAACCGGTGCTGCGCCTGTATCAGTCGCCCGAATTCCTGCGCGACCGGCTCACGACGCTGCGCCTGCTGACGCGCCCGCAGTGCGAGATAGCCGACGCTGCCGAACGCGTGCGCCCCGCGTTGCAGGCTGCGTTCGGC
The DNA here is from genome assembly GCF_017815075.1 of Burkholderia sp. AcTa6-5. Classification (NCBI taxonomy): domain Bacteria; kingdom Pseudomonadati; phylum Pseudomonadota; class Betaproteobacteria; order Burkholderiales; family Burkholderiaceae; genus Burkholderia; species Burkholderia sp. AcTa6-5. The sequence continues at coordinate 8,948 of NZ_JAGIQE010000011.1, read as the reverse complement.
AGCGGTTTCGACGTGACCGTCGAGCCGATGTTCAGCCAGATCGGCAGCGGCGCGCTGCCGGTCGACCAGTTGCCGAGCGCCGGGCTCGTGGTGCGCTCGGCGGACGGCAAGCGCAGCGGCCGCACGCTCGCGCAGCTCGAGAAGCGGCTGCGCGAATGGCCGCGCCCGGTGATCGGCCGCATCGCCGACAATGCGCTGCGGCTCGACCTGCGCTGCCTCGAAGCGGCCGACGAAGCGGCGTTCGTCGCGCAATGCGCGCCGCTCGCGGGGCCCGCCGCATGATCGTCGGGACCGCGGGACACATCGACCACGGCAAGACCACGCTCGTGCGTGCGCTGACGGGCGTCGACACCGATCGCCTGAAGGAAGAGAAGGCGCGCGGCATTTCGATCGAACTCGGCTACGCGTATACGCCGCTCGACAACGGCGACGTGCTTGGCCTGATCGACGTGCCGGGCCACGAGAAACTGATTCATACGATGGCGGCCGGCGCGTGCGGGATCGACTTCGCGCTGCTCGTGATTGCCGCCGACGACGGCGTGATGCCGCAGACGCGCGAGCATCTCGCGATCCTGCAACTGCTCGCCGTCACGCATGGCGCCGTCGCGCTGACGAAATGCGATCGCGTCGATGCCGCGCGCGTCGCCGAGGTGCGCGACGAGATCGCCGCGTGGCTGCACGACTCGACATTGGCCGGCGCGCCGATCTTCGAAACGCGTGCGACCGTGGCCGACGATCCGGGCGTCGCCGCGTTGAAGCAGCACCTCGCCGACGCGGCGATCGCGTGGCGCGCGCGTCGCGACGACGGGCTGTTCCGGCTCGCGGTCGATCGCGTGTTTACGCTTGCCGGGCAGGGCACTGTCGTGACGGGTACCGCGTTCGCGGGCCGCGTCGCGACGGGCGACACGCTCGCGATCGTGCGCACGGGCGGCGCGGCCCGCGTGCGCAGCATCCATGCGCAGAACCGGCCGGTCGAGGGCGGCCGCGCGGGCGAGCGTTGCGCGCTGAACCTGGCCGGCGTCGACAAGGCCGACGTCGAGCGTGGCGACACCGTCGCCGACGCGCGGCTCGTCGCGACGTCGCCGCGCCTGGACGTCGAGCTGACGCTGCTCGCGGACGCCGGGCTGACGCTGACCCACTGGGCGCCGCTGCATGTGCATCTCGGCACGCTGCATCGCGTGGCCCACGTCGCGCTGCTCGACGGCGACACGCTCGCGGCCGGCCAGCGGATGCGCGTGCAACTGGTGTTCGACGAGCCCGTGTTCGCGCTGCCGGGCGACCGCTTCATCGTCCGCAATCCGCAGGCGACGCGCACCGTCGGCGGCGGCCGGGTGCTCGATCCGTTCGGGCCGGCCCGCAAGCGCCGCACGCCTGCGCGTCGCGCGTGGCTCGATGCGCTCGCGGCGTGGCTCGACGAAGGGCGCGTCGATGCGCTGCTCGCGCAGGCGCCGCTCGGCATCGCGCGCGCGACGCTCACGCATCTGACGGGGTTCGCGCCGAATGTGCTGGCGTTGCCCGGCGATGCGCTGGCGATCGGGCGACGCGATGCCGCGTCGAACGAAGGCGCGGTGATTTCGCATGCGCACTGGCGTGCGTTGCAGACGCGGGCGGTCGAGACGCTGCGTGCGTACCACGAGCGCATGCCCGACGAGCAGGGGCTCGACGCCGCGCGCCTGCGGCGGATGGCTGCGCCGCTCGCTGGCGATGCGCTGTGGCGCGCGCTCGTCGACGTGCTGGTGTCCGGCGGCGAAGTCGTGCGCAGCGGGCCGTGGCTGCATCTGCCGTCGCATTCGGTGAGCCTCGAGCCGCGCGAGGAAGCGCTGGCGCGGCAACTGCTGCCGCTGATTCACGCGGGGCGCTTCGATCCGCCGTGGGTGCGCGACCTGGCGCGCGACACGGGCGCGGCCGAGGACGCGGTGCGCGCGCTGTTGCGCAAGCTCGCACGGCGCGGCGACGTGCAGCAGGTCGTGCGCGACCTGTTCTATCATGCCGACGTCGCGCGCGAACTGGCGGAACTGGTCGCGCATCTCGCGCCGTCGCGCGGCGGCGGGCTCGATGCGGCGACGTTCCGCGATGCGACGGGGCTCGGTCGCAAGCGCGCGATCCAGATTCTCGAGTTCTTCGATCGGGTTGGGTATACTCGCTTCCACCGCGATCTTCACTACCTGCGGCCTGATAGCGGTTGGGTGGGTATTCAGGCGTAGGCGCTCGTCGTTCTTCGGTTTCTTTTTCCCACGGAAGGCATTCGTATCCGGTGGTACGGCTGGACTTCAAATCCAGTTGGGGGTGTCAGACACTCCTGGGTAGGTTCGACTCCTGCTGCCTTCCGCCAGTCATGGCTTTGCGCGCATTCCGGCGGCTTCTGCGGCTCCAAGCGATATGGACGAAGAAGCCAGAAACCGCCCGTCGCGTACGCGGCCGTATCAACGCAATACTCGACGCCGAAATGGTCTTGGGCCATCGCACCGGCGCGAATCCGGCGCGGTACGTCGATCATCTACAGCTTGTGTTGCCACGCTCGAAGCAGCGTTCGCACGTCAAGCAATCATCCAGCGCTTCCTTGGGAAGAACCGCCAGCGTTCATCCGTGAACTGAAGCAACGGCCCCGGCGGGCTGCGAGCGTTCTGCACTTGCTCATCCTGACATCATGGACTGCGCCTCCTGTCCGTGGTGATCGCTCCATTTCAGGAGCCGACTGCCTGCGGACGCTGCATCGGTCGCCGGTGGCGATTCGACGGGCACAGCCTGGCCGATGGCCGGGGTGTATCGACCGATGGCGGACCTTCTTCGACGCCGAGCATCGAGCAAATCCTCCGCGTTTCGATACACGGCGAACGATCCGGCCTATCGCACCGATCGATCCCATCGCCGCGGTCGGTTTTCTTCTCCGTGCTCGCTTCGCATCCCGATCGTTCCGTTCGCATCGCGTCGGCGAAAGCCGACCCGATACAAGAGACTAACCGCCAGGGGACGTCCACCGCACGAGCCGGCAGCAAGCGCGGCACGGCTGTGCGCGGCGCCGCCGTGCGCTTTTTGATTGCAGCACTCCAGCAGACGAGGACATCGTGACTTACACAGGATGCAGGGACGAGATTGCCGGCGGCCTAACCAAGGTGCTGTGGACGGCTTCGCAGCTCGACGACGAAGCCGACTTCGAGGATCTCCTCGAAGCGATCCGCGTGCTTTGGCCGAAATGGCCCGGGGCGGGGACGGTCGCCGCGTGGCGCTACGTCCGGCGCCAGGCATGGGGAGACGCGCGCCGCGTGCTCGAAGACGACGACACCGAAGCGAAGCGCTCGGGGCTTCATACCGCACTGATGGCGGTGTGTCTGTTCGGCCTCGAAGACCCGCTGTGGCACAGCTATGCGCTCAGCGCGGCCGACCAACGCGAAAGCATCGAGGGCGCGAAAATCGGCGCGCGTCTGCTCGAGCGTGCCGCCAAGCTCGACGTCGGCGTTCAAGCGCCTGCGTCCACCGACGCACCGGCGAGCACGCACGGCGTGCCGGCCGACAACGGCGGATTCTCCGCGTCGATGACGTGGGTCCGCGCATGAGCATCCGTTTTCACGTTTTCCGCGCGCCGGGCGATTCGCATTTCGATTGCAGCCTTCGCATCGGTGCGCTTGTAGCAGCGACAGCAACCTAGACTGACTTTGCTTCGTAGTACCCACGGTCACGCAAACACTTACCCGACAGGAAGAAAACATCATGAATCTGAACGTTCCGAATATGACCACCTACCCCACCGATCCGGCGAGCTACCTGCAACGGCTGACCAACGGTGCCTCGACGGGCTCGACGCAGGACGTGCTCAAGGATCTCATCGGCCTCATCAGCCAGTTGCTCAAGCAGATGCAGAGCGGGCAGAACGGGCAGAACGGGCAGGCCGGCGGCATGCCGGGCGGTGCGGGCGGCGCCGGCGGCATGCCCGGTGGCGGCGCGGGCGCAATGCCCGGCGGTATGGGGGCAACGCCCGGTGGTGTGGGAGCGACGCCCGGCGGCATGGGGGGCGCAGGCGCCATGCCGGGCGGCACCGGGGGGATGACGGTGCAAAACGCGGCGGGCGTGCTGGCCTCGTACATGGGGCAGCATGGCATCAACGCGTCGGACCCGAACACGATGTACAAACTCGCGACGAACGCCGACGGCGGCACGCCGCCCACGGTGCAGCAAGCGGCGCAGACCATGCTCGCGAACCCGAGTGCCTACCAGCAGATCGACACGCACGACGTGGCGGGCACCGACGGCAAGTCCGCGGTCGGCAATTTCCAATGGGCGGCTCAAGGCGGACTCGGCGCGGCGGGCAACGCAACGGGTGGCGCGGGCGGCGCGGCGGCGCAGCCGGGGACGACCGGCGGCTTGCCCGGCACGGGCGGTTTTCCGGCGAACACCAATACGCTGCCGACGACGGGTGGCTTGCCGACGACGGGCGCGACGGCAGGCTTCACGCCCGGTACGGGCGACCTCTTGAAGGACGGCAAGTCGCTGCAGATGGCCGATGAAGGCAAGGCGCTGGCCAACTTCAACGCGCAGGATGGCGCCGACTTCCAGGCCATGGAAAGCGCGTTGTCGCACGGCGACGGCAATGCCGCGGCGAAGACGCTCGCCAACGCGGTGAAGTCGGGCAAGCTGAGCCAGTCGGATGCGGCGGCGATCGGCGCGCAACTGCAGCAGACGGCGAACGCGCATGGCGGCGGCAAGATCAGCCACGACGCGAGCAAGGCGCTGTCGGATGCGCTGGGCGGCGCGAACGTGCTGACGCCGGGCAAGACGCGCGCCGCGGTCGCCTTCGAGAACATCACCGGCATTCACACGGGTACGATCGCCGGCGTCAGCACGAAGTAACGTCGCCGGCCGTTCCGGCGATCATCCCGATCGGCGACCCGAGCGGCCACCGATCGGGGGCTGCAGGAAGCGACAATCGACGACAATCGGCGGCCGCGCTGCGAAACACCGCAGCGCGGCCGCTTCGTTGTTTACCGGCTCAACCGATGTCCGGATTCAGCCCCCCATCTGCTGACGAAGGGACGCGTTCAGCGGGCTCCATTCGAGCAACGCGACGAAGCCGTCCTGCGCGGCGACCACGACCCAGCGCCGGTACTGATGCACGATCTGCCCGGGCTCGTACGTGTGTGCTTCCTGCCACGCGGTGGCGCGCCGCACGTGGACGGTCGTGCCGAAGAGCGGCGCGATCGATTCGACGTTCCCGCAGGCCCGCACGACGCGCATCACCTCGGCCACGGGCCGCGCGAAATCGATCGTGCGCTCGGCATCGGCAAGGCGCGGCCAGTAGCTGCCCGCGCCTTGCGGACGCCGTTCGTTCCAGAGCCGATCGAAGTCGCTGGCCCCGCGCGTGGCCAGCCGACGGGCGGCCATCAGCAGCTTCAGTTGCAGCGTCTCGTGCCATTCGTCGGCATCGAGCGGAAAGCATTCGGAATCGATGATGTCCCCGGTATCGAAATCGGCATCGATTCGATGGCAACTGATGCCCCACTCGCGCCGCCCCTCGAGGATGGCGCGCATGGCCGGGTACGGGCCGCGCCCGTCGGGCAGCGGTGACGGATGAAAGTTCGCCGCATGGCGCAGATAGGGTTGCCACGCCGGAATCTTCCAGTTGTAGCCGGCCACGATCAGCGCCTCGCATTGCCGTTCGGCGAGCCAGCGCAGATCGTCTTCGTCGATGCGTGACAGTTGCACCGGAATGCGCAGCTTGTCCGCGCGCTCGACGAGCTCGCTATTGAAGTCGAGCCGGTTGTCGACCGGAATCGAGTAGAGCGCCACGGGCTCCCAGCCGGCGGCCACGAACGCGTCGAAGACGACGCGCCAGCGATCGAAGCCGGCGAACGCGAATCGCATGATCGGTTCTCCCTTTCGCAGTGAAGGTCATGGCGGCATGGACGGCGATGACGGCCACCCCGCTTCACGGTAAGCGCGCACGGTGGAGGACAGCCCGCGCATTCCGAAGTTTCGTCGAGTGCCGCGAACCGGCAAATCAATCGCCGACTGCGTGCCGCGGCGACGGCGTCGCTATTGCGCCTGACGCCGCGCCGCGCGTCAAGACCTCAGCCCGAGGTTTTTCTTGATGGCGTCCTCCGCCGTCTTGGCGGCGGTTGCCGTGAGGCCGGGCTGCCCGATGATGTTGGCGATCTGTTTGAGCCGCTCGCTTTCGGTCAGCGGGGCGGCGCTCCGGCTGGAAGCCGATGTATCGCGCGGCGCCGGCGCTTCTTGCGGTTTTTCGCGCCGCGCGCGAGCAAGCTGCGAAAGCAGCAGCGCCGCTTCGCCCTTCGGAATGCCGCTGTCCGTCAGTAGCGTGTGCGCGGCGATCAGATCCCGATTGCGGCTCGCGCGCGGATGGTTGGCCACGATCGCGAGCGCTTGCCTGGCGCGTTGCGAGCCTGATGCATCGACTGCCATGTCGGCACCCGCGAGCGCCGCAAGCGAGGCTGGATCGAGGCGCCCGATGCTCCGGGTGACCATCGACAGAATGTGCTTGACCACGATGTCGCGCTCGGCATCCTTGTGTACCTTCGCCTTGTCTTCGGCGTGCATGCCCGAGATCAGGCGCTTGCCGAACGACGTCGTGCCGTTGGCATAGCGGCGTGCGTCGTCGTAGAGCGACGCATAGATACCCGCCTGCGCCTGCGGGCTGCGCAAGTCCGCGGGCAGGCCTTCGTCCTCCGGCCGCGCCTCCATGGCGCGCAGATCGACGATCTTCGCACGGCTCGTTTGCAGCGCCGCGCGCAGGCGCTCGTCCCGCGTCTGACCCGTGTAGTCGTGCGGGGCCAATACCGTGTCGACGTAGCGTTGAATCGTGGCGGCCTTCGCATTGCGCAGGTTTTGCCGTCCTTCGACAAACGGCTTCTTCAAATCGAGCGCTTCCTTGACCGCGTTGGTCAGGTGCCCGGATGCCGCGAGCGGCGCCAGCGCGCCGTGCGAGCCGCCTATGAGCAGCCCGCTTGCCGTCAGGCCGATGGCGGACGTGACCGACTGGTAGAGCGCGCCGTTACGTTGTTTGCCCTTGTTCTCCGCGATGCTCATGGCGGTCAATACGTCGCGGGCATGCTGCGTGAGCGGATGCGCGTCGTCTCGCGCAATGCGCGAGAGCTTGCCTTTGTCGTATTGCCATTCTCCGTTGCTGTTTTTCGTCAGCAGCAGGTTGTCGACCCGGTTGGGGATCGGCGCGCCCGGCGGGCATTTTTCGGGGTGCTCGAAGCGTTCGACGTCGGCGGCGAGCATCGCCTTGACCTTGTTTTCGTAACGGCTATGAATCGAATGCGCGGCGGCGGCGTTCGAGCCCGAGGCCAGCGCGTTCACGAGGTCGGTGGCGGGCGCCGCGTCGTAGCCGAACTGTCCGTGCGCGGCCGTCGATGCGCCGTTCAGGCCGTCTTTCGCGGGCCGCTTGGCGGCGAAGGCCGTCAACGTCATGCCTTTGCGGTTGACGCCCATCGCGTGCGCGAAATCGGCGAAGCGCCGGCCCTTGCCGCCGGCACCCGGCACGAATGCGCCGATGTCGTCCACCCCGGGCTTCTGCGCCGCGATAGCCGCCGCGGGCCGGGGAGCAGCGGGCGCAGCGGGCGCGGCGGGCGCGGCGGGCGGGCCTTCCGCGCACGGGCGCTTGCCGAGGCTGCCGAGTTCGTCCATGAGCGCGCCGGCACTTGCGCGCCGGGTCGGCGCCGGCGCGGGTTTCGCTCCCGTGGAGGGGCCGGGGTCGCTCGGCGTGCGGGTGAGGGCGGCGGATTCGATCGCATGCGACCGGAACTGGAGCTTGGGTGGGGGCGCCATGATGTTCTCGACCAGGAGACAAGATGGACTGGACTGTGCGGGCCGGTCATGACACTCCCGTGAACCGCGCGAAGCATCGTCCGGATTGGCGAAGCGGGTTCGCGGCGGCATGCCGCCGAGCCGGCTCGCGGGTGTCGCTCATTCGGTTTTCGCGGTGCGGCTTCGCGCGCGCGAACGCTTTCGCATCCGCATTCATTAGATTGGAACGAGGGCCGCCTTCACGCGGTTCGGTGTCGCGCGTTTCATCGAACGCGCGTTTCGTTCACGATCAAGGAGAAAACGAATGAGCTTCATCGGCAATATTGTGAAGAGCGTAGTCGGGGATGTCACCAAGGCTGCCGGGGGTGTCCTCAATGGTGTCGGCAACGCGCTGCACGGCGCGGCGACGTTCGGCAAGGGGCTGCTGAGCGGCAACCCGAAGGAAGCCCTTGCGGGGGCGGGGGCCATTGCGAAGGGCGGGCTCGAGGCGCTCGAGGGCGGCACGGCGCTCGCGGAAAACCTGACGCCGGAGGGCGCCGCTACCGCGCTCGCGTTGGCGGGCGGCAAGGAGGCGGTGCGAACGCTGACCTCAGGCACGGGCGCAGCCTGATGCACGGACGGTGACGAGCATGATGGAGCTTCTTACCGAACTGCCGGCCGATGCGCCGGCCATCGCGCAGGCGATCATCGAGCATATCGAGGCCAACGAGCTGGACGAGGCCGAGGCGCTGCTGGCGCGCATGCACGATGTCTACCCCGAAACGCGCGAGGTGCACGTGTTCGCCGTGACGATCGCGTTGGTGCGCGGGCGTCCGCACGATGCGTGGCAGATCGTGAACGGATTGCCCGACGATCGCGCGCCCGAACTGAAGGCAATCTGTCTGAAAGTCCTCGATGATCCGTCGTGGCATGGCTATGCGACGGCGCACGAGGACAGTAGCGATCCCTACGTGCGCCTTGCCATGCGGCGCCTGCTCGAAAGAGACTGATGGCCGCTGCCGGGGCCTTCGGCCCCGCTCGGCGAATCCCATCGCGTCGTTTCCCTCGAATCCGTGTCGTCCATGTATTGCCGATGAGCGGCGTTGTCGCGCGGCGGAAAATGCCGGGCAAAAAAATGGTTCATCGCGGGAAACCGTGGAGCGTTTGAGGGGGATTGCGTAATCTGACGCCTGACTTTAAAGACGTCA